>SHYO01000033.1 GCA_009692745.1 Chloroflexota bacterium
GCCATATATCCAGGCACGTCTGGCCTATGTGGCTGCCATGTTCAACATCCTGCTTGACTTGTTTCACAGGCTTCATCCTGAGGCCAATCCTTTTAAGATGAGCATCGCTGAGTTCTCACTCTAAAACTAGCACCATTGGTTATAAAGGACGTCGAAGCTAGATAACTGGTTCCTTGTTATAGGCAGATATAGTCTTCATACAGCCACTAGCTACGAATCTTTCCTAACTTGCTCTTGTTTAATGGGTGAAGTGCAAGGATTTCAACGTCTCTTGCATGGCTTCCCGGCTGGCTTCGAGATAATTCAACTCAAATAGGTCCTGCCAGATCTCCTCCAATGTTTCCATTGGGCGAAATGGCATGCGCTCGGCATAACGCCGCTCTGCAATTTGCTCAATCCGGAAATCCAGATCCTGCAGCCTGCGCTCCAGATAGCGCCGCAAAGCCGGGCGATTAAGGCGCTCCACATCCTGTTCCAATCCTGCCAACAGTGCGGCATAATGGGGATGCCGGCTGCGCAACACTTGGGCCATATAATCCTCCTGCTCAAGAATGAGGTAAGTTAATCATACCACCGATAGAGGGCAGAGTCAAAAAGCGGCAATCGATTGCCCCCTTTGCGGTAGTATGCTAAAATCCGCCTACCCTATGATTCGCCCTAAGCCCATGCCCCTGGGGGCGAGGCGATCAGGCGATACCGTCTATTCATCCACGAAGGAGCGCGCGTTGCGCAAGTTGCTGGTCATCATCCTGGCTACAGGTGGGTTGGCCCTGGTTGCTACCTGCCTTGCTGTGATGGTATGGGCCGTCATGGTGACGCCAGTACACACCACTGCTCCACCGGAGGCGCTGGCCGGCAGGCTGGATCAGCGCGGCGGGAGTTTGCAAAAAACCTTCCCGCCGCCGGTGCTGCGCCCGGATAATCCTATGTCACCGGAGCGCGTGGAGCTGGGTCGATTGCTCTATTTTGACCCGATCCTCTCGCAACATAGGGATATTTCTTGTGCTACCTGCCACCATCCGGACCTGGGCTTTAGCGATGGCCGAGACCGGGCGATGGGGCAGGGAGGACAGGGGCTGGGCCATGACCGCCAGGGAGGAGAGGCGCTGCGGCGCAACGCGCCAACCGTGTGGAACACGGCGTATAATATGCGCCAATTCTGGGATGGGCGCGCTGCAGACCTGGAAGACCAGGCAAAGGGTCCCATCTTAACCGCCCAGGAAATGGGCGCGGATGGCAATGAGGTGGCCGCCAGGGTCAGTGCCATCCCCGACTATGCGCAGCGTTTTGACCAGGCATTCGGCGGGCAGCACGGCTCAGCCGTGAACCTCGATACGATCACCAAGGCCATCGCCGCCTTCGAGCGCACCCTGGTGAGCCGCAATGCGCCCTATGACCGGTATGTGGCGGGTGATATCAATGCGCTCACCCCGGCCCAACGGCGCGGCCTAAACCTCTTTCGTTCGGTGAAGACGCGCTGTTTTGAGTGTCATGGACCGCCTACTTTTGCCAACCCGGATTTCAAGGTCATTGGAGTACCGGATATGCCTGGCGCGGCGCCGGACCTGGGTCGCGGCGAAATCGTGCCGGGGAGTAACTTCCAGCGGGCCTTCAAGGTGCCAAGCCTGCGGAACGTGGCCCTGTCAGCCCCCTATATGCATAACGGCGCCTTCAAAACCCTGGATGAGGTTATCGAATTCTACGCGAAAGGGGGCGGGAATGGGCTGGGTCAGGCGCTGCCCAACCTGGATGATAAGATCCGGCCCTTTAGGCTCACGCCGCAGGAGCAGGCAGACCTGGTAGCGTTTCTGTACGCTTTAACGGACGAATCCGCTCTGCCGGAGATCCCTGCCGAGGTACCCTCTGGCTTGCCGGTGGTACCCCGGCTGGAGAACCCGGCGCGGGCTCTGGTCAAGATCATGAACGTGGGGCGCCAGGCTCCGGATGGAACGACCGGGACGCGGCCGGCCGGCGCTCAGACGATTACCGTCCGGCCGGGAGAGGCGATCCAGGCAGCCATCGACCGGGCCTGGCCGGGGGATACTATTGAAGTGCTGCCGGGCACGTATCGCGAGTCGCTATCGGTGGACCTGGCACATATTACCCTGCGGGGTATCACCCAGGATGGCCGGCGGCCTGTGCTGGAGGGCGAAAACTGGCGGGCGGATGGGGTGCTGGCCGCGGGGAACGGCTTCACCATAGAAGGCTTCGATATCCGGCATTACACCACGAACGGCGTGGCGGCGGAGGGAGTAGATGGGGTAACCATGCGGGATCTGAATATAGAGCAGACGGGGTTGTATGGGGTTTACCCGGTAGAGAGCCAGCACATCCTGGTGGAGCAAGTGCATGTCACCGGGGTACGGGATGCGGGCATTTATGTCGGCCAATCCCGAGATATTGTGGTACAGGATTGTGAAGTATACGGCAATGTCACGGGTATCGAAATTGAGAATTCGGTCAACGCGCTGGTCTCCAACAATGTCGTGCATGAGAACAGCGGGGGGATTCTAGTATTCCTGCTACCGCATAATCCATCTAAAGTGGGGCATCACACCAGGGTGGTGGGCAACCGGGTGGTCAATAATAACCTGGAGAATTTCGCTGATAAGAACGCCATCGTACACAATGTACCCCCGGGTACGGGGGTTCTGATTATGGCAGCGGATAATACCGAAGTGACCCAGAATGAGATCACGGGGAATAACTCGGTAGGAGTGGCAGTAATCAGCCTGACGAATATCTTCCCTAAGGATATGCTCTTCGACGTAGATCCCACGCCTGATGAGAATTTTGTGCATGGGAACACGTTTAGCCGTAACGGCGGCAACCCGGCGGGTATGGTCCGGGCGGCAGGGATGCCGGGAGCTGATCTGTTATGGGACGGCAGCGGTTGGACGAATACCTGGGAGGAAAGGCAGGCTTCCCAATTTCCGCCCTTCCTTCCCGGCCGGGGTTGGCCCGATGCGGTGAGGAAGACCATCTCCCAGCTTTTGCAGGTAATACGGGAGCGGCTCTAAGGGATACCTCTGCCTCCGCTAACGTGCGATCGATCATTGGTTACCTCTTGTTAGTACCTCGAAGAAACTCTGCACCTGGTGTTGCGAGAGGTGGAAGGTATGGTGCAGCGACTCGGCCTTCCAGCGAAGTTGACTCCATTCCAAAGTGTAGCCGTAGGCATGGCGGAAGAAATGGCGAAAATCCAAATATTCTTTCAGACGGGCGCGTAAAGGCTCGTCTATAACCGCCGGACGACCATGCTCCCGCGGTAGGGCCATTTGATTTAACAAGTCCGCATGCCAATTGCTGCCACGCGGCAACCCCTCATCCAGCCCCACGGCAATCCGCTCGAAAATACGCTCGGCGCCATTATAGAACTCGTGGAGCATACTGGCTATGGCTCTTAATTCCACATGGCTGGGGGGCTGCTGGCACTGTAGCAGCACATCCGCCATCTCCTGGACTACGCGCTGTAGGGCAATTAGCTCAAGATCGATGACTGCCTTGATCGCCAGGATCGGATCTGCCGGCATATCTATCTCCCCTCGTATGCGGCGGTCCATCTCCGGATAGACCCGCTCTAAAGGCACCAAATCCAGTTCCAGGCCAGGTGGCAGCAACTCACGACAGGCAGCATAGGCAGCGAAGAAGTCTTCAGGGGCCAGGCCGGCAACGGCCAGGTCGATATCAGATCGGGAGTGCCAAGGCCCTTCCTTGCCTGCCAGGGAACCAAAGAGGAGGACATGCCGCGCGCCAAAGCGCTCCTGCAGCAGCCGGATGCAAAGGCGAGCAGCAGCCAGGGCCTGCTCCTGGGTGATAGATTGGGTCTCGGTCATGGCACAACACCCTTAATACTGTGAAAAGAGTAACAGATTGATTGTAGCGATTTGTGTAGGGGATGGCAAGCGGAGCAGCATCAGGGCAAGCGCATCTTAATGGATTTCCTGGGAGCGCGCGTGTCTCGCTCGCATTAATCGCGCACGGTGCGGACCAGAATGGTTACCGAACTGCGTTCGGGCCGCTCCCAGGACGGTTCTGCGGCGATAGCGGGCGACATCCAATTTAGATGCGATTGCTCTGAGAGCAGCATAATCCGCGAAGAGACGCCCATCCCAATCGTTGAACAATTAGCAAATTGTCCTATGGAGAGGGGGTCGTCTGGGGGGCGCGGTGGTAGCGGTTGAAGGCGAAGATATTGGCGGGGAAGCTGTAGCCCTGCTCTACTATCAGTTGGCCGATGATATCGGGGCGCGCCCTTTGGAAAAAGAGCTTCAGGAGGGTGTCCAGCAAGTAGGCCCCTCCCGTCGTGATTACCAGGATGATGATCCGGTCCCACCAGCCGCGTTTCCACCACAACAGGGACAAGATTAAAGCCATAATGATCAGCAAGCCCCAGAAGAGGGGGACCTTGATCAAATCCCATAAGCGTGCAGCTATACGCCCTGGTACAAGGCGAGGGAGACCAAAGCAAAGGGGATATCAATTGTTATTTATACTGCGAGTGGCGGGCACAGATAGGTGGATCGGCTCGACAAGCTCTGGTAAGTGCTGTAAACTTATTGTATGAGGCTTATGTTTGAAGGTCTATGGAGAGATAGGCGAGGATAAACGCAGGGATGGAGGGTGAGCGGTGACGGTGCAAACACAAGTAGGGCCGGTGCAGATTCTGGATGAGCAGCAACAGGGGTATTTGAATCAGGAGCAGGCCCTGCTGGGCCAGTTGCGGGAAGTGTTGCTGGGGTTTGAAGCCGCGCCGGAGGATCTGGCAGTATTGCGGCAGGCGGTGGCGAGCCTGACCGACTTGTTTTTGCTGGTGATCGTGGGCGAGTTCAACTCCGGCAAATCCACCTTTATTAATGCGCTGCTGGGACAGCGGGTCATGCCCGAGGGGGTGACGCCGACGACGCAGCATATCCACATCCTGCGCTATGGCAGCGAAGCCAGCGAGCGGATGGTGGAGAATGAGATCATTATCCGTACGTTTCCGGCCGAGTTTTTGCACCAGATTAGTGTGGTAGATACGCCGGGAACAAATTCCATAGTGCGACGGCACCAGGAGATTTCGGAGGAGTTTGTACCGCGCAGCGACCTGGTGTTATTTGTGACTTCTGCCGACCGCCCTTTTACCGAGAGCGAGCGGGTATTCCTAGAACAGGTACGAGCCTGGGGCAAGAAGATTATTGTGATTTTGAATAAGATCGATCTGCTGGAGACGCAGGCCGAGCGCGACAAGGTATTGAGTTATATCCGTGAGAACGCGGCACAGTTGTTGGGTCTAAAACCGGAGATTTTCCCGGTGGCGGCCCGTAAAGCGTTGCGCTTAAAGTTGCGCGCTCGGGAGCAGGCCAGGGCAGGTCAACAGGAGGGTACCGCACCGGAAAGTACGCAGCGTGGGCTGGCTACAGGTGATGGCATGGCAGCCACTGTCTTGCCGGGGGACGAGCAGGAATGGGAGGAGAGCGGGTTTGGGGCGCTAGAGGCCTATATTTTTGATACATTGGACGAGGAAAGCCGCGTGCGGCTGAAACTGTTAAATCCCCTGGGGGTGGCGGAGCGGCTGGTATTGGCTTACCATGGCACAGCGCAACAGCGACTTGATCTGCTGGCTGAGGATATGAAGACTATCGAAAATATCGAGGCGCAGTTGCAACTTTACCGCAAAGATATGGAGGCGGATTTCGCTAACCGGCTGAGCCGGATTGAAAATCTGATCCACGAGATGGACAACCGGGCGGAGGTCTTCTTCGAGACGCACATCCGGCTGACACAAGTGCGGAATCTGATGAATACGGACAAAATCTCTAAGCAGTTTGAAGAGGAAGTGGTAGCCGATGCGGCGGACCGGATCGAGCACGGGGTGCAGGACCTGATCGATTGGATGGTCGACCGGGAGTTGCGCATGTGGCAATCTATCATGGATTATGTCAATAAAAGGCGCCAGGTACAGGTCAAAGAAGGACTGATCGGCGAAGTGGGTGGCTCCTTCGACTATAACCGGCGAGAACTGCTACAATCGGTGGGCGGGGCAGCTCTGAAGGTGGTGGACAGTTACGACCGGCAGGCCGAAGCCGATGGGCTGGCACTTAATATGCGGGACGCGGTGGCGCAGACGGCGATCACCGGCGTGGGCGCCGTTGGGTTAGGCACGGCGATTGCGCTGATGGTGGGGACGGCAGCGGCAGATGTGACCGGCATCCTGGCGGCCAGTATGCTGGCAGGATTAGGGCTGTTTATCCTCCCCTGGCGGCGCAACCAGGCACGGGTGCGCTTCCACGCGGATACCGAGGAGCTGCGGGGGCGGCTGGCCCAGTCGCTGCGGGGGCAGTTTGTGACGGAGATGGACCGGTCGATGGAGCGCATCCGGGAAGCAGTGGCGCCATATACACGGTTTGTGCGATCACAAAATGAGCGGATCAGCCAGATTGAGGAATCGATGCGGGAGATTGAGGAGCGGCTGCGGGATTTACGGTCGCGGATAGAGATGACGCCTAGATAAGCCAGGAAGGTGACTTCCCAACCAGACAAGATTCCCCATTGCCCTACCTGACACCAAACTCTCCCTCACCATATTGACACCGGGAATACCTCCGGCATAATCAAGGTTTACCATATAAATTGGTCTCGCAAATGCGCCTTTTGGGGGGTTCGGACTTCCTCAGGCCGACAAGGGAGGATGAGAATGCATGCATGGCGATGGGCGCAAAGGAGTTTTATGCTGGTCGTTTTGCTGGGAGTGGCTACCACGAGCCAGGCTGTCGCCCAGGGACCCGGGCGGCCAGCAGACCAGCAGGCACCAGTGGCTGGAAATTATAACCCGCAGTATGACGTGAACCACGATGGCGCTGTCACGGTGCAGGATCTGCAATTGGTGGCCGGGTCCTGGCTGAGCAGCGGTTCCCCGACAATTATCGGCCAGGGGCCGGATTACGGTGGGATATTCACCGCCACAAATAGTTCCGGGATTGGCCTGCGTGCCACGGTCAACAACGGCAGCGGGAACGATCCCCCGACGACCACCGGGGTATGGGGCGACACGGACAGCGGCGCCGGTGTCTTCGGTATCACCAATTCGGGCCACGGAGTTTACGGTTGGGCCGTCGGAACGAGCGGTGTGAATATCGGAGTTTACGGCCAGTCGAACTCCCCCGCAGGGTTCGGTACGATCGGGGAGAACGTAGCCGGTGGGGTAGGAGTCAAGGGCATCAGTTCCGATGGTGGCGCCGGCGTGCTAGGTACCAGCCTTAGCGGCAGTGGGGTGCGCGGCCAACATGGCAGTGGCAGCGGGTTTGGCACCTACATAGGGGGCGTGGTCGGCGATGCCGATAGCACCGGCTACGGAGTAGTAGGCTTAAGCTCCGGCTCTCCGGGTGTGCGGGGTACCAGCGACACCAGTACCGGTGTGGAGGCTGTTAGCAGCAGCGGTATTGGCGTCAGCGGAACCAGCGCCAGCAATCACGGCGTATCCGCTACCAGCGGCGGCACGGGCACCCCGGGTGCGGCGCTGGCTGCCAACGCCAATGGCAGCAGCGGCATCGCCATTTATGGAATGAGCACCAGCAGCGACGCCACCCTGGTGGTCGCTAACACGGGTTCCGGGGACCTGATCCGGGCCTTTGGCACCTCTACCGGCGGCAACCTGCGCTTCAAGGTGGACCAGGCGGGCAACGTTAGGGCGGATGGCTCGTATAGCACCCCTGCGGCGGATTTCGCGGAACTGCTGCCGGCCGCGGAGGGGCTGTCACCCGGAGATGTGCTGGCCATCTCTCCGGATGGACGGCTCACCCGCAGCACCCAAGCCTACCAGACGACGGTTGCGGGGGTTTTCTCCAGCCAACCCGGTTTCCTGGGTGGTTTCAAGGAAGGGGACAAGGGGAAAGTGCCCCTGGCACTGGTCGGCGTGGTACCGGTCAAGGTGAGTGCGGAGAACGGAGCGATTCAAGCGGGAGATTTGCTGGTGAGCTCCGCTACACCTGGCCATGCCATGCGCTGCGAGGAGCGGGGGAAGTGCATCGGCGCAATTATCGGCAAGGCATTGGCCCGTCTGGACAAGAGCCTGGGGGTAATTCAGGTTTTGATCACATTACAATAGCCTCTTGATGATGTATTAAAAGTTAATCATCCACAGACCGACACCTAATCTTCATGGGATTGCGCGGACGGGAACAGGGCGACCAGAGCGAGCACTGGTGGCAAGGGCCTCGATGGCGGCCATGTTAGCGGCGGCGTCGGTGACGGTCCAGCGCAGGGTCTCCTGGCCGCGGATGCAGCGGGCGAAATGGTCGACCATGCGCATATATGGGTTAGCGCCTTCGGCAGTTAGAGTGGTGGCGCCTTCGTGGGTGAGGAGCTCGATGGGTTTGGGATCGTGGTCCGGGGGCAAGAAGGCTCCCTGGCGCACATGCAGGCTGCCGCCGGTGCCGGCAGCTTCGTAGGATTGGTTTCGTACAGCCAGGTAGCTCACATCAAACTGGGCAACCACCTCTCCCTGAGCGCCGGGGAAGTGGAGCATACCGTTGTAGGCCATATCGACGCCGGTATCGCCGTTTTCGGCCCAGGCGAAGGCGATATCCGGCTCGCTACCCGCCAACAAGCGCGAAGCGTTGATGCAGTAGCAGCCGATATCCATCAGGGCGCCGCCGCCCCATTCCGGCTTCATGCGGATATTCTCCGGGTTGGTGAGGGTGAAGCTAAAGCTGGAACGTATGGTACGGAGGCGGCCAATTTTACCCCCGGCTACCAGTTGGCGAGCCAGCTCGAAGCGGGGGTGGAAGCGGTACATAAAGGCTTCCATCAGAATAACACTGGCTTTATCGGCGGCCGCGCCCATCTCCAGGCACTCATCAACGTTCATGGCCAGCGGTTTTTCACAGAGGATGTGTTTGCCGGCCTGGGCCGCCTTAATGGACCATTCAGCATGCAGGTGGTTAGGCAGCGGGTTATAAATAGCATCCACGTCCGGATCAGCTAACAGCTCCTCATAGGAGCCGTAAGCACGGGGAATATTGAGCTCCAGCGCAGCCGCCTGGGCTTTGGCGCCGTCGCGGCTAGCAATAGCTACCAGCTCGACCTCTGCGGATTGGCGCATGGCTGGGATGAGCTGGGTGCGGGCGATGCGGGCGGCGCCCAGAATACCGAAGCGGATGGGTGTGTTCGACATGAGATGCTCCTTTCCAGGTAGTATGTGGGGATTATACTACTTTCCGGGGCAGGTTTCAAAATGGACCGGGACGGTTCCTGGGTTGTGAGGGCGGGGGATTTCTGATAAAATGACAGCGTGAGAGGGTAAGGGGTTGGTCCAGAGGTGGCGTGAGAGAGGGCGAGTGGGATGGATGGGATCATGCGGGATTTTCCGGAGAGTTTCGAGAGCCGGCGGTTGTTAATCCGCGGGCCGCAACCGGGAGACGGGACGGAGATGCATGCGGCGATCATGGAAAGCCTGGAGGAGCTGCTGCCGTGGATGCCCTGGGCACACCACGTGGGGCCGGCGGAGGATACCGAGGAGAATGTGCGCCAGGCGCAGGTGAAGTTCCTGGCGCGGCAGGATCTACGCCTGCACCTATACCTGAAGGGCACGGAGACCCTGGTAGGCAGCAGCGGTCTGCACCGAATCCAATGGGAAGTGCCCAGTTTTGAGATCGGGTACTGGGTGCGGAGCTGTTTCCAAGGGCAGGGTTTTATCACCGAGGCAACGGGGCGAATTACGCGCTTTGCCTTCGAGACATTAGGGGCCAGGCGGGTGGAGATCCGCATGGATGCCAGGAACCTGCGCAGCATAGCCGTGCCGGAGCGGTTGGGCTTTGTACTGGAAGGACATTTACACAACGACTCGCGCGGCACCGATGGCAGCTTGCGAGATACGTTGATTTATGCCCGTACATCGTTGCAAGGACTGCCGGGATTAGGGAGATAGCACAAAGCGGCGCCAGGGATGGATTCTGGGCCTTCGAGAGGGAACACAATAGGAGTGTGTAGATGAGTGTAACACCACGGGTTTTATTGGCGGTGTTTGCCCACCCGGATGACGAGTCGTTCGGACCAGGCGGGACGCTGGCGCGATATGCGGCGGAAGGGGTGCAGGTATACCTGGCGTGCGCTACGCGGGGAGAGGTAGGCGGGGTAGACGAGGCGCTGCTGGAGGGATACAAGGATATTGCCCAATTACGCACCCAGGAATTGTATTGCGCGGCGCGGCACCTGGGCCTGGCGGGGGTCAATTTCCTGGAGTACCGGGATTCAGGGATGGAAGGTTCGGCGGATAACCTGCATCCCGAGAGCCTGGTGGCGGCGCCGCTGGAAGAAGTAACGGAGAAACTGGTCCGGCTGATGCGGGAGCTGCGGCCCCAGGTGGTAATAACCTTTGATCCGGTAGGAGGGTATTTTCACCCCGACCATATCGCCTGCCATAAGGCGACCGTGGCGGCTTTTCAGCGGGCGGGGGAAGGTACAGCCTTTGCTGGACAGGTTGAGAAGGGATGGGCGCCATACCAACCGCAAAAGCTATATTACTCCACTATTCCACGGAATCTGATCAAGCTGGTGGTACGGCTGATGCCACTCTTCGGAGCCGACCCGCAGCGGATCGGGCGGAATAAGGATATCAATCTGAAGCGGATCGCAGAGGTGAACCTGCCGGTCACCACGGTAATCGACGTGGCCCCCTATCTGAACCAGAAAGAGGAAGCTTCGGCCTGCCATAAGAGCCAGGGTTCGGGACCGGGGGCCTTCGGCATGTTCCCGCGCTTCCTGCGGCGGCGGGCGATGGGGAAGGAATCGTTCAGCCGTGCGGTGCCGCAGCCGGTAGCCGAGGAGGCGAAAGAGCGGGATTTGTTCGCCGGAGTGACGCCGGAACCGATGTTTTGATAATCGCCGGGGGACAAGGCGGAATCTCTGGGATTCCGCCTTGTCCCCCAAAGAAGCTGTGCGTCGCAGTTATTTATTGACGGGGGTCAACCAACCGTATTTGTCTTCCAGCTCACCGGTGACAATGCCGAAGAATTCTTTCTGGATGGAGGCGGTGATAGGGCCGCGCTTGCCGGAGCCAACGGAGATGCGATCGACAGTCCGGATAGGGGAGACCTCGGCGGCAGTGCCGGTGAGGAAAACCTCATCCGCCAGGTAGAGGGCCTCGCGGGGGATCAGTTGTTCCCGTAGTTCATATCCTAGCCCCTTGATGATCTGCATCACACTGTCCCGCGTGATGCCGGAGAGGATGGAACCCCCCAGCGGAGGTGTGGTGATCACGCCATCGCGGATGATGAAGATGTTCTCACCGCTGCCCTCGGAAACATAGCCGTTGACATCAAGGGCAATGGCTTCAGAGTAGCCGTTGATCAGGGCTTCCATTTTCATCAATTGAGAGTTGGCGTAGTGACCGCCCATTTTGGCCATAGCAGGGAAGGTGTTGGGGGCCATGCGGTTCCAGGAAGAGACGCAGACGTCAACGCCATTTTCGATGGCCTCCTGCCCCAGATAGCGCCCCCATTCGATGGTGGCGATGACTACTTCCACCGGACAGTTGCGTGGATCCACACCGATACTGTCGTAGCCACGGAAGACCAGCGGGCGAACATAGCAGGCGGGCAGCTTGTTGGCGCGGATAGTCTGCAAAATGGCCTGCTCAATCTGCTCGGGCGTATATTTTATCTCCATGCGGTAAATCTTGCCGGAGTCGAAGAGACGCCGCACATGCGGCCGCAAACGGAAGACGGCCGAACCCTGGCGGGTGTCATAACAGCGGATACCCTCGAATACGCTGGAACCGTAATGCAGCACATGAGACATGACGTGAATTTTGGCCTGGTCCCACGGCACGAGTTCACCATTAAACCAGATTTTTTCTGACTTGTTGATCGGCATGGAGATTCTCCCTTTACGAACGATATGCGATGATTATAGCATAAGATTACAAGGTGAGAAAACTTTCTTTATCTATGAAGTCAGGGCTTTATGCACCTTCTCGCCATTTACTCTGAGCCAATCATAAAGAATGAATAGATCCGTCCCTAGACAGAAATGGCGTACCCCCATATCCAGGTAGTATTTGGCTTCATCTGGCGTGTTGATCTCGGCGCGCGGGGCGACGCCCAACCGCAAGGCGGTCTCGATGACGTGCCGTTCCACAACCCTGGTCTCGGGTGCGTGCCACTCCCCCGGCTTGCCAATGCTCATGCAATAGTCGGCAGGACCCCACTGGATCATATCGATACCACCTAGAGAGAGGATCTGCTCCAGTTGCTCCACGGCGCCCTTCTTCTCAATCATCAACACGACCACCGTATCGTTCAGCGCCTGCACGTACTCAGGGGTACCGCCGTAGAGCATATAGGTAGCGCGGCGGGTGGCGACGCCATGCGTGCCGCCGGAGGCGGGATGATCGGGGCGCACAGCCTGCAGGCACTCCTGGGCATCTGCCACGGAGCGGCAGTCGGCAAACAAGACATTTTGAAATCCTGCGCCGATAGATCGCTGCGCCAGGAACTTGCGCGGCTCCTGGTCGAGCTTGATCATCATGCCCAAATCGAACAGTTCCGCCGCGCGGCACATATTGTCAAGATCGTGCAGATCCCAGGGAGCATATTCGGCGCTAAACTCTATGTAGTCGAATAACCCAGTATGACCGATAGCTTCAATCACCGCGGGCCAGGTACTAAAAATATGGGTACTGAGGGTGGGCCGGTTATTGTTCAGTGACTCGCGAACCTTGTTACGTCGCACGTTTATTCCTCCGATTCATTTTTGGATGAGGGAATTTCCGGGAGTCTGCTAGTGTATCACCAAAGAACCGGCGTAGTCCAACAGGACAGTAGAAGATTATGTGTTTGGAAAGGTTCAGGATGTTAACGTACTATTACATGCTGCCCGGCGAAAGGCAAATAATTGCGTGTTATAGGCCTACTCCACTCATACTCATACTCATACGCCCCGATGTCGCAGTACCCCCCCTGGGGACGCTTAATACCCCGTTGATCCGTAACAGGGCATTCCTTGTCATCACCGGCGTCGATAGCAGGGCTGCCGGGCAAGAGAGCCTGGGTCAGGGTAGCACCTCCATTGGCCTGTAATGGTCCCAATAGGGGGTTGGTGTTGGTGATATCCCCGGTAGCGATAAAATCCGTACAGGTCGCATCGCTGCTGAGATTATGGCCGGCGGAAGAGAAAGGACCGAAGCAGTTGCCGCCAGTGTTAGCGAGAAGGGTGTTCTTGAGGGTCACCCTGGCAAATTTTCCAGTAATGATACCGCCGCCGGCGGATGCTGTGTTGCTCACGATGGTGCTGTTGATTAGGGTCAGTATCCCTTTGATGAAGAGACCGCCGCCATTGGTGGCCTTGCCATTTTGGATAGTCACATCGCTGATGGTTACCAGACTCCCTGCGGTGATCGATATCACTGTCCCAGCCCGGTTGCCATCCACGATGGTGCTCCCCGTTCCAGTCCCCTGGAGGGTTAAGGATCGGCTAATGGTAGTGCAATTATGATCAGCTACGGCATCCTGCAGAGCGGTATAGTTGCCTTTTTCCACGCTGTTGACCGTGCAGAGCGGGTCAGCCGCCGCATGCACTGCACCCAGGCGCAAAAACCCCAGGCTGAGCACGAGGCCGCAGGTCAGGACATAACATACCGCCAGCCAATGCTATACAACCGAAGAACGCCACAAATTAAACCAATGAGATAGTAACATAAAAACTCCCTCCTCTTACGCGCTGCCAGACGAGGGTAATAGCGCAATATCGTCAATAAAAATTCGGTACGGATAATCCAGATAAGCTGAATACTGTAAAAGGCCACTTATCAAACTATGCCTGACAAGTGGCCTTACAGCTCCCCATATTGGGCAATATATCGATATGCGCCTGATCACCACATACCAGGGATTAGGGGCCCCAATAGTCGCTGTCCCAGTTCACCGAATCCCAGTTCACGCTGCCCCAGATGACCGGGCTGCTTCCGGACCACAGAAGCTGGCTGGCTATCAAACCCACATTGGAGCTCTGGCTAGTGGCAGAATTCACCGCAGCGAAGATATCCAGATAACCGGCCCCGGCTCGCACCGCATCATAACCCGGCCAGCGATTGGCTTTGCCCGCCGTGGCCTTCAGCACATATTTGACCTGGTCCGGTGTGAGAGTGGGTTTGGCCTGTAACAATAAAGCCACGGCTCCGCTCACCATAGGAGCGGCCATGGAAGTACCCGACATCTTGAAATAGGTCGTATTGATCCGGTTAACCGGATGGGCCATACCGATTTTCAATACATTATTTTCCGGCAAATAACCGATGATATTCTTCCCCGGCGCCACCAGGTCAGGCTTTACCGCACCGGCCGGAGTGACACCATAAGCCGAGAAGTAGGGGTCTCAAACCAGCCGGCATATGTCAGGTAATCCAGCCAGATACCCGTCGGGCGAAATGCGGCCACACCGGCCAGCAAATCCTTTTCAGTTTCCTCCAGGTAGGCTTTTTGCGACAGGCAGATGCCCTGCACTTTATCGCCAAATCGAATGGGTTTGCCATCTATCCCGGTGGGGATGAGTTCCGGATGTGCCTTAAAATCGGCGCGGAAGGTTTTAAACTCGACACATGGCGCCAGGTGGTGTTGGGCACACACTTCAAAGGCTTCTGTGTCGAAGCCGTGGAACCAGGCGGCGTTGGCGCCATACTCTGGCAGCCTGCTGCCATATTCCAGAGCCGCCCGGCCGTACGGTCCAAACAACAAGGGGATATCCACTCTACTTGCTCCTGTGCTTCTGGGATTGAAGGTTTAATGGCGCCGGCGGATCGAATCCTTCTGCGCCAGCGTCCTTTCCAGGTGGGCTTGCGTCTCTTGCGAGGTAAATCGTTCCGGTGAGAAATCGCTCACGTCGATGCTGGTTTTGCCCTCCGCCACAAACTCCGCCAACAACATTCCCGCCACCGGGTTGTAAGCGAATCCGCCCGAATGGAACGCCGTGCCGACGAAGAGTCCCGGATATTGTGCCACCGGTCCCAAAATGGGTTCGCCATCCATGGAGAACATAATCAGACCCACCTTCTCCGTCTCCCAGGACGTCTGCGCCAGTACCGGCACCAGCTCCACAAACCTTTCGTAGAGCTCCTCTTTCAGTCCCGCCGGTACCGTCAGATCCGACATATGCCAATCCTTCGCCGTTACCCGGTGCTCCTCCCGCTCAGCCGTCTCTACTCCCACCAACAGGCGGTTGCCTGTCGCCGGGCGCACATACCCGCCCATCGGGTTGGCGTTCACCGCCGGTAACTTCACCGGCGCGGGCAGGGGCTTGGTGACATATCGTTGGTGGACAAAGGTTTTGATCGGATAGCTCAATCCCAACTCTCCCAATACCGGCAACGTCCAGGCATGCACTGTGCTGACGACGGCATCCGCTTCGATGGCGCCCTGGGCCGTGACCACCCCGCGCACCTGCCCGCCGCGCAGCACAAAATCCTGGATTTGCTGGTGCTCCCGCACTTCGACTCCTAGGGCTTTAATCTTGCGGGTGATAGCCGGTATATATTCGTCCGGTTCACTATAGCCCCCCAAGGGATCATGTACCCCGATAATCTCTGCTGGCGCCTGCAGCGCCGGCCAGCGCCGGTGCATCTCTTTAGCATCCAGCACCTCAAACGGCACGTCTAGCTTGCGGTAAATCGGGAATAACTTTTCCCTATCCGGATAGGAGGCTTTTTCGAAAAAATTCAGGCATCCCACATCTTGAAACTTGTACCCTTCCAAATCCAGGGAAAGCTCCCGGTAGAGCTGCAAGCTCTTGACCCGCGCTCGCACCCCGGTTTCGCTCCACATCAGATCCGTGATGATCCCCCCGGCGCGACTGCTGGCGCCATCTCCGACAGGACCTTTATCCAATAGAATAACCTTGCCGTAATTCTTGCGCGCCAGGTGATACGCGGTGCTCAAACCGATGACACCGCCGCCGATAATTACCGCTGTGCGTGTACTCATAAATGACTCCCTTAGATATGAAGATTGGGGTAAAATTTCATGGGGAACCGAATTAGTCGAATCTTCTAAATAACCGTCAAATGACGGATCTATCCATAGGCTCCAATTGTACAGTTAATCTCTCATCTCCGCAATCGCTTTTTCTACGTGCTCTTCCACAGCTATATTACGCAAGCTCTGGAAATTTTCCGGTTGGCTATAGGGTGTTACAGACCCGAACGTGTCCTCCAGGGGCATAGTGCTTGGAATTGTCACTTGACCTTTCTCGGTGACTATTCGGATGTGCTCTTCCATTTCCTTCATGGTAATACCTTTCGATATGTGACTACCTTCTCGCGAAGTTATGTTATCACGGCACCCAATTGCTGTCAACGCAAAACCTCTCCCAGGGCAATCGCATTTTATTGGATTTCCTGGTCGCATGTGCGCCCAATGCGAGCGAGACGCGCCCGAACCCGGTTCGGGAACGCTCCCAGGAACAGGGGGCACCCTCCCATTTTTGACGCCAGCCGCTCAGCATGCTAAACTATAGTCTTCTACCTATACCCAACCCATTCCTTGTTGGAGGAGCATATGAGAATCGCCAGCCGCATGAGCCGCCTTGGTACAGAGACCGCTTTTGAAGTTCTGGCCCGCGCCCGCGCTCTAGAGGCCCAGGGAAAGACCATTATTCACCTGGAAATCGGGGAGCCCGATTTCGACACGCCTGCAAACGTCGTCCAGGCCGGTGTAAAAGCGTTACAGTCCGGCCATACCCATTATACCCCCTCCGCCGGCATACCGGAACTCCGTCGCGCCATCGCGGAACACATCTGCCGCAGCCGCGGTCTGCCCGACGTCCAGCCTGACGAAGTCGTGGTGACCCCGGGGGCCAAGCCTATTATGTACTTTGTGATTATTTCCCTGGTCGAGGAGGGAGATGAAGTCATCTACCCCAACCCCGGCTTCCCCATCTACGAGAGTATGATCAACTTCGTCGGCGGCAAAGCTGTGCCCCTACCCTTGCGGGAGGAGCGCCAGTTCTGTTTTGACGTAGACGAATTTCGCAGCCTGGTCACAGATCGCACCCGCCTGATCATTCTGAACTCCCCCGGTAATCCCACGGGCGGCGTTCTCAGCCTGGAGGATTTGGCCGCTGTAGCTGAGGTGGCCGTCGAGCGCGATATCCCCGTGCTATCCGACGAAATTTACGAACAACTGCTGTATGAAGGCGAGCACGTCAGCATCGCTACCTTCCCCGGTATGCGCCAGCGGACTATCATCCTGGATGGCTTCTCCAAGACCTACGCCATGACCGGTTGGCGCCTGGGATATGGCATCATGCCGGTAGATTTAGCGCAACATGTCACCCGCTTGATGACCAACTCCAACTCCTGTACGGCGGCTTTCACCCAGCTTGCCGGGGTCGAAGCCCTCAAAGGGCCGCAGGAATCTGTGGCGCAGATGAAGGTCGCCTTCCGCCAACGGCGCGATATTTTTGTCAAAGGACTCAACCAGATCCCCGGTATCCGTTGTATCATGCCGGCCGGCGCCTTCTACGCCTTTCCCAATGTGAGTGGCACCGGTATTAGCTCTGCGGAGATGGCCGACTATTTGTTGTACGAAGCTGGTGTAGCTACCTTGAAAGGCGAATCCTTCGGCGCCTACGGCAAAGGGTATCTGCGCCTCAGTTATGCGAATTCTATTGAGAACCTCGAAAAAGCCCTGAACCAGATAGATCAGGCTTTGGCGCGGCGCCGCTAAGGCGGGTCGCGTGGGATGAATGTATGACTGAGCCTTCATCAGACATCGCTGCCCATATTGCGGAACTGCGCCGCGTCATCGGATATCATGGCTACCGGTATCAGGTCCTTGATGACCCGGTCATCTCCGACGCGGCCTACGATACTATGGTGCGCGAGCTGATGGAACTGGAACAGGCCTATCCTGAACTCAAAACCGCGGATTCTCCCACCAACCGGGTGGGCGGGGCGCCGCTGGAGCGGTTTGAGAAGGTCATCCATCCCACGCCTATGCTGAGCCTGGATAATGCCTTTTCCCCTGCCGAGGTACTGGCCTGGTATGAGCGCGTCACCCGGTTGTTGCCGGCTCCTGCTGCGCCCGGGGAGGCCATGCAAACCGACCATACAGATTTCGTAGTAGAACCCAAAATCGATGGCCTTTCTATTTCCCTGCTCTACCAAGACGGTGTTCTGGTGCGCGGCGCCACCCGCGGCGACGGCTATACCGGGGAAGATGTCACCAGCAACCTGCGGACTATTCCCGCTATCCCTTTGCATGTTCCGCTGGACCCCCAGGCTCCCCTGGCGGCTCCACCACTGCTGGAGGTGCGTGGGGAAATCTTCCTGCCCATTGACGCCTTCAATACGCTTAACGCACAACGCCAGGCCCAGGGCGAAAAGCTCTATGCCAACCCGCGCAATACTGCGGCCGGCGCTGTGCGCCAGTTGGACCCGGCCATTACCGCCAGCCGTCCTTTGACCTTTATCGCTTACTACATTGGGGTTACCCCGAATCAGGGTCTCTCCATCCCTCTGCGGTCCCAGTGGGAAGTTCTCCAGACCCTCAGAACCCTGGGCTTTCCCACCAATGCTACTAATCGCTTGTGCTCCACTATCGAAGAAGCTATCCAGGCTGCCCAGGAATTTTTCCGGCTGCGGCAGAGCCTGAACTACCAGGCCGATGGCGCTGTGATCAAAGTCAATTCCCTGGCATTGCAACAAGAGCTTGGGATTGTGGGGCGGGCGCCCCGCTGGGCCATCGCCTACAAGCCGCCCTCGGAAGAAGCGGTCACACGCCTGGAGCGTATCGCCGTGAATGTCGGCCGCACGGGAGTGCTGACCCCCTTCGCCATATTGGAGCCGGTGCGCATCTCTGGGGTTACCGTTACCAATGCCACGCTGCATAATGAGGATTATATCCGCGACAAGGATATCCGGGCCGGCGATTGGGTCGTGGTCAAGCGCGCCGGCGAGGTAATTCCCCAAGTTCTGGGGCCGATTATCGAGCGCCGCCCGCCGGAGGGATTGCCGGAATGGCATATGCCCACCCATTGTCCGGTGTGCGGTGAGCCCGTCGAACGCGATCCGGCCGAGGCCGCCACCTACTGCGTCAATGACCAATGCCCGGCCCAATTGGTGCGCCTGGTAGAGCATTTCGCCGGTCGCGGCGCGATGGATGTTGAGGGTCTGGGAGAAAAACTGGCCGCCCAACTCGTCGGTACAGGGTTAGTCCACAATGTCGCCGATATCTACCGTTTGACTAAAGAAGATCTGTTGCCACTGGAAGGCTTTGCCGAGAAGAAGGCCGTGGCATGTCTGGCGGGCATCGAGGTATCTAAAACCCGGCCGCTGGCACGTCTGATCTATGCCCTGGGGATCCGCCACGTCGGCTCGACCATCGCTGAATTGTTGGCCAGCCAGTTTGTTTCTTTGGAGGCCTTGATGGCTGCCTCAGAGGTTGATCTGCAGCATATTGGCGGCCTCGGTCCTAAGATCGCCCATAGCATTGCGGCTTATGCCAGCCGTGAGGCCAACCGCGAGGTAATCGCAGCTTTGAAAGCTGCCGGTGTGCTGTCCTCCGCGGTGTCTCCCGTGCAGCCCGCGGCTTCCAACGCGCTGGATGGCTTATCTTTTGTCATCACCGGTACCTTGCCTACCCTATCGCGCCAGGCGGCAACTGACCTGATTAAGTCCCACGGGGGGAGGGTTGGCGATGCTGTCAGCAAGAAAACCGATTACCTGTTGGCGGGGGAGCAGGCCGGCTCGAAGCTGGATAAAGCCCATCGCCTGGGCGTGCCAATTTTAGACGAAGCCGATTTGCGCGCTCTCATCCAACAACGCAGCGCCGGATAAACGGCGCGGTTCCTGTAATGGAGGTGTTGCCTTGGCAGAGTTTATCAAATTTACCGAACATCTGCTTGCATCGGGTTATAACTATGCCTACGGCATCTCGGCGCTAGACCTGAACGGCGACGGCCACCTGGATATCGTCACGGCTGATACCGACGTGGGTCTCTATTGGTTCGAAAATGACGGCCGGTGCAACTTCACCAAGCATGTGGTCCATCTGCTCAAGGGGGAATGGATCGAGCGCCACACCTGGGGAGATATCGATGGCGATGGCCGGCCCGAGTTCGTGGGCATCGATAACTGGGGGGGCGCCGTCTACTACTTCGACATCACCGGTGACCCGCGGGATGGAAACGCCTGGGTGCGCCATTACATTGCCCCGCTCGGTACGCTGCCGGGAGCCTACGATGTGGCCGTGGCTGATTTCGACGGGGACGGCGCGCTGGAAGTCGCGGCCTCCAGTTGGCGCAAGGGCAACCGGTACACCTTGTATAAGCAGCAGCATGGGCAGTGGCTGACCCACATTATCGAGGAAAACATCGCGGAAACTCGCACTGTCGTGCCCGTCGATATGGATGGGGACGGGAAACTCGATATCTTGGGATCGGCCACGGTGGCCGGGCAGGTGATGTGGTATGAGAATCCCGGTTCCGAAGGGGACCTCAATCCTCTCAACCGTCCCTGGAAGAAGCACTTGATCGATGAGGTCCCCCTACCCATGCTGGGCCATCCGGTGGATATGGATGGTGATGGCGATGTGGATGTGGTGATGGCAGGCGGAATCTCCAGCTCAAAGGAGCCAAAAGATTTAGCGTCCGGCCTGGTTGTGTGGTTTGAAAACCAGGGCACGGCTGCGCACCCAGGGCCATGGCAAAGACACGTGATCTGCGAGCCCTTCGCGCGGGGCTTCGAGGCTGTGGCTGCGGACTTGGATGGCGATGGTCAAATGGAAGTCGTGGCTACTGGCCGGGAGCAAGAGGGATGCATCGTGCTCTTCAAACACGGGGGCGATCCGCGGGGTCCCTGGGGTCGGCAGACGCTGAAAATTGGCTGGATCAATGCGGACTCCATCATGATTGTTGATATCGACGGGGATGGACGGCAAGATATTGTAGCCGCCGCCGAGCGCGGGTCCAATGAGGTCCGCTGGTGGCATAACGAAGGACCGGTATCTTAGGCAGGATTAAAGAGATGAATCGCCCGATGTAGGGCGGCCTCTGCCGATTCCTGGAGCGCTTCGCTCAAACTGGGATGGGGGTGTAAGGTCTCCGCCAGGTCCAGCAGCGTGGCGCCCATCTCCAATGCCAGGGCCGCCTCGCCGATCAACTCTGCGGCGCACGTCCCGGCAATAGTCACTCCCAACAAGACGCCAGATTCCCGCTCGGCCACGGTCATCACCATACCTTCATCAGCTTCCAGGGTCAGCGCCCTGCCGTTCGCTGCCAGCGGGAACCGGCCTGTCACCACGGTATACCCGGCCGCCGTCGCTTCTCTGGCCGTCAGTCCCACAGTGGCTAGCTCAGGATCGGTCCAGGCTACGCGCGGTATCGCCTGGGGTGCGTATTGTGCCGGTAGTCCGGCTAATGCTTCTGCCGCCACCTTTCCCTGCTTAAAGGCGATGGTTGCCAGGGGGAAGCCGCCGGTGACATCTCCTACAGCATAAATTGCCGGGTTGGTGGTGCGCATCCGGTCGTTCACCAGCAGGAAACCCTGGCTGTCTGCCGCAACCCCTACAACCTCCAGGTGCAAGTCTGCCGTATTGGGTACGATGCCGTTGCTGACCACCACACAGCCCGTCTCCTGTACCGCTGCTGCCAGGTCGGCCACGTCCATTTCTACCCTGGCGCCCAGCTTCTTTAACCGCGCCCGCACCAATCTGGTCGCTGCGCTGTCAAACTCCCCCAAAAACTCCTGCCCCGCCGGCACCAGCAGCCGCACTGCCACGCCTAGTTTGGCAAATAACGTCGCCAACTCGACGGCGATATAATCTCCCCCTATCACTGCCATACACCATGGTATCTCGCTAAGCCGCAGCGCCTGGCTGGTCGTTAGCACCCGCGCGCCGTCGTATGCCAGCCCCGCTAACGGCGCCGGGCTGCCCCCCACGGCGATGATGCAGTGCTCGAAGGAGAAGCGCTGCGATCCGTTTTCTTCCTCGACCCGCACTTCGTAGTGGCGCTGGACCCCTGGCTCGGGGATAAACCACCCCTTACCCGCTACTATCTGCACTTTGTGCCTTGCCAGCAATTGACCCACCCCGTTCGTCAACTTCGCCACCACCCCATTTTTCCAGCTTTGCAGCCGGACCATATCTACCTGTGCCGGTCCGGCCATAATGCCCATCTCCGCCAGCGCCGGTATCTGCCAGGCTCGCTCTGCGGCTGATAGCAGCGCTTTTGCCGGAATACAGCCCTCGTGCAGGCAAGTGCCCCCCGGCTTCCCGGGATCTACCAGCGCTACCTGCTTGCCCAATTGCGCGGCGCGGATCGCCGCCGCGTACCCTGCCGGGCCGGCGCCTAATACCAGCACATCAACGGCGGTCTCGAGGTCACCGACGACCACTTATATCAGCTCCAGGAAAAGTAAGTTGGGGTTTTCCAGCAGTGATTTCAGCCGGCCTAAAAACTGGGCTGCCATAGCGCCATCGATCAGCCGGTGGTCGAAACTCAGCGCCAGGGGCAAGATGGGGCGGGCTACGATTTGTCCTGCCACCACCACCGCCTTGGCCTCGATGCGCCCGCAGCCCAGGATTGCCACCTCCGGCGGATTGATGATCGGGGTGCCCTGCTGCCCGCCAAAGCTGCCGAAGTTTGTAATTGTGAAGGTGCTTCCCGAGAGTTCCGCCAGGCTCAGGCTCCGTTGCCGGGCGCCCGCAGCCAATCGCTCGATCTCTGCTGCCACTTGCAAGATCGTCAGCCGGTCGGCGTGGCGCACCACCGGCACCAGCAGCCCTGCCGCGGTGGCGGTAGCGATGCCGATATGATAGTAGCGGAACAGCAGGATCTCCTGGCCCGCCATATCGAGCCTGGCATTGATATAAGGGAACTCCTTCAGTGCCTGGACGGTCGCCTTGAGGATCAACGGGAGATAGGTCAGCCGGACGCCGCGCTGCTGCGCCTCCGGCTGCAGCGATTCCCGCAGCGCCACCAATTGGGTCGCGTCCACCTCCTCAAAGCTGGTGACGTGGGGCACGCGCCACGCCGCTTCCATGCGCTCCGCAATACGCCGCCGCAGTCCCTGGAGCTGGGTCCGCTCCACCGGTTCGTCTGCGCCGGAAGTTGCCGCAGGTATACCTGATGCAGCTTCCGGGCTGATTACTGGTTGAGGTTTGATCTGAGGAGATAGTCGCTGGTTTCGTCCCTCCCCATCTTCTCGGGCGCCGGTCTCGGGCGCAGGCGTGGCTGTCTGCTGTGCTGCAAATCGGCGCACATCTTCAGGCAAGATCCGTTCCAGCGGACCGGAGCCCGCTACCTGGGAGAGCTCTACCCCCAACTCCAGTGCCAGCTTCCGCACCACCGGGGCCGCCAGAGTGCGCCGGCCTTGCGCTAAGGTCGCCAGGGGGTCGCGCAGCGGCGTTACGGTGAAAGCGTCTGTTGAATTTTGCGCCAGGGGAGGCGGTTGACCAATTTGCACCTCGCGGGTTGCTCTGCCTGGGGCCTCCGGCCGCGCTGTGCTCAAGCTCCCAGCCTGGCTCGAGTCAATCTTGACCAGCACATCCCCTGTGTGGGCCAGAGCTCCAGATTCCAGGCAGATTTCTATCACCCGCCCCGCGACCGGGGTCGGGATTTCCACCACTGCTTTATCGGTCTGGATCTCCACGACCGGTTGATCGGCTGCCACGGTATCGCCCACTTTCACGCGCCATGCCAGCACCTCTGCCTCGTGGATGCCTTCTCCCACATCCGGCAGCTTAAACTCAAATATCTTCTTATCTGCATCCGGCATGGTTTACCTCCCTTAGGGTTCCAGCGTGCGCCGGATCGCATCGGCTACCCGGCCCGGCGTAGGGATAAACTGGTCCTCCAGTATCGGCACAGGGTAGGGCATATCCGGGCAGGTTACCCGTTCCACAGGTTTTAGCAATGCATAGAGACAGCGCTCATTAATTACCGCGATGACTTCCGCTGCCACACCTCCGGTCCGTGCCGCCTCATGTACTACCACCGCTCTGCCGGTCTTATTAACCGAAGCGGCAATCGTCTCTTCATCCAGCGGCGCTATGGTGCGCAGGTCGATCACTTCCACCACGCCAGGCTCCCACTGCGCCGCCGCTTCCAGGGCCACTTGTACCATCGCCCCGTAGGCGAATACCGTGATCTCGCTGCCCTCTTTAACCACTGCAGCTTTACCGATGGGCACCAGATAGCGCTCCTCGGGTACATCCTGCCGGAAAGAGCGGTAGAGCTTCATATGCTCCAGGAAGAACACCGGGTCGGGATCTGCCACCGCTGCATGTAGCATGCCCTTCGCATCATAAGGGTTCGAGGGAATCAGCACTTTAATTCCTTGCAGGTGCATAAAGAAGGCTTCTACGTTGTCCGAATGCAGCTCCGGCGTTCGCACCCCGCCGCCGAAAGGCGCCCGGATCACCAGCGGCACCGTATACACGCCGCCGGAACGGTAGCGCATCTTGGTAGCCTGGGAGCCAATTTGGTTAAAGCTCACATAACTAAAACCGGCGAACTGGATCTCCACCACCGGGCGCAAACCGTACACCGCCATACCGATGGCCGTGCCTACGATGGCGGACTCTGCCAGGGGGGTATCGAACACCCGCGCCGCGCCATATCGCTCCTGCAACCCTTCCGTCACCCGGAACACCCCGCCGTTCTTCCCCACATCCTCCCCGAATACCAACACCCGCTTATCCCGCGCCAATTCCTGCCCCAGGGCGTGATTGATCGCTTCCACCATCGTCCACTTGGGCATGCGCTACTCCTTTCCCAGGGTGCGTGCGTTGCGTAGCAACATTTCACTGCGCTGGGATTCTAGCTGGGGCGTCGCGGTCTCAAAGACATTATCAAAAAGCTGGTTCGGATCTTGCGCCGGGCGCGATTCCAAAGCTTCCACCACTCCCTGGATTTCCGTGGTAATTTCCTCGGCCATCTGCCGATCCTCTTGCTCACTCAGCATGTTTTGGTCCAGTAGAAACTTGCGGAAGCGGGAAATGGGGTCGCGCTTTGACCACTCCTCCATTTCTCCCTCAGGCCGGTATTTCCGTGGATCATCTGCCGTGGTATGCGCCCCCATGCGGTAGGTCAGCGCCTCTATCAGGCTGGGACCCTCCCCTGCGCGGGCGCGCGCCACACAATCCGCCATCACCTGGTACATTGCCAGCACATCATTCCCGTCCACGATATATCCCGGCACGCCGAAGCCGGGACCGCGGTGGGCAATATATCCGGCGGCTGTTTGCGCGCTACGCGGCACCGAAATGGCCCAGCAATTGTTCTGCACCACGATCACTGCCGGCGCCTTAAACACCCCGGCAAAATTCAGCGCTTCGTTAAAATCCCCCTCTGACGTGGCCCCTTC
The DNA here is from genome assembly GCA_009692745.1 of Chloroflexota bacterium. Classification (GTDB taxonomy): domain Bacteria; phylum Chloroflexota; class Anaerolineae; order Epilineales; family SHYO01; genus SHYO01. The sequence continues at coordinate 25,343 of SHYO01000033.1, forward strand.
GCCGCATACGCCCACGGCTACGTCCGGCTTGCCGTCATACTTGATGGCCATCGCCAGCCCCACCGCATGCAGCACTTGCGTCGCCAGCACAATCTGGATCGGCAGGCAGCGCGCTTCCCAGGGGTACCTGGCGCTCACATACCCGCGGTAGACCTCCATAATCGCCAGGGGCGGCACCCCTTTGATAAAGTAGGAGAGAATCTCTCTATACGACCCCACCAGCCAATCCTCGGCCTGCAGCGGGGCCGCAATGCCCACCGAGGCCGCTTCCTGCCCGTTTAGCGGGCCAAAGGTTCCCATGCGTCCCTGCCGTTGCAAAGCCACCATCCGGTCGGAGAAGGCCCGGCCAAACACCATCCAGCGGTAGAGTTCCACCATGCGGCCGGGCGGCAGATGTGGCACCTCTCCTACCACCTGCCCTTCAGGGGTCAAGACCTGGTATACCGTATCCGGCAGCGTTATCCCCATACTGTACTCCTGTTTCTGTTGCAAGCGCGTATAGCTAATACTATATCCTAAGCGTATTACTATACCAACTCCCAGAGGGCTGTCAAATAGCTACCATCAGGGCAAGCGCATCTCATGGATTTCCTGGGAGCGCTCCCGAACCGGGAAGATAAGAAAGCAACCCTCGTCCTGACACGATATCGCTAATCCTGCCGACCCTGTATCTCTGGTTGTGACCAGGATTGGGGCCGGCAGAAGAAGTCAATATCAGTCTCCCCGAATCTATTTCTTTTTGATTTTAACTTCTTTGGCGTCTCCCCTACTAGAGGTAATCAGCGTAGCTGTCTCCGGTGAGGCTGCCGGCTGACTTCTGCCCAGCCACGCCTTGAATCTGCTGCTTACCATCTCGTAGAGGGTTGATTTTGTGAGCGGAATCAAAATCAAGGTGCCCACAAACCCGATAAGACCCATGAATCCATCACCCAGAGATGACATGCCCAAAAACGGCTCGAGCACCGGCCGCATCCGCTGGAAAGGGGGAGGGATGTAGGCCACCTTAAAGTCATCCTCCAGCACCTCGGTGGAGGACCAGCGGATAGTTTCCGTATCAATATAGGAGAAGGTCTTCAAATCTCCCACCTGTTTGATTCTAAAGATGGAACTCTTGGGAAAATCGCGCAGCTCGACCGTATTCTGGCCGCAGATCCCTACCTGGAGATCTGATACTGCCGCCTGGTTGGCAAATTGTACAGCGAGCGTCTGGGGGGGCAGGAAATTCAGCTCTCTTAGCAGCAATCCGCGATCTGTGCCGGTAATTTTCCGTTGCGGCAGGCGATACTTTGTGCCCACATCCTTACCCACGATTTGCCAATCCGTTGGCGGGTTAAAATCTTTGCCCTTGAGAAACTCCGGGTTGGGTTCGATTTCATCGATGATGGAGAATTCCTTATAGGACGTATTCTCGGGAGTAATAATCGCCCGGTACGAGCGTACATTGCAATCCGGTGGAATTACGATGTAATAGGTACCGCCTCTCGGAAAGACCAGGTATGCCACTAACGCCAGTCCGGCCAGACCGGCCAATTTAGTCTGCAGGGGTAACTTTCTCACTTTTGGCAGTTGCGACTTGAAGAGCCACACAACGGGCCAAACCACGATAACGCCCAATAGAAAGACTAATCCTGCCGTATAACCCATCGTTAACAGTCCTAATCCTAGCAAGAGCAAGAGTAAGAGGACGATGCCGCTGGCACGCAGCAGCCACCGCGAGGATTCGTTCATGGATTATTCTCCCAGGTTGGCGTGATCCTTTGTATTATATATTAGCTTGGCTCTATTGGGTAAGTTGATGGACTCATCAGCCAATCCGGCTGCTTGACAATTTTCACCATCGGGTTAAACTCATGGTTCTTCACGCTCTTCATGCTCGCACCATGCTCAGGAAGCTGCTGAGCTTGCCCTTATTGTAACCGTGGTTTGCCCGGCAAACAGTAAATTCGTTTGGTGAATCTCCGTTATGGCTGAAATGCCTGAAACAAATGGTACTGCCGGCGCAACAGAGCGCTTGCCCCTCATGGCGACGAAGCTGTATATCCCGCCGGCTCGAGCTGGGCTGGTGGCGCGTCCGCGCCTGATAGCCCGCCTCGATGCCGGGCTGGCGGGCAAGCTGATCCTTATCTCCGCCCCGGCCGGCTCCGGCAAGACCACCCTGCTTACTTCCTGGCGCGTTACTCCTATCGCCGGTGGATTGCCTTTCGCCTGGGTATCGCTGGACGAAGGGGATAACGACCCGGCCCGTTTCTGGGCGTATGTCATCACAGCCTTACAGGGGGTGTACAGCGGCGTGGGGGCGAGCGCATTGGCTCTCTTCGGTTCTGCCCAGGCGCCGCCGCTGGAGGTGGTCGTTACTGCTCTGGTCAACGACCTCATTGCCATTGCCACGGATTTTGTACTGGTGTTGGATGATTACCACACCATCCAGACGGAGGCTATTCACCGGGCGTTGGTGTTTCTGTTAGACCATATGCCTCCCCATATGCGCCTGGTCATCGCCAGCCGGGAGACGCCCCCGGTTTCCCTGGCGCGGCTGCGGGGGCGCGGGCAACTGGTGGAGCTGGATATTGCCGATCTGCGCTTCACGCCGCAAGAGGCGGCCGCCTTTCTCAACCAGGCAATGGGGTTGGACCTCCAGGCAGCCCAGATAGCGGCTCTGGAAGCCCGCACCGAAGGCTGGATTACCGGGTTGCAGTTGGCAGCCCTATCTCTGCAAGGGCACATGTCTATGCCAGAATCCTCATCCCGGCAGGAGCGCGCGGCCACTTTCGTGGCGGCTTTCAGCGGCGATAACCGGTATGTGCTGGATTACCTGCTGAATGAGGTGCTGGATCAGCAACCGCGGGAAGTCCAGGATTTTCTGACCTGCACCTCGATTCTACACCGGCTGTGTGGCGCCCTTTGCGCCGCTGTTATGGGCGGGGCGCCGGCTGAGTACTCTCAGCACTCGGCCGTGGGAGAAAGCGCTGCGCAGGCCATGTTGGAGCGGCTAGAGGCGGCCAATATCTTCGCCATTCCGCTAGATGATAAGCGGCGCTGGTACCGGTATCACCAACTCTTCGCCGATGTGCTGCGCCGCCGGCTACAACAAACCTTGCCCGACCGGGTGGCGGAGCTGCACCGCCGGGCGGCTGCCTGGTATGCGCAACAGGGCTTCGCCGCCGACGCCATCGACCATGCTCTGGCAGGGGCGGATTTTGACATGGCGGCCCGCCTGGTGGAAGCACAGGCGGAGGCGATGCAGCAGCGCGGCGAGCAGGCTACTTTACTGGGCTGGCTGGCTGCGCTGCCCGCAGATGTGGTGCAATCCCGCCCCCGCTTGTGCGTTATCTACGCTGAGACGCTCTCCCTGACCACTTTCGACTTTGAGGGTATGGAGCGCTATGTGCAGTGGGCTGAGGATCTGTTGCGCCAGGCGGAACAGAACACAGGTGTGCGGCGCCTGCGCGGCCAAATCGCGGCGCGGCGGCTGCAAGATGCCGCCTACCGCGGGGACCTGCCCCGCGCTTTGGCGCAGGCGGAGCTGGCGCGCCAATTCCTGGCCCCGCAGGATATCCACCGGCGCTATGACGTGGCCGTGCGCCTGGGATTGGCCTACCTGCTCAGCGGCGCGGCCCTGGCAGCCGAGCGGGCATATCTGGAGGCCGGTAAACATGCTGACCTGGCGCGCCTGACGGCCGTCAGTTGGGGGCATGTCCAGTTCGTCCGTGGCCAGCTACACCTGGCGCGCAGTATCTTGGGCGATTGGTTAGATATATCCCGGCAGGTATGGCTCCCGGCCGATGGCGTGGCCCACCTCTTTATGGCCGAGATTCTATATGAGTGGAACGATCTTGCCGCGGCCTTGAATCACTTGCTGGCAGCGCAACAGATCTTTACCCAGTGGAATACCATCAATTTTCTGGCCAAAGCCCATTACCTGCTGGCGCGGGTCTACCTGGCCCAGGGAGAGGCAGACCGCGTCTCTGAGAGCGTAGAAAAGCTGGCCCGGTTGATTCCGCAAGCCGGCCTGCCCTTCGGCCAGATCATCCCCGGCAGCATGCAAGCGATGCTGGCGCACCTGTGGCTGACCAGCAATCTGGCGGCTGCCAGCCGTTGGGGGCAGACCCTGGCATTGACCGTGCAAGATACACCCGACTACCGCCATCTGATCGATCATCTCACTTTCGCGCGACTGTGCCTGGCACAGCGCCGGCCGGAGATTGCTCTGCAGTTCCTCTCGACGCTGCTGCAGCAGGCTGAAAGCCAGGGTCGGATGGGGGATGCCATCCAGATACTGGCGCTTCAGGCGCTGGCGCTGCGGGCTCAGGATAATTGGAAAGCGGCTGTTACCACACTGCGACGGGCCCTGGCCCTGGCCGGGCTGGAGGAATATATCCGCACCTTTGTGGATGAAGGCCAGCCTATGCGGGAACTACTGTTGCAGGTTAGATCCCATCCGCGGGATGGACAGTTGGACAGCCAGGAACACGCATCTATTTCAATAGAGTATCTGGACCGGCTGCTGGCAGCGTTCGGCGCAACACCTGAGCAGGCGAGCCAATCTGCCAACCTGCCAGCTTTCAAACTTTCAAACCTGCAATTGGCGGAGCCGTTGAGCGCGCGGGAGTTAGAAGTATTACAGTACCTGGCAGCCGGCCTGTCAAACCGGGAGATCGCGGCTGCGCTTATCGTCTCGGTCGGCACTATTAAAACGCATGTGCTTGCTACCTTCGCTAAATTGGACGTACACAACCGCACCCAAGCCGTTATCCGCGCCCGAGAGTTAAAGCTGTTAGATTAGCGTCTCGGCCTGCGTCTCATTGAGCTGCGGCTCAACCAAATGGTAGAGCCCCCTCGCTGCGAATCTACCCTGGAATCTACCAAATGGTAGAGGACACGCTAACTGGTTAGCGGTTATACTGAAACCACGATCATCAACTGAAATAAATTTGACAAAGGGGCAACCGTGGGGATCTCGTTGGTGTATGAGCCAGATGCCCTGGCCGTTCAGACATTTGCGGCGGGCTTGCGCGGTGAGCTAATCCGGCCGGGGGATCAAAGCTATGATGCCGTCCGCCAGATTTGGAACGGCTTACACGACAAACGCCCCAGTCTGATTGCCCGCTGCAGCGGGGTGGCCGATGTGATTGATGCGGTCAACTTCGCCCGCACCCACAATCTCCTGGTGGCCGTGCGCGGCGGCGGCCACAACGTGGCCGGCAGCGCCTCCTGTGACGGCGGTATCATGATCGACCTTTCGCTGATGAGAGGGGTGCGGGTGGATCCTGAGGCGCGCACGGTGCAGGCTCAGGGAGGCGCCACCTGGGGCGATGTCGACCGGGAGACCCAGGTCTTCGGCCTGGCTACCCCAGGCGGTAATGTTTCCACCACCGGGATTGGGGGACTGACCCTGGGCGGCGGCCTGGGCCACCTGCGCCGGAAGTACGGTTTGAGCATCGACAATTTGTTATCGGTCGATATCGTCACCGCGGATGGCCAGTTCCACACCGCCAGTGCGACCAAAAACGCAGAGCTGTTCTGGGGCATCCGCGGCGGTGGCGGGAATTTTGGCGTGGTGACCTCGTTTGAGTTCCGGCTCCATCCGGTTGGACCGATTGTGACACGGTGTGCCCCGTGGTATCCGGCCGAAATGGCGAAAGAGGTGCTCACTGCCTGGCGCGATTTTATGGCTACCGCCCCGGAAGAACTCTCTTCACACATTATATTCTGGACCGTCCCCGTCCATCCCAATTTCCCTGCAGCGGCTCACGGCAGGCATGTCATCATCATTTCGGCCTTGTATTCTGGTTCTGCAGAAGAAGGCGCCCGCGTCATCCAACCCCTGCGCGAGTTGGGTACCCCCTTGCTGGACTTGAGTGGCGCTAAGCCCTACACGATGGTACAAAGTGGGTTCGATCCCTTCTTCCCCAAGGGGGAACTGCTCTACTATTTTAAGTCACGATACCTGAACAATCTCAACGACGAAACGATCGATGCGATCCTGCCGCGTAATGGCACTAAGATTTGAACCTTGACAAGCGCGGGAGGTGCGTTCTGCAGTTGTATACTTTCATGGTATTACTTGCCAATCCAGGAGGATACCATGAAATCGACTACTCGGAAACCGACTGCTCAGCCCAAGGGCGACTTCTCGCTG
>SHYO01000217.1 GCA_009692745.1 Chloroflexota bacterium
CTGCTTGACTTGTTTCACAGGCTTCATCCTGAGGCCAATCCTTTTAAGATGAGCATCGCTGAGTTCTCACTCTAAAACTAGCACCATTGGTTATATAATCCCCGGAGATATTTTGCCAGGCTCAGGTTATTATCGAACAGGAGGAAACCAACATGGAAATGGGAATGACTTCCCTGGCGAGCTTAGCCAGATTGGGGCGGGGTGTGAAAAGCCGCCGCCATTCATCATACAACACTACCGGGTCGAATATGGATTTCTGGGTGATAGGCCCGGGCGAGACAGCAGTATTAGGTGAAATGTCCGGCCCAGGTTGTATCCGCCATATTTGGATGACCACCGACGAGGAAAATTTTAGTCTGCGAGGTCTGGTACTCCGCATCTATTGGGATGGAGAAACTACCCCTTCAGTGCAGTGCCCCCTCGGGGATTTCTTCGGCATCGGCCATGCCAAAGCCATCTATTTTATCTCCCTGCCCTTGCAGACCTTTATGCTGGGGTTGAACTGCTGGTTTGCCATGCCCTACGCTACGGGGGCCAGAATCACTGTCACGAACGAGGCCGAATGGGAGTCCCGCTTATTCTTCTATATTGACTATCAGGAGTGGAATACCTTCCCGCCAGACCTGGGACGTTTTCATGCCTGTTGGCGCCGCGAGTTGGTGCGTAAGGAGGATGATAAACTGATCAAAGGGTCTAACGGGTTAGAGCAGTATACCTGGCGAGGCAAGAGCCTGGGCAGAATCCAGCCCTTGAACACTACTGGAGCCGACAACTATGTAATTCTTGAGGCCGAAGGACAGGGTCACTATGTGGGTTGTACGTTGCATGTCGATTCCAACCAGCAAGGGACACACTGGTTGGAAGGAGATGACATGATCTTTGTAGATGGTGAACCCTGGCCTCCCAAGCTTCATGGCACCGGCATGGAGGATTACTTTTGTGGCGCATTTGGCTACAACGGAAATTATATGACCTATAATGCGCCATACTCTGGCTACCATTTCAAAGGCAATGAGGACTGTACCGGGAAACATTCCCAATACCGGTTTCACATTGAAGACCCGGTCTATTTTGAGGAATCCATCCGGGTGACCATCGAGCACGGCCATGCCAACGATTCCCAGGGAGATTGGTGTAGCACAGCCTATTGGTATCAGGTGGGCCGCACTAAACCGCTACCGGATCTGGGGACATTTGCAGATAGATTGCCTTACGCCTTTGGTGGTTTGCGGCAACCTACCATCCAGCATGCTCTTCATTTGGCGGGGAGGGGAAAAGATCGTAGCGAATTGTCTCGCTGATAAGGAACACTATCGCTATAGGTCAGGCGTAGGTGACCTAATAAAGTCCTTATCTCCGTCGCTGGGATCGGCCGCCTTTTTCGCCCTTATTGCAGTTACTACGTTGTCCGCCATTCCCATATCATTCTGGCGTGTAGCGTGTAATGACTGTATGTATCGAGCCGCAGGCGATGCCGGAAGCGTGTCTCCTGTGTGAATTGCTCTTCGGGCACGCTTAGAAGCTGCTCTCTATTCATGGTTCAGGGTTTACCAACCTCCTATCGATGACTCCTTGAGGATTTCCGAATATTACCGGGTAGGCTTCCTTGCTGCGCCTTCCAGCTTGCGTAAGCTGCGGGGAGGCGCAGCAAGGCCGGTAGCCGGCGGCCAGCGCGTGATCTTCGGTGAGGAAAAAGACACGGTATAATGTATTAGAAAAACCCTGCCGGGATTGTATTATCCCGGCAGGTCTGCAACTAACATACTATTTCTTCGACACTACCCCACTACTAGCACCATAGGATTCTGCAACTGCTTCTTTACTTCCTGTAAAAAGCGGGCCGCCTCTGCGCCATCGCTGACGCGGTGGTCGGCGGAAATTGTGATCCGCATCCGCTCCCGAACTACCACCTGGCCGTCCACCACCACCGGCTTCGGATGGGCAGATCCAACTGCCAGGATGCCGGCCTCGGGTGGGTTGATGATCGCCACAAATTCTTCCACATCATACATTCCCAGGTTGCTAATTGTGAAAGTAGCCCCCTGTAAATCATCGGGGCGGAACTTGTTCTCCCGAGCGCGCTTTACCAATTGTTTGACCTCGCGGGAGATCTGGCCCAGGGACTTGGTGTTGGCCTGGTGCAACACCGTGGTAATGAGTCCATTATCCAGGGACACGGCTACCCCAATATTGATTTGTGCGTTCATGCGCAGCTTACCCTCTTGGTAGGAAGCGTTCAGGTTGGGGAAGCTTTCCAAGGCCCGGGCTACAGCTTTGATAACAAAATCGTTCACCGAAATCCGACTATCTTCGGCCATCGTCTCGTTGATTTGCCGGCGCAAAGCCACCGCATCTGTCATATCTACCTCTGAGGTGATATAGATATGGGGCACGGTCTGCTTTGATTCGGTCATGCGCCGCGAAATAGCCTGCCGCATCTTGCTGAACTCCTGCAGTTGGCCTTCGGCCGCCGGCGCCGGTGCCGGTTGCCTCGCGGGTGCCATGACCGGAGTTGTCTGAGCCGGCGCCGCCGCCGCGGTCGCAGCCTGGCTCTTCATCTTCTCGGCGTAGAGTTCTACATCCTTTTTCTCGACCCGGCCGCCCGGTCCATTCCCTGGGACTGCCGTCAAATCGATATTCAATTCCCGTGCAATGGCGCGGGCCAGTGGACTGGCCTTGACCCGGTCTTGCGCCCCGCCATCCGTCCCACCGGCAGGAGCTTCGGTACGCGTCGGGGCTTTGGCCGCCGGGCGCGAAGGTGACTTGTCCGGGCCACGGCGCAACGGCGTAAGTTCGCCTTCCTCTGCTTCCTCTTTCGCCGGGGGCTTCTCTACCGCCTGCGGCCGGGGGATAGATTGCTCCGTAGCAGGAGCCTGTATCGTCTTGGCCGGCTGCTGGCCATTTTCTTGCTTGGCGGCCGGCGCTTCGCCAACCTCGCCGAGAATCGCAATCACATCCCCGACCGGAACGGTCTTACCTTCAGGTAGGATAATCTTTTGCAAAACGCCGGAGTTTGGCGCTTCAAATTCTACTGTGGCCTTATCCGTCTCGATTTCAGCGATGGGCTCTCCTTTTTGCACAGAGTCACCCTCGGCCTTCAGCCACTTTTGGACAGATCCCTCGGTCATGTCGAAACCGAGTTTGGGCATGGTTAGTTTAGTAGACACAGCACTGCTCTCCCTTAAGCGATGCCAAGCACTTCATGGACGGCTTGAATCACATCGTCCTTGCTTGGGATTGCCAGTTGTTCCAGGTTGCGGGCGTATGGCATAGGCACTTCGGCGCCTGCCACGCGCTTAATAGGTGCATCGATATAATCAAAAGCCTCTTCATAGATGCGAGTTGAGATTTCTGCCCCAACCCCGTAGCTCTTCCATCCCTCTTCTACGATCACGCACCGGAATGTCTTACGGAAGGAGTCCAGCACCGTTTCCATGTCCAGGGGGCGGAGTGACCGCAGGTCCACAATCTCGGCCTCAATCCCTTCTTGGGACAGAGCTTCCGCAGCCTCCAGGGATATCTGGGCCATACGCGAGTAGGATACAATCGTCACATCACTGCCTTGCCGCATGACATTCGCCTTCCCCAAGGGTACGAGATAATCCTCATCGGGCACCTCCCCCTTGTGAGGGTAGAGCAGACTGTGCTCGATATACAACACGGGGTTATCATCGCGGATGGCGGCTTTCAAAAGCCCCTTTGCGTCGTAAGGCGTGGCCGGTAGCACTACCTTCAAACCGGGGAAATACGCAAAAATCACATCCAACGTCTGCGAGTGCGTGGCCGCCAACTGCCGCCCGCCGCCGCCCACGGCCCGGATCGTCAGAGGCACCGTCATCTGGCCGCCGAACATATAATGGTACTTGGGTGCCTCATTGACGATCGCATCCATCGCTACCAGGCCAAAGTTAATCGTCATCAGCTCGGCAATCGGCCGCAGGCCGGCCAGGGCTGCACCCGTCGCGCCACCTACGATAGCTGCTTCGGATATGGGGGTATCGCGCACCCGCTTATCGCCGAATTGGTCCATCAAACCTTTGGTAATGGCGTACGTGCCGCCCCAAATCCCGACTTCTTCGCCCATGATAAAAACCTTCGGATCGCGTTCCATCTCCTCAGAGATGGCCTGCCGGATTGCTTCACGATAGGTGATTACTGCCATTTCTTATCTAATCCTCGACGTATATATGTTGGTAAAGCGCTTCGGGGTCCGGCTCGGGGCTCTCCTCGGCAAATTTTACGGCCACTTCTATTTCGTGGTTAACCTCCCGAATGATCTGACCCACTTGTTTATCATTCAGGATGCCCTGATCGATCAAAATGTGCTGGAACACGTTGATAGGATCCCGCTCTTCCCATTCTTTGACCTCGTGGGAGGTGCGATAGCGTTGGGCATCGCCCATGGAGTGTCCCCGGTAGCGGTAGGTGAGCGCCTCCACGAAGTGCGGTCCGCTGCCGGACCGCACCGTCGACACGACCTCATCCATCGTCTGACGAACTGCTACTACATCCATGCCATCCATCTGCTGCGCCGGGATATGGTATCCGCAGGCCTTATCGACCATCCGCTCGGCGGCTGAAGCCCGGGAAACTGCTGTCCCCATCCCGTACAGATTGTTCTCGCATAGAAAAATAATCGGCAGATGCCATACTGCCGCCAGATTCAGCGATTCATGGAACAAACCGATATTGGTGGCTCCGTCACCGAAGAAGGCCAAAACCACTGCATCTTGATGCTGATATTGCACGGCAAGTGCCAGGCCGACGGCGGTGGGCAGATGGCCGCCAACGATCGCGTGCCCGCCCCAGAAATGCTTGGAGACATCGGCCAGGTGCATAGAGCCGCCCTTGCCATGGCTGACCCCAGTGCTTTTGCCAAACAGCTCAGCCATCAGAGCGTTGGTATCCAGGCCGCGGGCGATGGCGTGCCCGTGGTCCCGGTAAGCGGTAATGATATGATCCTGCGGTTGTAACACGGAAATAGCGCCAACAGCAACCGCTTCCTGGCCTATATAAAGGTGGAGAAATCCACCAATCTGTCCGTGGGCGTATGCTTCCTCCGATGCTTCCTCAAAGCGCCTGATCAGGAGCATCTGGCGGAACATCTCAACCAATTTGTCGCTATTTACCTCAGCGTTTTGGTTGAGTGGAATCGTTTGGGTTGCCATGTCCTTACTCCCTACTGATAAAAATAGATATGAAAACTCCGCTTCACGATTATAGCACTCTTAAAACCCATCGTCAAAAAGAATTCAGGTTGTAAATTTGACGGCGACCGTGATATACAGTACAATTGGAATCATGTTGAGCCTAATCACCTCTTCCCAGAACAGAATAGGTTATAAATTCGGCTCCGGCTTGAGCGGGGGGAAGGTGTTCGCATTGCGTCGCATGGGGAATTGGCCGTAGCCTGACCCCGAATTTTTGCTTGTTCTGCCGGCTGGATATCCAGCCAATCTTTAACAGACAGGCACGGCGCGGCCACAGTAAGTGAGAAGTTTTCACGACTGTGGTCTTTTTTTTGACCGAAACCAAAGTATAGAGACAAGATATTGAAACAAGGATCGTATAGTGCCCAAGCGAACTGACCTCCACAAAATTTTAATTATTGGATCTGGTCCTATTGTTATCGGCCAAGGGTGTGAATTTGATTATTCCGGAACCCAGGCCTGCAAAGCTTTGCGGGCCGAGGGGTACCAAGTTGTGCTGGTAAATTCCAATCCTGCCACCATTATGACCGATCCCGAGATGGCCGACCGCACTTATATTGAGCCTTTGACCGTCCCCTCCG
>SHYO01000218.1 GCA_009692745.1 Chloroflexota bacterium
CCAAAGCCATTGCCGGGACGGGCTCGCTGTAAGAGCCGTTGAGCACGCCCCGGAAAAATACCGTCCCCCAGGAGTTGTAGAGTGGTATGGATATGGGCGCCGGAAACGACAACTCGGGCGGTAATACGGTCCCCCGCTGTGGTTTGAGCGCCCGCGGCTTTACCTTTCTCAACCAGGATACGCTGAACCGGAGTAGAAGTCCGAATCGTACCCCCGTTGGCCTCGATCATCCTGGCCAACGCTTGGGTAAGCATACCGGAACCTCCACGCGGGCGCTTGACGCCGCTGACGTGATACATAGGATGCCACAGGGCAAAAGGGGCGGAGAACGGTTCACCAGGCGGAGGGCCAGATTGAGCTGCCATCCAGCCAATCATAGCCTGAACCTGGGGCGAGCTAAAGGTTTGGCGCAGCATCTGGCCATACCCTTGTAGCATATCCGCCAAGCGCTCTATACCACCGCTAGCGCACCCTGGCGCCCAAGCCAGGTAGCGGCCCAAGTTCAGCAGCGAGGGAGTATGGATAAAAGCTTCAACCATGCCTTCCGCCAGGGGGCGCCAGGTTTTGATGAATTGCCAATAAGCAGTGGCATCTGCTGGGCTGACAGTTGCAATGCTCTGGCAGGTTCGCTCGATGTCCTTCCACATAAAGATGCGGCTGCCATCCGGAAAAGGTGCGAAGAAAAGCGGATCTAAATCGATATACTCAAGACCATACTGGGCCAACCCCAGGTCGGCGACAATGGGCGTGTGGTGGATGAGGATATGAGCCGATCCTCCCAGGTCAAAACGGTAGCCGGGGATGATCTCTTCAGTTACCACTGCCCCGCCAACCACAGGCCGCCTCTCCAAGAGGCAGACCCGGTACCCGGCCCGCGCCAGGTATGCGGCACAGACCAGGGCATTATGCCCGGCTCCTATGAAGAGTGCATCATAATCAGCCACCCTGGTATTTCGGTCCCAATTCACGCTGGATGGTGGTCATGATGATCTCGGCCAAAAGTGGAAAATCAGGAGATTCTCCGCGGATAACTCTGTGATCCGCCTCGATCTCATGGTATGTTATTGGTCCACAAAAGCGGCGCAGGAGGCGGCGAGTATCCTCCACTGCAACGGCCAGATCTGAGCGGCCTTGAATTATCAATACGTGGCCCTTGATCCGGGGCGCCAGGCGATAGGCTGCAGCACCCACCTGGCGCAGTTCTTCCAGCGAAGCGACCGGTAAGCGCAACCGGCGCCGCAGCATCTCTAAGACCTGAGGGTCGTCAAGGTCGGCATCGGGCAACATACGCTGCAATTCATGGCGGACCTGGCGATTCTGAAAGTTAATATTCCCGATGGGTCCTACATTGCGGATCAAGTATTTTGCCACCGGCAGCAGACTACCAAGAAAGGTATGGAAACGCCAGAAGGGAGCCACGAGTACCAGCAGATCCGGCGGCCGGGTAGCAGCCAGGTGCATGGCAAGGGATGATCCCATAGAATGCCCTACCAGGATAGTAGGCCTATGATTATGGCGTATACGGGTCCAACTTTCCTCTGCCGTGGCTAACCAGTGGGTGCGATTAACCCGCGGCAGGTTGATAATGTCCGGCCCAAAACCGGGGAGCAAAATGGCTTCAGCGGTAAAACCGCTGGATACCAGATGATCTGCGAGACCGCGTAATTCACCCGGGGTTCCGGCAAAACCATGGATCAGCAAGGCACCCTTCGGACCGTTTCCAACCTGAAAGGGATGATGTGCCGGATCGGTATAGAAACGGAGCTCAGACACCCTGATGTTTCCCTTCAATAGTCTGGTCGTTGACGACAACAAAGATCAGCAGAAAACCTAAGACACCGCGCGTCTCTGGGCAACTGGATAATACAAGTTCACCACGGTTGATAGAGATTAGAGACATTTGTTGAATCCCTATTATTGGTATGATCCACCAGGTGCATGGGGGTATTCGTTGTTGGATTGCGTCATAGAGAGTTGCACCACCTGAGAACCATCGGGGGTATCGATCACCCGCCATCCCATGGATTCTAGCCGGTCGCGCAGGGTATCGGCGCTGTGCCAATCGCGCTGGAGGCGCGCCATTTCCCGTTGGGTAACTATATCTTGTACGTCTATAGGGACTTGGGCGCTAGAGGAAGAGGTCGCTTGGGAGCTTCCAGCCAAAACGCTTTGCCAGGCAGCAAAGGGAATATATGTCTCGGGCTCTGGGAGGCGGAACGCACCCAGGTGGCTGATAGGGAAGGTAGCTCCGTTTTCATAGATAGTCTCCTGGCCGCCATCCATAATGGTAACGGTTCCCACTCCCAAAACATGGACCGCCTCATTATTTATGTCAATAATCAGGGCTGTATATTCGTCAATTCCCACAATCTTGACTCCCGAAACCAATAGATCCAACAATGCGGTAAAGCGCTCCCGGCCCATGAAACAGCGGCTGGTATCGAGCTCCTCGCCACCCTCAGCATTATTCCAGTGGGGCATAAATACCAGGTTTAAACCAAAGGGATTGAAAAGATCAAGGCCGGTATGCCAATGGAGATCTTCTCCAACTTTGTAAACCTCGTATACAGGTAAGGCCAGGGCACTGGCTGCGATAGCCGCCGCGCTGGCCAAGACGATGGCTGACCCGAGAGCGTGACGCGCCAGGACATAAGACCAGGTCAGGCTGCCTTCTAATTGCCGGGCGGCATACGTGGGGCTTCCCGGTCCCAGAAAGATATAATTGGAGTGGAGCAAGGGCTGGATCAACTCCTGGTTGTCGGGACTGAAAGCTGTACCACGCTTCCGCACGGGAATTATTTCTATAGCAGGATGATAATTGCGCAGATGTTTGACCAAAAAATCTCCTACTTTACCGGCAACCAATTGCGAGTTTGGCTGAAATCCGGCAGGAGTTTCCAGGATGGAGACCTGTACCGGTGGCGTTAACCGGCGCATTACCCAATCATGGACTTTGCGCCCTCCAGGCGAAGCCTCGCCGGAGCCAAATAGCACAACTAACCCGAAATTGGGTTTTAGGATTTCTTCTTCCTGTGCTGCGGTCATAAGAACCCCTTTACAGATGCTTTTGTTCAGGCATAATGGCAAAGCGGTACCTGAAGGGAGGTACCAATTCCTCAATAATGATACTCATATAAGAATGATAATACAATGAAGCCAATTTATCAAAGGAATGTACTATCTTTGCACACCAGCACAGTCATCGGCAAGGGGTAAGGTGAGAATAAAGGTAGATCCATGCCCCACCTGGCTTTGGACTTCGAGGCGGCCTTTATGGAGTTCGGCCAGGGTGCGGGCTATTGCCAGACCCAAACCCATACCGCCAGAAGCGCGGGAACGGGAGCGGTCGCCCCGCCAGAAACGTTCGAAAACATGCGGGAGATCTTCAGCAGAAATCCCTGCCCCGGAATCAGTAACACTTAAAAAGGCTTCATGATTGCGCCGGGCGACCTGAATAGTGATTTGGCCGCCTGCAGGGGTATAACGCAACGCGTTGCTTAATAAGTTACTCACAATCTGTTCAAATCTGTGGCTATCCCCCATGATATTGAGCTCATCTGAAGATGTTTCAAAGCGCAAACTCTGCCCCTCACAGTAGCTGTTCGCTTCGTTAGCAGCCAGAGCACGCCTGGCGATTTGAACCAGATCGACCCGGTTATGTTCTAACTTCAATTCACCGGATTCGGCGAGAGAGAGATCACGCACATCGTTAATAAGCCGGCTCAGGAGGAGAGATTGGTGCAACAGCATTTGTAGTCGATCTTGATCAGGCGGATAGACACCATCCACCATGGCTTCCAGATTACCCTGAATAAGAGTAAGCGGTGTCCGCAGTTCATGGGCCACATCAGCCATCAAATTACGGCGTAATTGGTCGGCCTGGGTTAAGTTGGCAGCCATAGTGTTAAAAGCTTCCCCAAGTTCTCCAACTTCATCTTTACTGCGCACGGGCACACGCTGATTGAGATCTCCTTGAGCCATGCGATGAGCTGCCTGGGTCAAATCACGCAAAGGCCCGGTTAGCTGGCGCGTCAGAATCACACCCAAGACAACTGCCAGGAGCCCCGCCAGAGCCCCAGCTAACCAGATAGATCGGTTGACACGCTGGAGCACAATCTCCTCTGCAGGGCTCAGAGTTTCAGCAGGGTCAAAGCGTACCAGGGCGCCGACCTGGTTGCCACCTACCACGATAGGGACCGCGCTCTGCAAAAGTGCCTCCGATAAAACTTCCCCCGGGTGCTTTTCCACATTGTCAGCCACCACGATCCCACTTTTGTCTGCCAGTACTAGGTCGAAGGCTGGACCGGGAGCGGCGGCTAGCTCGCCCTCCGGAGCTCCCCGCCCAGGCCGCGAGCCAGGCGGAGGTGGGGGTCCCCTACGGGTACGTGGATTGGATAAAATCTGGTCGACGCCCTCCAATGATCCCGTTCGTTGATAATAATCCCCCAGGACAGAAGCCATGGTAATAGCCTGGTTACTCCAACCTTGGGCGGCGAATTGGCGAAATTCATTAGAGGTGGTTTGATTAGCCAGAAAGGTAGTAACTCCCAAGCCTACAACCAGAACCGCCAACAAAGCAGACGCGAATTTGAGTCCTAAACTATACATCGGAAGATTCCCTGAATTTGTAGCCCACGGTCGGCACCGTCAGAATATAGGTAGGATTACGGGGGTCATCCTCCAATTTGGCACGAATATTTTTGATATGGACGTCTATATTCCTTTCGTAACCCTCAAAGGTCTCACCTAATGCCAGATCCAACAACTGCAAACGTGTATAGGCCCGCCCGGGAGCCCGCATCAATGCTTCCAAGAGTCGGAATTCCGTGGGCGTCAGAGCCAGGGTACTCCCACAATACATAGCTGTAAAACTGGCGGTATCCAGCATCAAATCGCCTGATTTCAGAATTTCGCCATAGGGCGCCGGCCCTTCCACCCGGCGTAGAATTGCTCGGACTCGAGCGACCAATTCGCGCGGTGAGAATGGTTTAGGAACGTAATCATCAGCGCCCAACTCTAACCCAACGATGCGATCCATTTCTCCTTCTCGGGCCGTTAACATCAGGATCGGCACACGAGAATTCTGGCGGATAGCCCGCGCCACGTCAAGCCCGTCGATGCCAGGCAAATTCAGATCCAGGATGATAAGATCCGGATGGTCATGCCTGAAGGTAGCCAAAGCAGACGGGCCATCATAGGCGCGCAAGACATCAAAGCCCGCTCTTCGTAGATAAGTGTCTACGAGATCTACAATACCCTTCTCATCGTCCACCACTAAAATACGCCGTGCCATGATTATCTCCAGCAGTTTCTCGAATTCTCTAATATTATAGATCTTTTCGCAATTGTCTTCCATTTACAGCAGAAGCCCGGAGTACAATGTACCCCGGGCCAGCCGCTAACTATCGCTATTATTCACCTCCCAATCTTTTGGTGGTTTATTGGCGACCCTTCCTCTGGCTGTTTTGGCCACCGAAAGGCAGGCGATATGGCCCAGTACCAGGGTTACTCTGCGGACCTGCCGGCTTAAGCTTAATGCCATTGACCTGATCGGTAACATGCTGGGTCAAATCAGACAGCATCGTGTCGACCTGAGCCTGAGTGATCTTGCCGTCGGCCACGGCTTTAGCCAACTGAGCCTTCTGAGTAGCCACGGCATCGTCGATGATCGCCTGAGCGGTCTTGCCATGTTCAGTGGCAATCTGCGCCAGGCTCTTGCCAGCTTGTAGCTCCGTCTCAATCGCGCTCCGATCCAATCCCAACACCTTCACGGCACTGTCC
>SHYO01000219.1 GCA_009692745.1 Chloroflexota bacterium
GGAAATTCGGGATACCTTGGCTGCTTATATTCCGCTGTTGGCAGCCTTAAACGAGCATTTTAGCGCCGCCTCAAATAACGCGGCCTTGTTGACAAATAGCGATTGGCGCGTCGAGGTCACCAGGGAAATAGCGGCGCTGAAGACAAATGATGCCCACGTGCGGTCATCAACGCCCCCGGCGCAACTTAATGATGCCCAGGCAGGGTTATTACAAATGGTCGACCATTATGATACTGTAGCCACCCTGACGACAAATGTGCTGGATACAGCCAGCGCGGACCAGCTCCAGGCAGCGATCAAAGAGATGAATTTGGGCGTAACAGCGATGCAACAAGCGGCGGCGAAGTTCAAATAACGGCTGTCTCTTACACCTCAAACTGGCGCACAATGGTACAACCGTAGGGCGGCGTCTGGGCCGGTTCCGGTTGGGTTCCGGCCAGCAGCGCCCGCAGCGCTTCCTGCAGGTAATTGCGGGTGGGCGCCTTCTTGCGGAAGGTAGTATCATCCACCGCCCCCTGGTAGGCGACGCAGCCTTGCCGGTCCAGGATATAAATATGCGGAGTCGTCAGGGCGCCGTATTGGTCGGCAACCTTGTTGCCCTGGTCACGCAAGATAGGGAAAGGCAGGTGGCGCTCTGCAGCCACCCGCTGCATCTCTGCTACGGTATACCCGGCATTGGAGTCGATTGCCAGGAATGTTACCCCCAGATCTTGCCAGGCAGCATAATGAGCGGCAAAATAGGGGTCATATTTTTCCGAGATGGGACACTCCGCCGACCAGAAGTCCAGCACCACGAGGCGGCCCCGGAAATCGGCCAAATGGTAGGCCTTATCCTGCAGGTCCGGCAAGGTGAAATCCGGCGCCGACTCGCCTAACTCCAGGGTAATTTCGCTAGAATCTTGCATCTAAACCTCCTCGCCAGAGTTAAAACCCCAGCATCCTTATGCGGTAATAAGCTTCCATTTTCCAGTGTGGTAACGGATGAATACCAGGACCGCGCGCGTTACAAAATCCGCCAACCACCCCATCCAAACGCCGCCCAACCCCCACCCCAGGTGTAACCCGAAAAACCAGCCCACACCCAGGCGCATCAGCCACACGCCCGCGACGGTTATGTAAAGCACTACCCGGGTGTCGCCGGCCCCCCGCAAGGCAGCGCCAATGGTAATCGCCACCGCCTGGAACACCTGGCCGGTGGCCGCAAAGTACATCAGCATCGATCCCAGTGCGATCACCTGCACATCCGAGGTGTAGATGGCTATGAGGTAATGGCCCCACAACACGAAGACCAGCGCCATCATCCCCTGCCAGATGACCGCCAGGCGCATAGACAGATTAGCGCTCTGTTCCGCCCGGGCGAGATTGCCGGCTCCCAAATTTTGGCCCACCAGCGTGGTAGCGGCCACACCAAAAGCGATGGCCGGCATAAAGGAGAATTGGGCGATATTGAACACGATCTGTTGCGCCGCCAGGTCATTTGTTCCCAGGCGGATGGTTAGGACGGCAAAGGTGGCAAAGCCCAGGTTAAAGATTACCTGCTCCAGAGCCGCGGGTCCGCCGATATTGAGCAGGCGCTGCAGCATCGGCCGGTCGAAGCGCAGCCCTGCCAGCCAGTTCAAGCGCATGGAGAAATCGCGACCGTTGAAGCCGCGCACGAAAAGGACGTACAGCATCAATCCGCTGCCGATGGCGCGCGCAATGGTTTGGGCCCAGGCCGAACCCACCACACCCAGCGCCGGAAAGCCGAAATTACCAAAGACCAGGATATAGGACAGGATGATGTTAATAATATTGATAAACCCGGTGATCTTCATCGGCGTGCGCGTATCCCCGGCGCCGCGCAGTGTGCCGCCCCCCACCAGCATAAACATCAGCACAAAAGAACCGGTTGCCGTCACCTTCAAGAATCCGCCGCCCAGTTGGCTGACTTCCGATGAGCCGCCCATGATCCAGATAATCTTATCGCTGAAGAAGAAGGCGAAAACCCCCACGACCAGGGAGATGATCATCCCCAGGATAAAAGCCTGGCGGGCCACCAGCTCCGCATCCTTGGGTTTGCCGGCGCCTATGAAGCGCGCCACCAGGGCGGTATTGCCGACGGCCAAACCGCCGAACAAAGATATGAGCACATAGAGGATTTGCGCCCCCAGTCCGGCAGCCGCCACCGCGTCGGCTCCCAGGCGGCCTACGAAAATCAAATCGACGACGGTCAACAGGGTTTGTAACAGATTTTCAATCAGGCTGGGCCAGGCCAGGTTATAAAGTTGTTGCATCAGGCCGGCATCCTGGTTTCCCAAGACCCTACTAAGGCCAAGGCCCTTTAAACCCCGGCCGGCCTGGGTCATCAATGTGGTAAGAGTCAACTTGAAATACTCCATCTATCGAATGAGTTGCAGGAAAACACCCTGCAATACAATGCGGTAGACCGCAATACGCAATATCGCAGGGTGCGATTAATTATAAGCCACTAGCTACTGTGTCGTCATCCATCAAATGGCCTATTTATAGATTGGCCAGTAACTGCTCACCCTCCCCTGTTTCTTCCATAATTGCCAGGAAGCGCGCGATAATCTCGCTCACCAGACCAGCCACATCCCCGCCGGTAAGATCCACCTGGCCGCCAGCGATCGGGCCATGTCCACCGGCCTGGCCTAATCCGGCTACTAATGGAGAGATAATTTTCTCCGCCTCTTGATCCAGCAAGGAAATCCGCAGCGATAGGTGCAAGGTATGCCCATACTGGCCCAAACATAAGGCGGCCTGGGCACTCTCCAGCCGGATGAGCACATCGGCCATTTCGGCTGCCAGATCCGGCCGGTCCAGCAAACCCAGATAGGCAACTACCGACCGGGAATATACCCGCGCGGCATGCAACCCCCGGCTGAAGGCGCGAAAATACTCGCGAGATAGGCCGGCCTCGTCGACTTCATTTAACTCCTGGTGGTTGATCAAGCTCAACAGACTGACATAAACGATCTCATCGGTGCGGGAGGTTCCGCGCGAGAGGGCGCGGGTATCGGTCTTGATGCCATAAAACATCGCGGTAGCCATGATCGCATCGGGTACGATCTGCGCGGCAGTGAAATACTGGTAAAGCAGGGAAACGGACGAACCCAGCTCCGGACGTACGTCCACATACCTGGCTGACGCCAATGCCTGGCGCAGCGGTTCATGATGGTCGAAGACGATCTGCGGCGGGTGGGTAGGGGGCAGGCGGTTGTTGCCGGCGCCTGGTTGGGTATCCACCAGGGCGATGGCTGAGTAAACATTCAGGCCCGTCAATTCATCGCTGTGCTCCCACTCCGGCGCCAGCCGGGAGAGCATCGCCCGGTTCTCGGCCCGCGCCACCAGCCCGCTATATACCAACCGGCTGCCGATGCCCCAGGCTTGTTGCAGCAGCCCAGCCAGAGCTTTACCGGTTGCCAGGGCATCCGGATCAGGGTTATCGTGGGTCAGAATCAACACCGGTCCCGCGCCGGCTGCCGCCCGCAATTTGGCCAATTGGGTCACGCCGATAGGATTGGGCTCTTGCAGAATTACACTGTTCATAAGTTATACCTGCCGGAATGTCGGAAGGAATATTCGATAGTGCCATACTCACCAAAATATTGTTGGTGGTCAATGCTGATGATTGAGCAGATGATACGTTCGTACCAGGAGATCAGCCACACCTGCTGCGTCTTCAAAGCCGAACAGGGGTACAGCTACAGGTACCGCATAATCCGCCACCACAGCCAATAACTCATCGGGCTGACACAACAACTCCGTCGTAAGAGCCTGGCGTGTCACTTCAATTTTAGGCTGTGGAGAGCGCTTAAAACCTTCCGTCAGAATGAGATCTACCCCGGTAATTCCAGCCGCCACCTGCTCCAGGGAGACTTCCTGCTCCAGGCGCACAAATTGCGCCAGCCGGTTGGGGGAGATGAGCCAGACCTGGTCACTCCCGGCTGCGGCAAAGCGCCAGGTATCTTTACCCGGAATATCTATGTCGAAATCTCCATGACTATGGTGCTTGATGACGGCCAGGCGCAAACCGCGGCGCTTTAATACTGGAATCAGCCGTTCTAGAAAGGTGGTTTTGCCGCTATTCGACCTTCCGACAATGCAGACGATAGGGGGCATAAGGATCTCCTGATCCAGCGATAATAGCATAAAGGCCGCCAATCCGCCAAATGGCAGATGCAGGGCACCCACGCAGGGGTGCCCCTACGGTAGGGGCGGCCCTATGTGGCCGCCCTGCGCTATGTGGCCGCCCTGCCCTACTGCCATGACTTTGCTGGCGAATCCCGTTTTCCGTAGATAGGGCACCGGATTTCGCCGGATGTCACGCTTAGTGGGGACGTTCCCCACTCCGATTTTCGAAGGTTTTCGACTCTAAAAACAGATATCTTGAATTCGCCAGCAGTATCCCTGCCATGTGATGCGATTGCCCTGGCCATACGGGCCTTGACCCAAACGCTTGCTGAGAGTATCATGGGGTAGTACCACCAGGCATGAATACGAGCCGGAGCCGAACCGCTATGCCCCATTTATTTGAGCCATACCAGATCCGGGAGCTCACCTTGCGTAACCGGGTGATGGTATCACCGATGTGCATGTATAGTGCCCCTGAGAATGGCTTATTTACAGAATGGCATTTCGTACATTTGGCTTCCCGAGCTGTAGGCGGAGCCGGATTGGTGTGCCAGGAAGCCACCGCGGTTGAATCCAGAGGGCGTATTTCGGAAGGCGACCTGGGCCTCTGGGATGACATACAGATTGCCCCTTTACAACGCATCACCCACTTTATCAAAGAGGCAGGCGCGGCAAGCGCCATCCAATTGGCACATGCTGGGCGGAAAGCCTGGTCCTCCCACAAAGGACATGGGGGACCGCAGCAACCTGTCGCCCCCAGTGCCATCCCCTGGGATCACGACTGGGAAGTCCCGCATGAGCTCACCATCCAGGAAATCCGGCAGATTGTCGATGCCTTCCAGGCGGCGGCCGCGCGCGCCTTAGCGGCGGCATTCGATGTCATCGAGATCCACGGCGCGCACGGATATCTGCTGCACTCGTTCCTCTCGCCTATCTCTAATCAGCGCCAGGATCTCTACGGCGGCAGTTTAGAGAAGCGGTGCCGGCTGGTGTTGGAAGTAGCCCAGGCTATCCGCCAGGTTTGGCCGGAGCACAAGCCCCTTTTGCTACGCGTTTCCGCCACCGATTGGGCCGAGGGAGGGCTAACCCCAGACGACTTTGTGGCGTTGG
This sequence comes from Chloroflexota bacterium, assembly GCA_009692745.1. GTDB lineage: Bacteria > Chloroflexota > Anaerolineae > Epilineales > SHYO01 > SHYO01. The sequence continues at coordinate 5,245 of SHYO01000219.1, forward strand.
CTCCGGCGCTGAAAAAAGCCGGTATCGACCTGATATACTGCTCCTCCGGCGGCGTGGCTCCCATTTCCATACCCCGCATAGCCCCAGGGTACCAGATACCCCTGGCGGAACGCATCCGTCACGGCGGCCAGATCGCGACGGCCGCAGTGGGCCTGATTACCCAACCGGAAATGGCCGAAGAGATTATCTCCAATGGCAGAGCCGATTTGGTGGCTCTGGCCCGCGAGGTGCTGCGCCACCCGTACTGGCCCCTCATGGCTGCCCATCGCCTCGGCCAGGAAGTTGCCTGGCCCAAACAATATTTACGCGCCAAACCCCAATAATTCTTAAACCAGCTCTATCGATCAGGAGGAATATACCATGCGCCAGGCAATCCACATTTTGAACGCTGCCCAACCCAAGGGCCCCTACTCCCAGGCAATCATAGCCCAGGGACGGCACATCTATGTCTCGTCCCAAGGCGGCTACGACCCGGCTACCGGCAAGCTGGTGAGCGATGACTTTAA
>SHYO01000034.1 GCA_009692745.1 Chloroflexota bacterium
TATGTAGTGTTTAGATTTGCATAAGGTGATGATTGGGCCTCAAAATAGCATTTTTGAACGGGCTATAAATGCCCGATTCAGACTTAAAAACCACAATATGTAGTATGTTAGACCTTTCATCAGTCTATATCCGGTGGCTGAGTAGTTACCTTCTGAGAATATCTCGGCCACCTGTGTTGCGGTGTTGGTGGTGGAAAGATGGAGAACGGATACCGGTTGTGTGGTTGTTGTTTTCTTGTTGAAGATTGTACATCCTGAGAGGGCTATAATGAGCAAGATCAAAAGTATCTGATGCTTAATATTGTTAAACGGTAAAATGACTTGGGAGAATGAACCCATATACTACACCTCTCTGTAATAGCGCAGGATGTCACATTAATAAGTTATTCAGATGGGGAAATTATTCGTGAGATTTACGCCCCTGCCTCCCAATTCAGGGAGTATAGTCATACGGAGAGAATGGGAACTCTGGCAGGTGATATTTCGAGAAGAGATCTGGAATTAGTCCAGCAGTTAAATTGCAACATGGTGGCACCTGGCGTGGTACTTCAGGCCGGTGCTATGGGCCAATTTACTCATAGCACCGGCCACATTGAATCACAAATCAGTAGATCTAGAAATTACTGGCCGCTTCCGCCACTTTGCTGGCCGCCTTGGCGACCCTGTCCGCCAAAGAAATTCTGGGCGTCACCAGCCTGGATAATGCGGGCGGTGATGGGCTGATTGGAGGACGCCGCTGCGGTATCGGCGTTTTCGGGTATGACCGTGATACGCTCTCCAACGGCCAGGTCAGTGACTTTGGCCGTTTTTGACTGGGTGATCTGCGTTTGGTCATTAACCATAACCTTGACGACCGCGTCGCGCGTGCTGACATCAATTACATTGCCGTTTATACTTTTGATTTGTCCTGTTGTGGCCGCGCGGAAAGTTGCGGCAGCTCCGGCGGCACCTGCAGCCCCGGTTGCACCGGCACCGGCACCTTGCTGGAATTGTGCTCCGGCGGCCCCTGTCCGGGCGGTGAAGAATTGTTGACTGACGGCGCTAGCACGCGCCTCGCCTACTCCCGTGCCATAAATATAACCACCCACAGCACAAACTGCCGCGACTACTACTGCTAAAACCAAGCTTAATATGCGAGCTCCCATAAATGGTTTCCTTTATCTAGTACTATACATGTAATTGTCATCATTACGATGGAATAGTGGCACTTGAACCTGCTGCTTATCGCCGCCTGTCTGATAGTCGCCAAGCCACCTCCCGAAACAACTTAAAATTAGAACTTCTGACCTGGATTATTCCGTCGGTTGGGCGCGAATCTAAACCGCTGTCCAGGTTGAATAGACGGGTTTAAGCGAGTATTGTTCAGGTCAATCGTTTGGGCGTCAATGCGCGCCTTCATCTGGTCGGCTTGTTGTTGCGTAATGCGACCATTGCCAAGCATTTGATCCACATCGGCCTTCAACGCGTTACGCATCACCTGAATGACTGCATCCCTGGACACACCCTTGCCGTCGGCCAATTGGCCCAGGCCCTGCCCCTTCTGCAAGGCCTGACGGACCTCATCTGTTGTCATTCCCAGAATCTTAGCGACGGCGTCCAGCATATTCTGTCCCATGCCCCGAGGGTTAACCGAATCTCTTCCCTTAGGTAGAGGCTCGCCGAATTGTGGGCCGAGGCCGGGCAGCGGGAACCCGGGCATAAACCCTCTGTGTCCTTGTTGCTGCATCCGGTCTTGCAAGCGCTTGGCCTGATCCGCCGTCAATTTGCCATCCTGGACTTCCTGCTGGATGGTGTCCTGCATGGCTGCATTTACTTCCTGGTGCAACTTATCTACGGTCACATTCAAGCGGGCGGCGAGTTTTTGCCAGAAAAGATCTCCCAGGTTCTGTAAAGCGGCCGCGGGATTGCGGGCCGGAGGGGTGGGGGTTTGGGCAAAAGCCACCAGTCCACCGATAACCAGAGATACACTAAGCAATATACCGGCGCCCGCCAGCGCCAAACCTGCTACTATCCACTTACGCTTACTACGCATGTTTTCTCCTTTTGAATCTCGATAAAAATATCTCGTCATTCTCTGTCAAATTATTCGTAACGCAGCGCCTCGATGGGATTCAGGGAGGCGGCCCGCGACGCCGGGTAAATGCCGAAGAAGAGACCAACCGCGATCGAGAAGAGCGTCGCCAGGATCACAGAATCAAGACCTACCACCGTATTAAAGTTAAAGTTCTGGATCAGGCGGGATACGCCAATCCCTATAGCAATACCGATCAGCCCACCTGCCAGGCTCAGAATGGTAGCTTCCGTCAGGAATTGGGTCAGGAGGTCCTGGCGCTTGGCGCCGAGCGCCTTGCGCAGCCCGATTTCCCGGGTGCGTTCCGTCACTGACACTAACATGATGTTCATAATCCCAATGCCACCGACAATCAACGAGATAGCGGCAATGCCGCCCAGGAAGGCGGTCAACACTCCCGTCACCTGGGTGAGGGTGGTAAGGGCATCGCGCTGGCTGGAAACGCTGAAATCGTCCTCGTACAGGACGTGATGGCGCTGGCGCAAAATATCGGAGATCTCCTGAATCGCGGGATCGATCGAGGCCGCGTCTGCCACCTGCACATTGATCGAGCTCACCACCGTGGCCCCCCGGAACTGTCCTCCCCGCGACAGGCGGGTCAAGGCGGTGGTCAAAGGCACCAGGATCAGGTCATCCTGGCTGCCAATGCCGTTGCCACCTTTGGCTACCAATACACCGATCACCCGAAAAGGTACGTTATTGACACGGATCGACTGGCCTATCGGAGGCGCATCCCCGAACAATGTGGTGGCAATATTAGCCCCCAATATAGCTACGGTGGAGCGGCCCTGCAATTGGGACTGAGTGATGTTTTCGCCATCGGCCAGGACATAATTCCGTACGTCCAGGTATTCTGGGGTCACGCCGGTGATGCGGGTATTAACGTTCTGTCCCTGGTAGATCACCTGCCCCCCGGTGCCGAATTCTGGCGCCACGGCTGCTATGTTGGAAACGTTTTGCAAGGCCAGGGCGTCATCATAGGTGAGAGTGGCGGCAGCCCCTTGGGCTGTGCGTACTCCTCCCTGGTTCACGGCGCCGGGGCGTACGAAGACCAGGTTTGTGCCGATACTTGAGATCTGGTCGGTGATGGATGCCTGGGCACCACGGCCAATGCTCATCAGGGCGATGACTGCGCCTACACCGATGATAATACCCAGCATCGTCAAAGCAGACCGCAGCTTATTAGCGACGATGGCGGTCAGAGCCACACGAATAGACTCCCATATTTGCATACGATTATCTCCCAATAAATCCGGGGCCGCCGAAGCCGCCGCCAAACCCACCCACACCAGGAGCGCGCGCGCTGGTCGTGGTAGCATTAAGCACCAATTCATCATCCTCTTTCAGACCGCTGGTAATTTCGGTCTGGGTATCATTGGCGAGGCCGGTTTGCACCTGAGTAGAGATTTGTCGTCCTTCGAACATCACCGTTACCGTTTTGGTGCGTCCTTGGGTCTTGATCGCCCGGTTAGGGGCTATGAGCACATTCACCCGCTTGTCGACCACGATATTGGCGCTAGCCGTCATGCCGGAGATGACTGTGGGAGGCGGATTTACCAACTTCACAATCACAGGGTAGTTGACTACACCCTGTGTGATCTGGGCAGCCGGATAGATGGAATCTACCTTGCCTGCCAGGTTCACATTGGGCAAAGCATCCAAAGTAATCTGTACATCCTGGCCTGGTTTTATCTTGGGCTGATCAACTTCCGATAGGTTAACGACGATCTGCAGATCATTCAAAGCTGCCAGGCTGATGGCTGCGGTATTGGCTCCTGCCTGCTGACCCTGAAGGATAGTGACATTGGTGATGGTGCCATCGAAAGGCGCAACCAACTGCATCTGCTGGAGTTTAAGCTTAGTCTGCTCCAGCGCCAGGCGAGCCTGGTCTACCTTTGCCAGGGCGATGATCATATCTTCAGGTGTAGGGGTGTTCTTCAAATTGTCCAGGTTCGACTGTGCTTGGGCCACGCTGGCCGCTGTCTGCTTAAGCTGGGTGTCGTTAGATTGATTGATAAGGTTGTCCAGGTCAGATTTAGCTTTGGTCAGGCCGGATTGCGCCTGAATTACCTGGGTGTCGCTAAATTGGGATACTGTCACGTTATAGTTTGCCTGCGCGCTCTGGTAATCGATGGTCGCTTGTTGCAACGTCTTGGATTGGGACAGGGCGGCGATATCAGGTCTCCAGGCCACTTTGTCATAAGCAGACTGGGCATCCTGCAGCACGAGTTCCGCTTTTTTTAGGGTATTTTCAGCTACTTTAAGCTGATCACCCCTGTTTCCGGCAGTTTGTTTGGCTGCATTGTAACCGGCCTGAGCGCTTGCCACGCTGGCTTCCGCCGATGCGATTTGCGAGGCGGATGGACCCTTCTTGGCATCCGCGTAAGCGGCTTGGGCGCTCTGCAAACTGGCTTCTGAGGCCGCCAGTTGGGCGGCCGTAGGGCCCTTTTTCGTTACTGTTAACTGGACCTGGGCGACAGTCAAGGAGGAGTTACTCTGCGCCAGTTGTATATCCAGATCTGAGGTATCCAGGCTGGCTAGAACATCCCCCGCTTTCACTTTATCGCCTATTTTGACCTTAATAGTTTTAACCTGGCCGTTACCATTGAAGGTCAGATTTAGCGCAGAGCTGGGGGCGATATTGCCGGCGCTGCTGACCGTCGCCGACAAGGTTCCGCGGGTGACCGGCACGCTCTGCACAGCACTCGGCTGGGTCGAAGCGGCGCGGGCAGAGGAAATACGCTGGTACCCGAAGAATCCCCCTATTACAACTACTACGATGACTGCCACAATCAAAAGTCGTCTCATGCTGCTCTTCCTTTTCCTAGTTCGGATTACTTCAAAAAATTTCAGAAATTATTTCGTTTTCTGTTGTTGATCCTGAGGTTGGGGTGTTGGTCTCTCTTCTTTATCGCGCGAGCGAATGATTCTTATAGCTTTGACGATAATCTCATTGTCATTATCACCGCGGGTACCGATAGCTACGATCCGGTCACCAATGTGAATATCCTGAATTCTGATCTTATCGAAACCTCGTTGGATGACAGTGTCTGATGTCAGAGTCACCGTTTGGATCTGGTTGTTGGGCTGCTTGACGGTCAATTGCGTCTCTTGTATATCAGTAATCTGTCCGACGACACTAAATTGTCCCGCACCTAAATCAGGCTGGGGGATCCGGCCAAGAAAAAAAGGTGGCGGGGATGGCTGTAGCTGGCCGCTGCTCGCAGCGCGGGCCCGAACCGACATCACCAACCCGCCAATCAACAAAATTAGCAATATGATGGCGGTGGTACATCCCGACAGAAAGCCACTAATGAAAGATCGACTAGGTAGCTTCACGCATTGACCTCGGCGCGGGTCCCATATTTCCAGGCAGGTAACGCCGCAGTAACCACACGCCCACACTGACCAGGATCACAATACTGGCAAATTCAAAAATCGGTAAATTCTCCAAGATCGCCCCTATGACTTCCAGCGGGAACCGCCAAAGCAATGCGGGCTCATTCATTACCATGTTGATGACTTCAGCAAGGGGGCCTTCTTGCAGGCCGAGCCAGGTACTGTAAAGCACCCAGAGGATCAAGACGCCCCAAACGACACTACCCGCCAACGCTATCCAGCGCTGCCGCAGGTCGGCCCTGTCTACCCTCACCAATATTTCATTTGCCAGCGTTTCTCGCGGAAAAGTCCGGGGCAATAGCATTAACAGCCTATCCATTTGCCAGTGAGCTTCAAAGATCTCACGACATGCGGAGCAAGAGCGTAAATGCGTCCCCACGGATCGGCGGTCACCTGGAAGGATATTGCCGGCGATATAATCATCCAATTGGGTACGAGCTGCTGCGCAGGATATATTTTCTATCAGATTCATGATAAGGCTCCGAATTCCTGTTCCAGAATCTGCCGCAGGTGTTGTTTAGCCCGGCGTAAATGGGTACGGACTGTGTTCAAGGGAATGTTCAAAACCTGCGCAATATCGTCGTATGAAAGCCCTTCCGTATAATATAAAATCACCACAAGCCGGTAATGTTCCGGTAAGTGTTCGAAGGCATCCTGTAGAGCTGAATATAGTTCCTCAGTTTCCAAAATCTCCCCAGGCAAAGGCAGAAGATCCTGGACCTGTTCCATAGGCAGTGGCTGATCATCTGTTTCGCCCTGACTGTTCAATTCAGTGAAGCTGGTCTCTTTCTGCTGGCGTGACCAATTCCGGCACAGATTAGCGGCAATTGCAAATAACCAGGGGCGGAAAGGTGACCCTGGCCGGAAACGGGAGAGAGCGCGGTATACCCTCAGGAATGTTTCTTGTGTGAGGTTCTCCGCCTCCATCTGATCACGGGTATATTGATAGGCCAGGTTATAGATCCCTGGTGTATGCCGTTCTACCAATTCCCTGAAGGCCTGACGGTCCCCCCGAAGGTGCGCCTGGATTAAATTATTCTCGGTTTCCACAATACCTTCGCCCTACCTAAGATTAATACCCTAAACTATGTCAAAAGTTTCACCTTCTGATACGAAGCATGTTATAATCAACCCACGTTATTATATGTAGCAAAGATGAGAGAAAAATAAGAGATACCTGTTACCTTTCTAAGAATAACGTCTGATCTGCTATTCTTAAACTTTAGCTTAAGGTGACTTTGGGAATTTTCCTTGCCATCTGCCATAATTCTTATCTTATGCCCAACGGGGGACAATGTCTGAAAATTACTATGAGCTATTGAACCTGGATGTGTCTGCCAGCGCTGCGGAGATTAAAACAGCGTGGCGCCGCCAATTGAAGCTGTACCATCCGGATCGCTTTGTACAGCAGCCGGAGCAGCGGGAGGTAGCCGAAAGGTATACCAAACAGCTTAATGAGGCTTACCGGATTCTTAACGATCCGATAGAACGGCAGATTTACGATGCCCAGCGAGGAACCTTGCGGGAACCGGATCCTTACGCGCGCAGACCGTCTGCCGGCAGTGGCAGACGCGATTTCCAGGCGCTGCTAAAGCGCGCCTGGTTGCATCTGGAGAGGCGCCAATATGAACTCGCTTATGCCGAATTTGAAACTATTGCGCGGCGGAATCCGCAGAGCGCCGAAGCACACCTGGGGATGGGGGAAGTTCTGATTCTGATGGGCAGTTTGCAAGAGGGCATAAATCTCCTGAGCCTGGCCGCCAATTTAGATCCTGACCTGGCCGATGCTCATCTTTGGTTAGGAGCCGCCTTTCGGCAGGCGCAACAACATTATCCCGCGATGCGCAGTTATTTGCGAGCCTGCCGTCTGCTGCCCCAGAGTGTGGATGCTGTGCGGGGCTTGTTGGAATTAGTACGGGAGGAAATTTCGGTGGATGAGCCATTGAAGGGTGAGACGTTGCGCAATTTGTCTGCAAGTATCGAGTATCTCGTTTGCCGGTATCCCGGAGATCGGAAATTGCTGTTGGGCCTGGGGCAATTACGCCTGGTGCAAGGGCGGTCTGAAGAGGCAGTGCAGGCATTGCGCACACTCTCTAACGGCACGCCTCCCAATGCTTTGCTGCGGGGGCTATTGGGACAAGCCTACGAGGGGGCCGGACAGGTGGAAGAGGCGGTGAAAACCCTACGTTGGGCTTTGCGGCTGGACCCGGAAGCCGCTGAAGTTAGGCAGCGCCTGATCCGTTGCCTGCGCCAGGGCTTACCCGATGTTGGCGATCCCATCCCGCGAGCTCAGGCTATCGCCCCGGTCCTGGCAGAGCTGGTTTCTCTAGAACCTTCCAGGGCGGATGAGTATACTACCCATGCTGTAGAAATCATAGATTATTACCCCGCCCAATCCGGCGCATTAGAACAGGTAGCCCTGGCGTTAGATGGTATTGCCCAAAAAGGGGACGGAGCATTTCTTCGTGGCCTGCTAGCTATGGATGCGGGAAATCTATCCCAGGCAACCCGGTATCTAGAGATAGCCTTACGCAACCAGGTCGGAGATCGCGCCGAGGCAGCCTATCGCCTGGGGCTATGCCAGATGCGCCTGGATGATTTGCAGGAAGCGGCCATCTGGTATGAACGGGCGCTGGGGATTCAACGTAATCACCCGTCGGCTCACATCGCTCTGGGCGATATCTGCCAGATCCGCGGTGAATATGATGATGCCGCGCAACATTTTGAGGCTGCGCTCCGGGTGCTACGGGACCATCCTGAAGTACACCTGCGGCTGGCCAATCTTTATCATAGTCAGGGCCAATTGGACTTAGCCCGGACCCACTATGAACATACCCTCACCGCCGACCCGGACCATAAGGAAGCTTTATACCGGTTGGCCCTGGTTCAAGCCAAGGCAGGCGAGCCCAGCGAAGCTCTGCGTCTGTTGCAGCATCTGCTGGTTCTGGCGCCGAGTCATTCTCAGGCGCAAGATGCCCTCTACCATCTGCATGCCTGGCAAAGATCGTAGGATCTCTCTTCCTTAACCTCTGCCGTATTAGGCATCCTTCTTCCTCCGCCAGGAATCTCGAGGGTAAGTTGATTACCTTCCGGTTAACTGCTCGTCTAATGGTAACAGCGCCTCGGGATGACCTGGGCGGGATTCTCCTGAGGCGGAGAGACGGACCGTGGTGAGATGATAGTCTCCTGCGCTCATCCCGCTAAAACGCAATGTGATGGTCTGCAGACCGGGAGCAAGGGTGGCATATGCGACTTGCCGTGCTGCGGCCTGGCCGTCAGATCCCACCAAGGCCGCCGAAAGCACATACTGGCCCGCTTGCTGGACATTCACCGGCACTTGAGCACAAATGGCGGAAGCACAGGACACAGGATGTGGGATGGGGCCCAACTGTGCCCAAGGCGGCGCAATGGAAGCCACACTGGTGCTATCCCGCCGGTAGTAGCTCCATCCTTCCCAACCACTTGCGCGTATCTGTAACCCGGCATAGCCGATATGAGTCCCCGTATTTAACGCAATTGTATAAATGCCATCTCCCGCTTGGGTATCTCCATGGGAACCATCATCGGTGAGGCTGGCGCTTTCCTTCTGCCCGTCCTCCCAAATAAGATCCATACGCACACTGGCGCCCCGTTGTGGGTGTGTGCCTCGTTGCAAACTGGCCGTAACCGTTAAGGGTTCACCGCTGTGGACCCAGGGCCGCACCGAGCTGACCTGCAGCGTGAGATCATCAGAATTCAATCCTGTGACTACGACTTTGCCTGTCCCTTTTAGATTTAGCCTGTAAACGCCCGGCACCTCCACCGGCACAGCCAGAACATTGAAGCCGTCACTGCCGCCCAAGGCAACTGCCTGGTCCAAGAACAGACTGCTACCATCAGGAGCTTCCAAACTGCCCGATAAGCCTGTTTGCAGGCTGCCGGCAGAAGATCCGGAGATCAGCAGGGTTGAGGTGGCAGCGGGCACACGGAAAGCGACGCTGCCAGGTTGTTTCAAGGAGAGGTCTTGCTGGGCCAGAATCGTCATATTGGTTGGCACGGAGTGTGGCGCCGAATCCCAGGCGGCCGCCACCGGTAGGATGCCGGTAGGGAGGGTAGGATTCTGGAGCGCCGGCAGGATTTGGGCCCGGTAGGTCTTGTCCGGTAATAAGAAGGTGCGTAGATTAAACAGCCGGGTAAGGCCGTTCCAACCGTGGATGTCATCGGTGAGAATCAGGTGGCTGGCATACCCCTGGCTTAAGGGCAGGCCGTGGGCGGATGCGACGGTTACCAGAGTATCATTAGGCTCCAATATGCCTAAAATGGGCAATTGGTCAGAGGCGTCACCGGCCAGCAGGTAGTACGGAATTTCCGGACGGGGAGGATGGTTGGCGTTAAACCACGCCATCTGGAACGGTGTTAGTTCCCATGTAGAAGGTTCGTGAATGATATCTCCGACGAGGAAAAGGAATGGCAGCCATAACGTTACTCCCAGGTGAGGGCTACCTAGGGTAACAAAAGATTTAACCCGTAGGCCGTTCGCCCAGTCGGCCTCGTAGAGATCAGATTCCAGATAGGCGCGTAAATTCAGACCGCCCATGCTGTGGCCAATCATCCAGATATCTTGAGATTGCGTTTCAGCCATAGCCTGGTGGACTACTGCCTGGATGCGCTCGGCATTTTGGCGCATAGTCTGGGTGGAGCGTATGCCTGTGACCCAATAGACCCGAAAGCCATCCTTTGCCAGCCATTCACTCATAAACTTGAACTGATCATCGGCAAGTAAATCGCCATCCGGGCCGCGCCAACCATGAACTAAAATGATGGGCCGGATTTTCTCGCTTCCAAGTTGATGCAGAGGCTGGGCAGCATGGACAGGAAGAGCGACAAAAAGTAGAAGCAACGAGGACAGGCATACCGCCAGGAGTGATCCTGGATGTGCCCTCCGAATCCACGGGCTGCCACGGTGAGAGGCACGATCAAACATGGTCTCCTCCTCAGAAGCGCAAAGATGGGCTAACGGGCTTCCTGAACAATTTTTACACCTGAGCTGGCGCCAATGCGCGTCGCTCCGGCAGAAATCATGGCCTGCGCATCGGCCAGGGTACGGATGCCGCCGGCGGCTTTTACGCCCATGTCTGGACCCACGGTTTGGCGCATCAAGGTTACATCATGGACGGTGGCGCCGTTGCTGCTAAACCCGGTTGATGTTTTGACATAATCTGCATGAGCTGCCTGGGCCAGGAGACAGGCGCGCACCTTTTCCTCGTCAGTAAGCAGGGCCGTTTCAATAATCACTTTCAACAGAGATCCCTGGTCATGGCAGGCTTGGGCTACCAGGGCAATATCCCGGCTGAGGTCACTATCCAACCCCGCTTTCAGGCTGCCGATGGGGATGACCATGTCTATCTCCCTGGCCCCGTCTTGCATTGCGCATTGCGCCTCGAAATGTTTGACCTCGCTGAGTGTTGCTCCTAAGGGGAAGCCAACCACAGCACAAACCCGTACATCACTCCCTTGCAGTAAATCGGCGCATAGGCGCACATAGATACCATTGACGCAAACCGTGGCAAAGTGGTACGCACGAGCTTCTTCACATAACTGATGTATATGGCCGGGAGTGGCTTCGGGTTTGAGTAGGGTGTGGTCAATGTAACACGCAATATCTAACACGGTACACTCCATGATGGCCTTACTGAGCGGGTTGGAGGGTTCAAGGGTTAGCAGATTGGCAAGTTCTCCTAAGGTATTTGTTAGGTGTGAATCTGCCAATCTGCCATTTGTTAAACTTTAATTGCTTGCAGCAGATGAGGAGTTAGGCACCAATCCCCAATGACTGGGCGGCCAATAAGAGAACCAGGCTTTGCCGATGATATTGGGGGTCGGCAACATACCCCAGCTATGAGAATCACTACTATTGTTGCGATTATCTCCCATTACAAAATACTCAGTAGGAGGAACAATCGTCGGCGGAAATTCGTAATTTGGTGCGTCTTTGATGTAGGGTTCCAGCAAGGGTGTGCCATTAATCAGCACATGCCGGCCGGTGACTTGCACCTGGTCACCGGGTAGGCCAATCACCCGTTTGATGAAGTCACGGTCAGGGGCGCGAGGGTATTCGAAAACAATTATATCACCCCGCTCGGGTGGATGGAGCCTGTAAATCAGCTTGTTGACAATCAGGTACTGCCCAGCATTGAGCGTGGGCTCCATGCTAAAACCTTCAATGCGAAAGTTTTGCACTACCGATTGAATCAACAAGAAGATGATAAACGTCAGAACGATGGTCTCTAAGGCTTCCCGTACCAGAGTTCCAATGGTCGACCACGCAGAAATGGGTTGAGCTGCAACGCTCTGTGCAGGTTCTGGCAGCGGCTCTTGTATTCCGACAGAAGGGAGATCGTCAGATGCAGGTACACCGCCAGGCGGGTCATTGTAAGGTGCGGGTTCCGGCGGTGCAGGCGAATTTTCTATATACGGTTGGGAGCTATTTTCGGCCACAGTTTTCTAAACCTCCGATTTCCTTTGCAATTATAGCATACCCCGGATACCGGTGACAAGTGGTTTAGATTAGCAGAAGATTTAAATTCTGGGTTTTGCCAGAGTCACCTAACGGGGTTGTATCAAAACCAATTCTATAGAATGCTTGTCACTGTACCAACCTACCCTTGCTCTTTTCATAAACGCTATCAGGGTGACGATTTGCGGCTAGCTCGGATAACAGGCATAATATCACAGCGAGAACGTACCAGACAATTTCTACAAGGCATAGAGCAGCAACGGAAGTGAAAGTTAGCAGGCAATTATTCAGAAAGCCGGGGAGGTGTATAGATGGGACTAGCAGGTAAGGTCGCTATTATCACAGGAGCCAGCCGTGGCATAGGCCGATCGGTGGCACTAAAATTGGCCCGTGAAGGTGCAGATATTGTGATTGCAGCCAAGACCACTGAACCAGATTCCCGTCTACCCGGAACAATCTACGAAACGGCACAAGAAATAGAAGCGTTGGGGCGCCGGGCGCTGCCTATCAAAACCAATGTGCGGGAGGAAGGCGATATTCAGCATATGGTGGATGCCACTTTAGCAGCCTTTGGCCGGGTAGATATTATGGTCAATAATGCCGGCGCGATGTGGTGGTATCCCGTATTGGAGACACCGGCCAAACGCTTCGATCTGATGATTGACGTGAATGTACGGGCAGCATTCCTGTGCGCCCGGGCAGTGCTGCCGTCTATGATTACCCAGCGTTGGGGACATATTATCAACATGTCGCCGCCGATAGACCTCAGCGTACTGCCAGGGAAGGTTGGTTACTTCATTTCCAAATTTGGTATGACCATGGTTGCCCTGGGACTGGCCGAAGAGGTGCGCGAGCACAATGTGGCGGTAAACGCGCTGTGGCCTGTGACTATCATTGAAAGTCAGGCCAGTATCAATTTTGGGTTGGGCGAGCCTTCAATGTGGCGCAAGCCGGAAATTCTGGCAGATGCCGTTTATGCTATCGTCTGTAGAGAACCTGGTACGTATTCCGGCCAGGCCTTGTTGGATGAGGACGTGTTGCGCGCCGAAGGTATCACAGATTTCGACCCTTATAACTGTGTCCCTGGCTCCCAACCGGCGCGCATTGCCTGGGATGTCAGCGCGGGAAAAACTTCCAAAAGCTAATATCGATGTGGCGAACAACCAAACAGCCGGTTGTGGCCTCAGAATTACTCACTCTGTCTATTTTACCTGAGAGGAACACATGTCATGGCACCCCATACGCTACCCCATCGCAGTGAAGTCGCCGAAAATTCGACCTGGGATGTGCATAGCATATTTTCAAACGACGTGGCCTGGGAAGCAGAGATTACCCGGATTTTAGAACGGCTACCTGGGCTGGCACATTTCCGCAGCCATTTAGGTGATGGCCCTCAGGTGTTGGCAGATTGGTTGCAGACCGCCGCAGAGATCCACCTCAGCCTGGGGAAAATATTCATTTATTCCAGTATGCAACGCGACGTGGATACCGCCGACCAGGAAGCCACGGCTAAATTTAACCGTGCAATTGGCCTGAATGCACAGGTGACGGCGGCCATGGCTTTCGATGAACCGGAAATATTAGCCGTGGGAGCTGATATCCTGGGACGTTGGATGATTGAGGAACCGCGCCTGGCGGAATATGCCCATTATTTTGACCGGCTCGAAAAGCGCCGGGCGCATGTCCGATCGGCAGAAGTGGAAGAATTGCTGAATCAAGTTTCGGACCCATTTCGCACCGCGACGGCAACCCACGGTATTCTGGCTGATGCCGACCTGACCTTCCGGCCAGCCCACACCCAAGACATACCTGGTGAGCCGATGGAGGTAGCGCAGGGCACCATCAATTCGTTGTTGACGGACCGGCGCCGCCAGGTGCGACGGGCCGCCTGGGAGAGCTATGCGGATGCCCACTTAGCGACAAAGAATACCATAGCCAATTGTCTTGCCACCGGTGTAAAGCAGGATGTTTTTCGAGCGCGAGCGCACCGCTATGCTTCCTCGTTGGAAGCAGCTCTGCAACCCAATTATATTCCGCTGCAGGTTTTCACCAATCTGATTGAGACTTTCCGCAAAAATCTTCCCACCTGGCATCGATATTGGCGGATCAGGCGGCAGGTCCTGGGGTACGATAAACTGTACGTCTATGATATCAAAGCGCCCCTCACGGTGGAATCCCCCTATGTGCCACTGTCGCAGGCGGTAGAATGGATCAGTGAGGGGATGGCCCCTCTCGGTGAGGAATACGTCAGCACGTTACGAAAAGGGGTGTTGGAACAGCGCTGGGTCGATGCCCCCCCGAACAAAGGCAAGCGGGCCGGCGCTTACTCTACCGGTCTGCAGGGAACCCACCCATTCATTTTGATGAGCTATGCTGACGATATATTTGCGATGAGTACCCTGGCGCATGAATTGGGCCACTCGCTCCACTCCTATTATTCACGGCGCGAACAGCCGTTTATCTACTCCCGCTATACCCTCTTCGTAGCGGAGGTAGCCTCGAATTTCAACCAGGCTATGGTCCGCGCCTACCTGCTAAATCACAATACTGACCGGGATTTTCTGATCAGCGTGATTGAGGAGGCTATGTCCAATTTTCACCGCTACTTCTTTATCATGCCAACCCTGGCTCGTTTTGAATTGGAGATCCATGAACGGGTGGAACGCGGCGAGGGCCTGACGGCGGATAGCTTGATCAAGTTAATGGCCGATCTGTTCAGCGAGGGGTACGGAGATGAGGTGGAGGTCGACCGGGATCGGGTCGGGATCACCTGGGCTCAATTTCCCACCCACATGTATCTAAATTTCTACGTCTTCCAGTATGCCACCGGGATTTCCGGCGCACACGCCTTGGCACAGCACGTGCTCGAAAATGGGGCGGCGGCGGCCGAGGACTACCTGGCGTTTCTCAAGGCTGGCGGGTCTATTTATCCGCTCGAAGCTTTAAAGATGGCCGGTGTCGACCTGGCTACTCCTGAACCGGTCGTCAAGACTTTCGCCGTCCTGGCGCAAATGGTTGACCGGTTGGAGTCGTTGTTATAACAATTACCGGCGTGGAGTAGGCAAGTTGTGCGCCAGGCGAAAATCGCGCAATCCCACCCGCTGGTGGGTGTGGATAGTCAGTTGCGATAAGGACCTGGCGGGGCAGAGCAGGATGAAGCCGGCTGACCGGTCTTCGGGAAAATATCGACGCGCGGTACTTTGATCCCAATCGCCCTGTCCCTCAACCCGCCCGGCGCAGGTGATGCACCAACCTTGCAAACACATAGCAGGTAAATCCAGACCGGCGCAGACGCAGGGGGACATAACCGGAGGAGCGAAGCTCTTCGGCAGGGTATGAGATTTTCCGCTCTATCCCCGGTCAGGTCCTGGAGGGCGCGCCACCTGCCCCTCACCCTGCCACCGTTCAATTGGTTAGCGGGCGCGCCGGTCAGTTAGACAGAGGGTCAAGACATCTGCTGCGCCAATGCAGGCTGCTTAGCCAACTCGGCCTGGTGCGTTACCACCCGCTGCAGACCCCGCAGCGCGATCAGCATATAGATCAGGGTGTTCTTGGTTAGCAATCGCTTTGCCGCTGCGTAGTTTGGGCGTCTCGATGCCCAGCTCTTTGACCTGGCTGTTGATGCGCTTATCGGCAGTGCGCTGGTCGTAGATGGCTTTGAAGCTATGGCTGTGGCGATCCAGCCTGTGGCGGTCGCGGGCGCCAGCAACAGGTATGCAGGTTGGACACGCAGCCGCCTTTGGCCCAGTTCTGGTGCTGGATGGGACAGGTCTGGGCGATGGGCGTCGGGAAGAACAAGGGACAGGTCATTTTTGAGCAATTGCAAATCCATAACAAGCGCGTTAATATGTTAGGATGACTCAGACATAAGTTTAAATAAGTTATTAGCCAGATGGGCAGCGATACACTATTATTCATAGTAGCGCTGTGTAACAATTCACACAACGAAAGGATTAAACATTATGAATGAAGAAAGCAAAAGCCCGGTAACGGGCAGTGCTCACCAGCATACCTCCGGCGGCGGCACAACGAACCAAGACTGGTGGCCGAACCAGTTGAAGCTCGAAATCCTGCACCAGCATTCCTCCAAGTCCAATCCGATGGGCGATGGTTTCAACTACGCTAAAGAGTTCAAGAATCTCGACTTGGAGGCCGTGAAGAGGGACCTCCATGAACTGATGACGAAGTCGCAGGACTGGTGGCCGGCGGACTTCGGCCACTACGGACCCTTGTTCATCCGCATGGCATGGCACAGCGCCGGCACATACCGCACCGGCGACGGTCGCGGCGGCGCAGGCAGCGGCAGCCAGCGCTTTGCCCCCCTCAACAGTTGGCCCGACAACGGCAACCTCGACAAGGCGCGCAGGCTGCTCTGGCCGATCAAGCAGAAGTACGGCCGGAAAATTTCCTGGGCTGACCTGATGATCCTCGCCGGCAATGTCGCCTTGGAATCGATGGGTTTCAAGACATTCGGTTTCGCCGGCGGGCGTGAAGACATCTGGGAACCGGAAAAGGACATCTACTGGGGCTCTGAGGACAAGTGGCTGGGTGACAAGCGCTACTCCGGCGGCCGGGATCTCGAGAACCCGCTCGCGGCCGTGCAGATGGGACTGATCTACGTCAATCCGGAGGGCCCGAACGGCAACCCGGACCCGATCGCTGCGGCGCGGGATATCCGCGAGACCTTCGCTCGTATGGCGATGAACGACGAAGAGACGGTTGCGCTCATCGCGGGCGGCCATACCTTCGGCAAGACCCACGGCGCCGGCGATGCGAAACTTGTGGGGCCCGAGCCCGAAGCGGCCGGCATCGAGGAGCAGGGCCTGGGCTGGAAGAGCAGCTTTGGCACGGGCAAAGGCGGCGACGCCATCACCAGCGGCCTGGAGGTCACCTGGACCACCACGCCCACGAAGTGGAGCAACAACTTCCTCCAGAACCTGTTCGGCTACGAATGGGAACTGACGAAGAG
This sequence comes from Chloroflexota bacterium, assembly GCA_009692745.1. Taxonomy (GTDB): domain Bacteria; phylum Chloroflexota; class Anaerolineae; order Epilineales; family SHYO01; genus SHYO01. The sequence goes on from SHYO01000034.1 coordinate 16,936, forward strand.
CCCGGCCGGTGCGCAGCAGTGGAAGCCGAAGGGTGGCGCGGGCGCCGGGGCCATACCGGACGCCCATGACAGGTCGAAGCGTCACGCGCCCTCCATGCTGACCACGGACCTCTCCCTGCGATTCGACCCGGCGTACGAAAAGATTTCCCGGCGCTTCCTCGAGAATCCGGATCAGCTCGCGGACGCGTTCGCCCGGGCATGGTTCAAGCTGACGCACCGCGACATGGGCCCGCGCGCACGCTATCTCGGCCCCGAGGTTCCGGCCGAAGAGCTCATCTGGCAAGACCCCATCCCCGCAGTCAATCACAAACTGATTGATGAAGAGGACATTGTTTCCCTCAAAGGCAAGATCCTGGCTTCAGGTCTGTCTGTCTCGGAGCTGGTTTCGACCGCCTGGGCGTCGGCGTCCACGTTCCGTGGCTCCGACAAGCGCGGCGGTGCGAACGGGGCCCGCATTCGTCTGGCGCCGCAGAAGGTTTGGGAGGTCAACCAGCCTGCCCAGTTGGCGAAGGTGCTCAAGACCCTGGAGGGCATCCAGAACGCATTCAACGGCGCACAGTCTGACGGCAAGAGGGTCTCGCTGGCTGACCTGATCGTTCTGGCCGGTTGCGCAGGCGTCGAGCAAGCGGCGAAGAACGCGGGTGTCGACGTGACGGTTCCCTTCACCCCGGGACGCATGGACGCCTCGCAGGAGCAGACCGATGTGGCTTCCTTTGCCGTGCTGGAACCGTTCGCGGACGGCTTCCGCAACTACCAGAAGGCCCGATACTCCGTGCCGGCCGAGGAGCTGCTGGTCGATCGGGCGCAATTGCTGACACTGACCGCGCCTGAAATGACGGTTCTCGTGGGCGGCATGCGCGTCCTGAAGACCAACTTCGGAGGGTCCCAGCACGGCGTCTTCACCAGGCGGCCAGAGACGCTCACCAATGACTTCTTCGTGAATCTGCTCGACATGAACACGACATGGAAGGCAACCGCGGAAGACGATGGCGTATTCGAGGGTCGTGATCGCGCCACCGGCGCACTCAAGTGGACCGCCACCCGTGTCGACCTCATCTTCGGTTCGAACTCCCAACTCCGGGCCTTGGCGGAAGTCTATGGATGTGAGGACTCCCAGAAGAAGTTCCTGCACGACTTTGTAGCGGTGTGGAACAAAATCATGAACCTTGACCGTTTCGACCTCGCCTGATCGTAGCATAAACATCTCCGAGGGCCTTTGACAGGGCGGCGAAAAAACGGTCAGCGAACAACCGGTTCCAGCGTCTCTTTCTGGTGACAGAGTGCGAGGGTGGCACTTCCATTCTACGTCAGAAAGAGACACTTTTATTGGGGGAATTGGCTCCCATTCTATATCAAGTGCCGGCTGGAAGGAAGAGGGGGCCGGCCGGTGATCTCAGATGGCCGGAAGTTGGCACCCATTGTATGTCAAGGGGCGTTGGCTCCGGTGTCAAGAGTCCTTTGGGGTGTCTCGTACCGCTATTTGGCCTACATCTTATGTTAAGCATTTCCCTTCCGATGAGCTTAAGAATTATAACTCGCACCTTGGAGACCTGTCGAACATTACCTGTTTGCTTCAAACCTTTCCAGGGGGTATACTTCTCCCGCGCATAGATATATGAAAGGTATGCTGTGTCCAGTATGATTCCTGCAGGATTGGTGAAAAAATTATATGTGCCTGGTAGTTTAAAAAAGACCGCTGACGGGTTTTCTTTTCGCTGTCAGAATGTCCTGGCACCCAGCACCTTAATTGAGGTGGTACGTTTGCGCGCTAATGGAGTAGAAGTGCCATTAGAACAAGTGACATTATTACTGGATTCCGGTTCGCGCCGTCCGGCTCGCTTTGTGACCCGGCATACCTCTCTGCCATTTCCGATACGGGCCGGGATTGGGATCGAAGTCAGCCAGGTGGTTTTGTCCACTGAGGTCAATCGGGTAGAATTCGTGATACGGGATGTAGGGGTAGGGGAATTGAACCTGATTATTGAAGAACAGTTATCGCCATGAAGGGAGATGCTATGATTTGTGCAGGCTGCGGCGCTACGTGCGACCAGATGAATACTTTCTGTGGTCGTTGTGGGCAGGTGCTGGATGCGCCAAAGTTGCCTATCTCCATCCCTACCCGCGCCTTAGATATCCGGCGACGTCTGCCACGGCACATCATGGCACCGAGCGTGAGTGTGGTCACTATCACAACAGCAATCACGGTACTGCGGTGGGTATGGCAATTGTGGTCCAGCCAGCGAAAGAGCACCGGTCTTCTGCCGTTGGGCCGCAAGTCGCCAATTTCTTTTCTAAAGCGTCATAACCACCAACCAACAGTGGTAGAAGAAACCTTCGTGTATCGCCGGATCGTACGGCGTGAGTAACCCTACAAATATCCTCCCCATACAATATGGTTATTGGTATCTGTCGCGTCACTTTAACGATTCATAGCGCAGACTCGCTGAAGGCCAAGCGAAGCGTCTTGAAATCTTTGATCGCCCGGCTACGCCAGGATTTTAATATATCGATTGCCGAAGTTGATGCTAACGACTTGTGGCAGTCGGCTGTGCTGGGCATGGCGTGCGTTAGCAACGACCAGGCGCATGCTCATGAGATGCTGGAACGGGCCGTTTCGCGCCTGGAAGGGCTGGCCCCCGAAGCCGAGTTGGTCGACTATGAAATAGAGATGGTTTAAGCGCTAGAAGCCTCGTTCCTCAAATAGCCGGATGATCAGGTTGTCAACCGGTGCATACTTATCGGTCAGGATAAACCTTCCGCGGCCAATATATTCCTCAAATTGGGCATCAGGCATCACTCTGCTGGCATACGCCGGAGCATCGGTTTCTGCTACGATAGCGTTGAATCTTGCCTGATCTAATGGTTGGTCACTGGCCAGGACTACCCAGGTAAGCGCCTGGTGAGCATCCCAGGCGGCGCCACGTGCGATGAGGTAAACATAGGGGAAAACCTGTCGCAAACTTTTGGCGTATGCTTGCAAGAACTCTCCCGTATAGTAATTATCGATGATGTTCGTCATCAATACACCCCCAGGACGCAAGGCGAGGGCGATTTGAGCGCTAAATTCCTGGGTGGTCAGGTGATAGGGCACACTGAGATCGTTGAAGGCATCAATTAGAATCAGATCATACGCTCCCCGCTCGGCGCCGCCAATCTGAGACGACTGCAAAAAGAATTGGCGCGCATCTTCATTATGCGTAATAATACCTAAACCGGGGTCCAGGGCCAGGTACTGGTATGCAACACGGGTGACGGCCGGATCTATTTCTACAGCCTCCACCTTACTCTCCGGGTAGAGCGTCCTCACGTAGCGCGGGAAGGTATAGCCTCCTGCCCCGATCATCAGAAATCGCAAGTCGGCACGCTTTTCGGCCAATAAACGGGTTACCTCAGCGTATGTCTGTTCATACCCGTATTCAAGATGCTTGGGATCATCCAGCATGACAAAGCTATGCACCAGATGGTCAAGCGCCAGAGTTTTCATCGGGCGATTGTCGGCGGTTTGGGTATCTCGCACATTGATACAGTAGTAGTTGGATTCCACCAGGCAATCGCTGGCAAAGGCTCCCCGCTGGTTGGTCCACCATAAACCTCCGGCGAAAAGGAGTATACCGGCAATGGCGCCGGCGCCGCTGCGGCGCTGTTGCCACAATCCCCCGAAAAGCAGGGCTATCAGGACCAGTGTGGCAGCCACGCCGACGATAATCCAGCGGGTACCAAAAGAGGCAATCAGGAAATAACCGGTAACAAACGTGCCTACCAGGCTACCTGCGGTGGAAATAGCATACAGCCGTCCGACATCTTGACCTGCCGAACTATGGCGCACAATCAGCAACCGAGCCAATACCGGCGAGATTGTGCCAAGCATCAAACTGGGGAGGAAGAAAATACCGGCTGTAATAGCGATGATGCGCTGTAAGAGGGAGAGTTGGGGTGGGTAATAGGCAAATTGGTGGGTGATGCTGAGGGTGCTCAAGGCGGCCAACCCTGAAACCAACAACAACACGCCGATGGTAACCCGATAAGGAAAGCGATCTGCCAGGCGCCCACCCAAGAAATTCCCCAGGCTTATGCCGGCCAGCACAACGCCAATGATGGTGGTCCAGGTATAGAGGGAAACTCCCAGGATGGGGGCCAGAATTCTACCGGCGACCAACTCCAGCACCAGGGTACAAAAACTACTCACAAAGACGATTAAATACGCTTGCCAGGGAGAAAAGTTGGGGTGTGACATGCACGGCGTCGCCTGATTCAACAAGCCCTTTTGGGGCGGTTATTTTCAAAGCTGGTATAGTAAAGAACGCAAAGTGGAGAAGTTTACCTTCTAATCCTTGCGTTCTGTAATAAGCACATGAATGGTTACAAGTTTTTTGAAGTTTGCCCGTGTCAGGCTAGATATTGCCGGGATAATGAGATTAGACCTCGCGGCGATCGCCTAACAATGTCAGCTTTTCGTGCTTAACTTTCTCTTGCAACTGTATGATACCATAAATCAATGCCTCGGGACGGGGAGGACAGCCAGCTACATATACATCCACGGGCACGACCTCGTCGACACCCTGTACAATGGCATAATTATTAAATATCCCGCCGCAGGAAGCACAATCACCCATGGCGATCACCCATTTCGGGTCCGGCATCTGATCGTATAACCGGCGTACCACCGGGGCCATTTTGCGAGATACGCGACCGGCAACGATCATCAAATCAGCCTGGCGCGGCGAGGCGCGCATTAGCTCCATACCGAATCGGGACAGGTCGAATTTGGAAGCCTGTGCTGACATCATTTCAATGGCACAGCAGGCCAACCCGAATAGTAGAGGCCACATGCTGTTGGCTCGGGCCCAATTTACTGCCTGCTCCAGCGTGGTGAGAACAACCCCGGTTTCCCCGGTCTTCCCTGATTCCCCAACATTGCTGGTGTGTATGGATTCTGGAGCTATTACCTGGGACATCTGCACCTCGATTCTGGGATTTATTTCACAAATTTATCATCACGAAATATTATAAGGAGGAATCGCCACGGCGTCAACCAAGTGCCTCAGCTAAGGCTACCCGTAGCAATGATTCCGGTTCCCGCCGATTCAATCCAGAAGGAACAGCATTCATCGCCATCCAATATGCAACTATGGCGTTCCACCGGGGCATCCAGCACTGTCACCATCATAGTGACATCCAGGTGACAAATTTCTGGATGGCGCTGTCCGACATAATAGTATGGGCAGCTACGCTCGCTAAGGATATATTGCGTACCTTCTCTGCGCCAATCAGCCATGAAGCCTTCTTCGCCCAAGAGCTCTACCAGAGCGGAGAGACGTTCTTCAAGACCTCGACCCTGCAATTTTGCCGCAACTGGTGCAGCAATACTCTGAGCCATTTTAGTGAGCATGGAATCCAATTCCTCATCCCCTAAGGAAGTTTTCAGGCTATCCAGGAGGCGGGATGCGAAAAGGTGGTATTTCTTAGGAAAGAGATCCTCTGCCCCTTCTGTGAGGGTATAGAGGTAATGAGGACGGCCTACAGAGCGTCTAACCTTGGTACTGGTTACGAGGCTTTCATTTTCAAGAATACCCAGGTGATATCGGACCGTGATGGTGGCTAATTCCAACACACTCGCCAGCTCTTCGACAGTCGCCTGTCCACGTTCCTTGAGAGTTTTTAATATTTCCCACCGTGTGGCCTGAATGGGCACGCTATTGTTCCTCCGTCCCGTTCAATCCGACGGGTTCATATGTCACCGCTGGCCCAATATGGGCCAAAATGATGAAATACAGGCTATACTTTATCTTTGATAAATTAATATTACCGATGAACCCTATACAAATTATAACAGTGGGGCAGGGTTTTGTCAATATTTACTATATATATCATAAAATTGACAGAGCTACGGAAGACTGCTAAAATTTATGGAAAGGCTTATAAGGGACTGGAGCGAGTCTGTGATAACATTGTTTGATCAATTTAACAGGCCAATAAACTACTTACGCATTAGCCTTACAGATCATTGCAATTTGCGCTGTGTCTATTGTATGCCTTTGCATTTGATGACATTTGTGCAAAAGGAAGATCTGCTGAACGAGGAGGAGATTGAAACTATTGCCCGGGCGGCAAATTCAGTGGGTTTTCGCAAGTTTCGCTTGACAGGTGGGGAACCAACGCTCCGCCCGGAGTTGGTCTCCATTGTGCGGCGGCTGACCAACTTGCCGGATTTGAAGGATTTGGCGATGACGACTAACGGCATCCGGCTGCCTGCGCTGGCGAAAGAGTTGAAGGCTGCCGGCTTGCGGCGGGTTAACATCCACGTAGATACCCTGGACCAGGATAGGCTGCCCAAGATTATGCGTTGGGGCAGTATCGATAAGATTTGGGCCGGTATCATGGCTGCCGAAGAAGCCGGATTTAATCCTATTAAGATCAATTGTGTGGTTACACGCGGATATAATGATGACACGGTTGCAGAACTGGCCCGCCTGACTTTGGAGAAGGATTGGCATGTGCGTTTTATCGAGTTGATGCCCTTGGGAGATTGCGCCAATGTGGCAATCCAAAACTTTGTATCCTCCCAAGAGACGATGAGCCGCATAGAGCAAGCCTTGGGGCGGTTGCAACCGTTGCCCAGCCATAATCCCAATGACGAATCGCGTAATTATCAGTTTGCCAATGGCAAAGGGGTGGTGGGTTTTATCAGCCCGGTGAGCCAGCCTTACTGTGATGGTTGTAATCGCCTGCGGTTGACGGCAGATGGACGCATTCGCCTATGCTTGCTGACGGATCACGAATTGGATTTTCGCACAGCATTGCGGGCTGGCGCGAGTATGAAGGAATTGCAGGATATGTTCCGGGAGGCAGTCTATCACAAACCGGTGGGGCATCAACTGCGCCATGGGATTCATCCTGAGATCCGGAATATGTCTCAAATTGGTGGCTAAGGCTGCGCCTTGCATCTTGGGTGCGCTTGATCTAAAATTATTGACAGTTCTAGTAGGCTTGCTCAAAGCCAAGAGAGATGCCGTAACAAAATATGGTTCTATCGCAGCTTTTGCGTTTCCCAGATATGTGTCAGAACAGGGTTTTAACTTACATCAGATGGATTTCATCCAGGGAGGAAGGCAGGAAATGTTAATAGAGCAGGTACAAAGTGTAACATTGACCCCTACGGCAGCCGATCGTCTAGGTAAGTTGTTGCGGGAAAAGGAGCTTACCAACCACGGCCTGCGCGTCTTCGTATCCGGTGGCGGCTGCTCGGGCATGCAGTATGGTATGGCCTTCGAGGACTCTGCTGAAGAAGGTGATGAGGTCTTTGATTCTGCCGGGGTGCGCGTCTTCATTGACCCGACAAGCCTCTATTACCTGACCGGCGTTACTATTGATTACGTAGACAATCTGATGGGTGGCGGCTTCAAGATCGATAATCCGAATGCCGTATCTTCTTGCGGTTGTGGGCATTCCTTCCGTACCGCTGCCAACGCCGCCGCCGATGAAGCTGAGGGTGGTAGTTGCGGTTGTCATTAATTTAACGGTTTATTAGGTATTGCTTCAATCTCAAGATATCAGGCAGGGATCTCGTGAACTTCCGTAGATCCCTGCCTCTTCTACCTTATGGCGATGGTCGTGCGACTATGACGGCAATCGAGGTGCTGTAGTGAGGCCCAAATATTTTACGGTGGCTGAGGCGGATGCCCTGGTGCCCAGGCTTAAGTATCTGTTCAACAGATTAGCGCTGGCACGCCGGCGTATACTCGTGCGCCAACCCCAAATCCAGGGTGTGCTGGCTAAGGTGCATCTGAATAGTGGCAGCCGGGAAGCCAGTGAAATGGTGCGAGATTTCGAAATAATTGAATCTATCGCCAAAGAAATCAATGGGATGGGCGTCTCTCTAAAAGGTATTGACAAAGGATTGGTCGATTTTCTCCATCGCCGCGATGGCCGGGATGTTTACCTGTGCTGGATGTATGGTGAGGACCATGTCACATATTGGCATGATTTAGAGACCGGTTTTAAGGGCCGCCAGGCATTGGAATAAGGCTTTTGTGCTGTGAGTGAATTTATCGTATAGGTTTGTCGGGTCTTTTAGGTATAACCTGCGTGTGTTAGCCTATTTGCTATTGTCATCCTCTTCGTGTTATCCCATCTAATAACTATCCGATTTTCAGTTTGACTTTTTATCATAAATATCATAGAATTCATATGTCAAAAGGTCTGAATTCTTTTCCGGGATACAGTATCCTGCAATTCAGGCTTATGCGTTTTTGCGATATATTTTGTTTAGGAGAGTTTGCGCAATGCCTTCTGTGTTGGAAATAAAAGATCTGTACGCTGGAATCGAGGGGAAGGAAATCCTCAAGGGGTTAAATCTTACCATCCGCCAGGGAGAAATTCATGCTCTGATGGGGCCCAATGGTTCCGGTAAAAGCACCCTGGCGAACACTTTGATGGGGCACCCGGATTATGAAGTGACGGGTGGTGAAGTTCTATTCAAGGGGCAGAATATTCTTGATCTGCCGCCGGATGTGCGCTCGCGCCTGGGATTGTTCCTGGCGTTTCAATATCCAACGACGATTTCTGGCGTGACTTTGGCGCATTTCTTGCGCAGCGCTCTAAATGCTCGGCTGCCAGGGCCGACGGATGGATCTGCCCGCAAAAAGGGTATACCTGTAGCTGAATTCCGCAAGTTGGTGATGGAGAAGATGAAATTGTTGGAAGTAGATGAGTCCTTTGCGACCCGCTATCTGAATGAAGGATTCTCAGGTGGTGAAAAGAAGCGGGCCGAGATTTTGCAGATGGCCGTACTTCATCCCGAAATCGCCATCCTGGATGAGACCGATTCCGGGTTGGATATCGATGCTCTAAAGGTAGTGTCCCAGGGTATCAACGCATTGGCCGGCCCTGAGATGGGCATTCTCTTAATTACCCATTACCAACGCATTCTTAACTATATTAAACCAGACTATGTACACATCCTGGTTGACGGCCGGATTGTGCAGTCCGGTGGTCCTGAATTGGCGCAAAAGATGGAGACAGAAGGTTATGATTGGATTAGGGAGGGGATTGCAGATGGCAGCATCAGCAGTTGACACAATAGCTCCTGCATTAGTAGCAGGAGGCATGACCCGGGATGCTGTCGTAGCCCTATCTGATCTGAAAAATGAGCCTGCCTGGATGCGGGAGTTTCGCCTGGCAGCCTGGGAGACTTACGAGCGTCTCCCCCAACCCAATTGGAAGCGCACAGATATCAGCAATCTCAACCTCGCCAATTTGATTTTCTATACGCCATCCGGACAGTTGACACCCTTGGCGCAACAGGCGCTAGCCGGTAGCAGTGAAATGGCGGGCGCTGTGGTGCAGGTTGACTCACAAGTAGTGCATGTCCAGCTCTTGTCTGCGCTGCTAGCGAAGGGCGTTATCCTGGTCGATATGGATACTGCCGTGCAGCAATACCCGGATTTGGTGAAGAAATATTTTATGGCCGAGATCATCAAACCGGATTTTGGCAAGTTTGAGGCTTTACATGCGGCCTTGTGGAGTGGCGGCACGTTTTTGTATGTGCCGCGCAACGTTGAAGTTGAGATGCCTTTTTATAACTTTTTAACAACTACCGGTGATGACCGGGCGCTTTTCCCGCATACGTTGATTGTAACGGAGACCGGCGCCTCCATACATTTCCTGGAGGAGACGCTGTCGGAGACATTCACAGGCCAAACTTTGGTGGGAGGGGTAACGGAGATCTACCTCCACCCGAATTCTAGAGTAAAATTTACCAACTTGCAGAATTGGGGATTGAATGTCTACAACCTGGTCACTCGGCGGACTATGGTGCACAACGATGCAGCGATTAACTATACCCTTGCCGAAGTTGGCGCGAAACTGACCCATCAATATCAGGAAGCATATTTAGTTGGCACCGGCGCCAACACAGAAAGTGTCGGTGTCTTTTACTTCGACCACGATCAGCATTGGGATATGTACGCCTTGATGGACCACGTCGCGTCCTTTACCTTTGGTGATCTGTTATTGCGGGGAGCCTTGGCGGATACTTCACGCTCCATCTTTGAGGGACTCATTAAGATTCGCAAGAATGCCCAAGAGACCAACTCTTACCTGCACGATAATACCCTGGTAATGAGCAAACATGCGCGCGCTGATTCTATTCCCAGTCTGGAGATCGAGGCCAATGAGGTCCGTGCCTCCCACGGTGCAACTATTGGCCAGTTGGATGAAGATCAGGTTTTCTATCTCATGAGCCGGGGTATAGACCGGCGCGAGGCAGAGCGGGTTATTTTAGAGGGATTCTTTGCTCCGGTTTTGCAGCGCATTCCCCTCGAGCAGGTCCGTGAAAAGTTATTGGGCTATGTCGATGAAAAGATGGGGACGGTAACGGTATCCTAGAATCTATCGTCAGCGGTGAAATATGGAATTGATTTACCCGCCCCATTTTTCGCCCTTTATTTTACATACGTAAGTGAGGAAACAACAAATGGCAGAACATCAATCAGCAGCACAATCGGCTACGAGTGGTTATGCCCATCCCGAAGTTTTGGTAGAGACTGATTGGGTTGCGGCACACCTCAACGACCCCCAGGTGCGGATCGTGGAATCCGATGAGGATGTGCTCCTGTACGAGATAGGACATATTCCCGGGGCAATCAAAATTGATTGGCATACCGATCTGCAGCATCCGCTGCGCCGTGATTACCTGGATCGCGCGAGTTTCGAAAAGCTGGTATCCAACCAGGGGATTAGCAACGAAACTACGATCGTCTTCTACGGCGATAAGAACAATTGGTGGGCCACCTACGCGTTATGGGTCTTTAAACTCTTTGGCCATAAAGATTTAAGGATTATGAACGGTGGCCGGAAGAAGTGGATTGATGAAAACCGGCCTATGGACAAAGAAATCCCTTTTTACTCGGGGACTAAGTATTCAGCTAACGAACGGGATGAAGCTAAGATCAGAGCTTTCCGCGATGATGTGATGGGCCATATTAAAGATCACAAAGCTTTGGTAGATGTCCGTTCACCACAAGAATATTCCGGCGAAAAGCTACATATGCCCGAATACCCTCAAGAAGGTGCTATGCGCGGCGGCCATATCCCCGGTGCCAAAAATATCCCCTGGGCCAGAGCAGTACGGGAGGATGGCACCTTCAAGTCAGTCGATGATTTACGCCTGCTTTATGGGAATGAAGGTATATCGCCCGACCAGAATGTCATTGCTTATTGTCGTATTGGTGAGCGCTCATCTCATACCTGGTTTGTGTTGACCTACCTGCTGGGCTATCCCAAGGTCCGGAACTATGATGGCTCTTGGACGGAGTGGGGCAACCTGGTTAACGCACCGATCGAAAAGTAGTATACTTAAAGGTGTTTGCAGGTTCCAGGTGATAGCGTTAGATCTGAGCCGGTGGAGGTAATAGCCTGTAACCTCCAGCTCTAAAATCTTTCTCACCTATCCTGTTTGATGTGTAATGTCAGGGATGGGAGCCATGTTATCAAGACAAGATTACATCGATTTTTTACTCGACCACTATGAGAACCCCCGCAATCATGGAGCTTTGGGAGATGCCTCCGCCAGCATCACTGGTGGTAATCCTGGTTGTGGTGATGTTCTGACTATATATCTCAAGTTTGGGCCCGATGAAAAGGTGGAGGACGTGACCTTTGAAGGGGAGGGCTGCACGATTAGTCAAGCCTCCGCTTCGATTTTGACAGAAGTAATTAAGGGTAAGACGATAGCGGAAGTTGACGATATGGATGCCGATCAGCTTATGGAGCTGCTGGGGCGAGAAGTGGTCGTGTCGCGTCCAAAATGTGCTACCCTGTCGTTGGATACAATGAAAGCTGCTATTCGCAAGTACCGTCACGACGAGGTAATGGAGCAAGTGAACGGGCTGGTGGATAGTAATGCGATGGATAATGGTTTAGCGGAGGGATCCATATCCGGCCGCCGGAATCAGAGGTAAGATCTGGTAAAAACTATGGCAATAGAGATTTTGAAACCCGCTACGCTAAATGTAGAAGCAATTCGCCTGGATTTTCCGATTCTAGCGCGGAAGGTGAATGACCAACCACTGGTCTACCTGGACAATGCCGCTACTTCCCAGAAGCCGGATAGTGTCATCCAGTCTATGGATTTCTACTATCGGAATTACAATGCTAACGTACACCGGGGTATCCACCGCCTTAGCGAAGAAGCGACCCTCGGTTATGAGCGCTCTCGGGCGCGTATCGCGAATTTTATCGGGGCGCGCTCGAATAAAGAAGTAATCTTCACCAGAAACACCACTGAAGGTTTGAATTTGTTGGCCTATACCTGGGGTGAGAGTAATATTCGGCAGGGGGAGGAAATTCTCCTGACCGAAATGGAGCACCACAGCAACCTAGTGCCCTGGCAGAGGCTGGCGAAGCGTAAGGGTGCCCGGGTGCGGTATATTCCGGTGGATGATCAGGGGTGTTTGCGCATGGATCTATTGGACGAATTGTTGGGACCGCAAACCCGTCTGGTTTCCGTAACCCATATGTCCAATGTCCTGGGGACTATCAACCCGGTGGCAGAAATCGCGACCAGAGCTCATGCCGTGGGGGCAGTGGTGATCGTGGATGCAGCCCAGAGTGTGCCCCATTTCCCGGTGAATGTGCGGGAATTAGGCGCTGATTTCCTGGCCTTCTCTTCACATAAGATGTGTGGCCCTACCGGTATTGGGGCGCTCTGGGGACGCCGTGACCTGCTGGAAGCTATGGAGCCCTTCATGGGGGGCGGTGATATGATCCGTGAGGTTACCTACGAAGGGGCCACGTGGAATGACCTACCCTGGAAATTTGAGGCCGGAACACCTGGCATCGCCGAGGGTATCGGTTTTGGCGCCGCGGTCGATTACCTTTCCGGCATTGGCATGGAAAAGGTGCATGCCTACGAACAATACCTGGTAAGCTATGCCATAGAGATGTTGCGCAGCGTACCAGGTGTGGTGATATACGGTCCTGAGGCGGCGTTGCGCGGCGGGGTGGTGGCCTTTAATGTAGATGCAATCCATCCCCATGACCTGGCTTCTATGCTGGATAGAGAGGGGATCGCCATCCGGGCCGGCCATCATTGTGCTATGCCTCTGGCAGGCCGCTTAAATGTAGCAGCTACGGCGCGGGCTAGCTTCTATTTTTACAATACCACAGAAGAAATTGACCGGCTGGTAGCGGGTTTGTATACAGCTAAGAAAGTATTTAAATTCTGATGGAAGATTTATATCGAGAAAATATTCTGGATCACTTTCGAAATCCACGCAATTTCGGTACGCTAGAGCATCCCGATTTCAGCCACGAAGAGCATAATCCCCTGTGTGGTGATAAATTGCGCATCGATTTACAGGTAGACGATGACCGGGTGACGGCGGTGCGTTTCAGCGGTAAGGGATGCGCTATCAGCCAGGCCTCGGCCTCCATGCTGACAGAGATGGTCGAAGGGAAAACCCTCGAAGAGGTCAAGTCTATCGATAAGCAGGATATTCTCGATGCTCTAGGTATTCCCATAAGCTATGTCCGGATAAAATGCGCCCTGTTAGGCTTGAAAACTTTAAAAGCCGGGGTTTATGGTGTGCAAACCTGGGTTGAAGAGGATAATGAGCAGGATATAGGATGGTAGAGAGACCGGGGTAAATACCGGGTTTGTGGAATAAAGAAAGTTTCTACTACCTCGAATTCGCTATTTTTTATGAAAAATGCTATAATAAATAGTGTTGCACGGCACTAATCCGCTTTGGCTGTGGGGTGCCTGTTGAACGGAGTTAAAGGCACCACCGAGTTCAACTCTGGTTTTATCCGGGATCATTTATGAGGAGGAAGCAAATCATGGCAACTGTCACATCTCCATTTGATATTGATCTTACTAAGTATAGTTTTAAAGATCCTGAAAATTATACCTTCAAATCCCGCAAAGGTTTAGACCGGGGAGTGGTAGAAGAAATCTCCCATATGAAAAAGGAGCCTGAGTGGATGCTGAAGCGCCGCTTGAAGGCTTTGGACATCTTCTGGAAGAAGCCCATGCCGACGTGGGGCGGAGATTTGAGTCAACTGAAATTTGAAGATATCTTTTTCTACTTGCGACCCGATGAGCGCAAATCGCAGAGCTGGGAGG
>SHYO01000035.1 GCA_009692745.1 Chloroflexota bacterium
CTTGAGCGTCTCGGACGCTGAGATGGAGACGCTCAATTTGGAACGCCATGCCATCTGTCCCAATTGGAACTACATCATTCGCCCCCGTTCTGACGCCATGGCTACCCATCCGCCAAAACGGGAACTTATTTCTTGACGAGCCCTAAGCATCTCCCACTGCTGGAAAAGCTGCCACAAACCCCCTATGCGCTTCCAGCGCCTGTTCGGCTGTATCGACGATCGGGAACTTCACTCCCTCGATTTCCCAGTAGGCGTTCTCCGGGGCCAGGCTCGCCCCCCAACCATCTGCCTGATAAACCTGCCAGGCTGCCCACACCCGGTGATCCCCCACATCCAAACTCTTATAGATCCATCCAGCGGCCAACATCAATAAAGGATTCTCGCGATTCGCGGCGCAAGCGCGGTCCAATAGGGCCCGAATTTTTTGCGCATCCTTATAATGGGAATAAAAGAGACTATGGGCTTGCCGGTATAAAGGATAGGGATGGTCCGGATACGCTTCACAGGCTTCTTTATACGCCTGTGCTGCCCAACGGTAACTGGCTCGGACCCCTGCATCGCTGGCGTTCTTCAGATCTTTTAGAATTTCCTGCCCACGGTACAGCAGAATCTTTAATTCCAAAGGGTTAGTCATTCCGGATGGCTGGAGTGTGGACAAATTTTTGTCCTCCTGATCACTGCAGGTAGCACTATCGAAAACCTTTGTCGTATTATAAAAGTTGTAGGTCTTTCTAGCAATTCCATTGAATCTATTTTAAATAATAAGAATATCATTAAAAACCATAAAAACCATATTAATTAAGGCGGCATCAGCAGCCGCAATCTCGTTAACCCCTCCCTGCCCCACAAATTTTGACTTATTTACGCACTGGGCTATACTGAAACTGACAAACATTTGTGAGACAATTTTTCAAATTGTCTCACAAATTGCTAAATTGTCCATGAGGAGGACGTAGTGATAGCTTTATTAGATTATGGCGTCAGTAATCTGCGCAGCGTGGAAAATGCCTTTCGCCATGTAGGCGCAGATGTTGTCGTCACATCTGATGCCAGAGTCATGGCCCGCGCCCGCGCCATTGCCTTCCCAGGTCAAGGCGCCTTTGGGAATGGCATGCAAGCCCTCACAGATCGAAAGCTTTTACAACCGATCCGCGCCGCTATCGCCGATGGCAAACCTTTCTTTGGCATCTGCCTGGGGCTGCAACTGCTCTTTGCAGACAGCGACGAGATGGGGCAACATACTGGCCTGGGTATTTTCCCTGGACATGTGCGCCGTTTTAATGTCGATCTCAAAGTCCCGCATATGGGCTGGAATCAGATCCATAAGCGTTTGCTCGATCACCCCCTACTAGAAGGCGTTGCTACAGGTAGCTACGGCTACTTTGACCATTCGTATGTAGCGTGGCCGCAGGACCCGGCTACTGTCGTGGCATACACCGATTATGGCCTCGATTTTCCCTCTGTGATCGCCAGGGGAAATGTCTATGCCATTCAGTTTCATCCGGAAAAGAGCCAGCAGATGGGCCTCGAGATTCTGCGCAATTTCTTAAAGCTGTGCGGTGAAGCGGCTCACGTCTATAGTGCCTGAAGGAGTCACTGCATGGATTTCGACCTTTCCGCCGAACAAGAGATGATCAAAAACACGGCTCGAGATTTTGCCGACCGGGAAATTATGCCGGGCGCGCAAGAACGCGACCGCAACGCCATCTTCGACCGTTCGATCATTGATAAATTGGCAAAGCTAGGCTTCCTCAGCCCCACGTTGCCCGAAAAATACGGCGGCATGGGCGCCGACTTCATCTCTGAAGCCCTCATTTTCGAAGAGATCGGCAGAGTAGATTCCAGCATCCGCACCACCCTCTCCGTCCAGGTATCTCTAACCGAGCTACCGATACTCAATTTTGGCACCGAGGTGCAGCGGCAAAAGTATCTCCCCCTGCTCGCCGACGGCACCTGGCTCGGCTGCTTTGGCCTGACAGAACCCGGGGCCGGCTCCGATGCCGCCAACCTGGAAACCCGCGCTGTCAAGCAAGGCTCTCAATGGTCCCTCACCGGGCGCAAAATGTGGATTTCCAATGGGGGCCTGGCCAACCTGGCGCTCATATTCGCCCAAACCAACCCAGAGCTCAAAGCCAAAGGTCTGGCTGCCTTCCTGGTGGAAACCCAAACCCCTGGATTTTCCACCCAAACCATCAAGGGTAAGCTTGGCCTGCGCTCTTCCAATACTGCCGAATTGATCCTGGAAGATGTGCGTGTGCCTGCCGAAAACATGTTGGGGGAGATCGGAGATGGCTTCAAGATCGCTATGTGGGCCCTGGACCAGGGCCGCTTCGGCGTCGCCTCCGGTTGTGTTGGCATCATCCAGGGCTGTGTCAACGCCAGTGTCAAATATGCTAAAGACCGGCATGCCTTTGGCCGCCCGATTGCCGGTTTCCAACTCGTCCAGGAGATGATTTCAGATATGGTAGTAGATTACGAGGCTGCCCGCTTGCTGGTCCACCGCGCCGGTCATTTAAAAAACAAAGGGGTGCGCAACACCCGCGAAACCAGCATAGCTAAACTCTATGCCTCCGAAGCCGCCGTCCGCGCCGCCCTTAATGCCATTCAGGTCCATGGTGGCTATGGCTATTCCGATGAATATCCGGTAGAACGCTATCTGCGCGACGCTAAGGTTGCCACCCTTTATGAAGGCACCAGCCAGATTCAGAAGCTCATCATCGGCCGCCTGACCACCGGCATTGATGCCTTCACCTAAAAGGTGGACAATTTGGCAAATTGTCCAACATTCATTCTTTCAAGGAGTAAGCATGTCCTCTGAACCTATAGATTTCCATAGCCGCCGTCCGCAGTGGCTCAAAGTACCTGCCCCACTTAGCGAGAACTACGGCCAGATCAAGAGCCTCATGCGCGGCCTTTCCCTCCATACCGTCTGCGAGGAAGCCAGGTGCCCTAACATCGGCGATTGTTGGGGCCGGGGCACGGCTACCTTTCTGATTTTAGGTGACACCTGCACCCGCAGTTGTGGTTTTTGCAATATCAAAACCGGCCGGCCACAGCTACTGGACCTCATGGAACCCGAAAGGGTGGCCCGGGCGGTTGAACGCATGCAACTAAAGCATGTCGTTATCACCTCCGTCAATCGCGACGAATTGCCCGATGGCGGCGCTCAGATCTTTTCCCGCACCATCTCCCGCATTCGCGAGTTGGTGCCCGGCTGCAGTATCGAAGTCCTCATTCCCGACTTTCGCGGCTCGGCCGAGGCGCTGAAGATGGTTATGGATCAACGGCCCGAGATTCTGAACCACAATGTCGAAACCGTCCCCCGCCTCTATCGCCTGGTGCGCCCCCAGGCCCTCTATCAGCAGTCTATGGAGCTGCTGCAAGCGGCCAAAGGGTTCGATGGTGAGGTCCTTACCAAATCCGGCATCATGTTGGGCTTAGGCGAGTCCCTGGATGAGGTCCGCCAGGTCATGCGCGATTGGCGCGCCCACGATGTCGACATCATCACTATCGGCCAATACCTGCGCCCGTCAGAACAACATCTGCCGGTGATGCGCTACGTCCCCCCGGATGAATTTGAGATGCTGAAGAGCGCAGGTTATGCTATGGGGTTCAAGTGGGTGGAATCTGGTCCGTTGGTGCGCAGCTCCTACCATGCCGAGCAACAAGTCCAAGAGCTCAGCCGCGTCTACCGCCAACTGCACGCGGATAGTCGCTGCCGGTCATCAATGACCGACATACCGGACAGCGCCGGATAAATCCGGCTGAAGGTGCAGAAGTAGGTGCGGTTGAAAACCGCACAAGTCACTGGCACATCACGAGTGTGTGGTTACGTGCAGTGAAGTACACTGCACGCGCCTAACGGACACCTTTCCACGTGGAGAACGATAGACAATCCAGTTACTTAAACCCGCACCCTGCGTCTTAATGATAGATCCCCTTCACCAATTCACCGTCCGGAGAGTACATTGAGAGCTAAAAATAATAGCAGACCCGTTACCGGTTTTCGCCCCACCACAGTCTTACCGTGGGTTACGACCTTAACCACCTTCCTACTTCTCCTATCCTGGGTACCCCTCAACGCCGCTGCCCCCTCTCAAACCGGCGGCGCCTCCCTGGTCAAAATCGCCGACCGCACCATGACCCTGTCATACAATAGTTGGGACCTGAACTCCGGCCTGGCGCTCTACGGCTTACTCCGGACCTACGAGACGACCGGAGACCAACGCTACCTCGACTTCGTGCACAACTGGTTCGACGCCTCCCTGGCGCAAGGCCCCGCCCTTCCCAGCAGCATACCCTCCACCGCGCCCGGTATCGCCCTGCTGGAACTCTATCGCCTGACCGGCGCCGCCCGCTACCTGGAGGCCGCCCGCCTGCAAGCGGACTACCTGGTTGAACGGGCCCCCTTGCAATCAGACGGCGGCCTGGTCTATGTCAATGACCGCCTGCAGGTCGAGACCGTCTTCGTGGCCTCCACGCTGTTATCCCACATGGGGACCATCACCGGCGAAAGCCGCTATTTTGAGACAGCCGTCAACCAATTTCTCATCCACCAGCGCCGCCTGATGGATCCCTATATTGGCCTCTATTACCACACCTGGGACCAATCCACAGACACCAATCTTTCCGCTGCCTTTTGGGCGCGGGGCAACGGTTTAGCCATTTTAGGCGCGACAGAACTACTGGAAAACCTGCCGGTCACCAACAGCAACTGGCCAATCATCCACCAACTGCTGCGCCGCCACATCGCCGCCCTGGTAGAGCGCCAGCCACAGACTGGTTCGGGTGCAGGGTTGTGGCCCACGGTAATAGACCATCCCGGCTACTACAATGAGACTTCAGCTACGGCCGGCATCGGCGCCGGATTAGCCATCGCCCTGAGCCACGGTTGGGAAAGCCCCGAGCTAGGCGCCAACATGCTTACCGCCCGCACCGCCGTTCTGAACCAGGTCGCCAACGATGGCACTGTCCTGAACGTCTCCGCCGATACGCCTGTCCAACCAGCGGTCGCGAATTATAATACCATTCCTCACACAGCAGTACAGGGCTGGGGCCAGGGGTTGGCCTTGCTCTTTCTCACGGCTCCCACCTACAACTTTGAGGCCCAATTCTCGCCGTCCCCCATCTTCGTGATTGCCGGCAGCACCGGCTACGGGCAACTCCAGGCCGCCACGCTCTACGGCCAGTTGCCCCTGCTGCACGCCTCGATAGAGGCAGGGATCCCTGGCTTCACGGTCGCCGTCGATCCCGCCATCCTCAACCCTTCTGAATCCGCCCGCATCGCCATCAGCTTGCCTGCCAATCCCGCCATCGCCGGCGGCACCTACCCCTTCACCGCCACCCTCTCCTCCGGCGCTATCACCCAAACCGTCCCCTTTGAAGTCCGCTATGCCAGCGAAGTGGAGCACGTTTACCTGCCCCTGGTCAGCCGCAACCGGTGAGATCGGGTGAGTAGCTCGATGATTCGCAGGTGGCGACAGGAGTTTCAAGCCCAGGCCGTGGACATCTTCATGGACAAGCGCAATCCGAGGCAAAAACGCAAGGCTATGCGCCAGGGGAGTCCCCCGATGATCTCAAGAACCTCATTGGGGAGTTGACGGTGCAGATTGAAATTCTAAAAATCGATCTCCATAAAGCCTGGTCGGGCATCATCCCAGTCGGCAAAGGTGCAAGCATGCGTAGCATGCCGGGATCATAGACTTGAGCAGGGTGCCAGGTTTGGTGGTGCTGACCGCGCGCCGGCCCAGGCTTTGCCGCTCGGCCCGCAGCAGCCGGTCAGCAGTCGCCGCGCTGATGCCCAACAGCAAAGCGCGGGTGGGGGCATCCAACTGCAGCTCCGCGTGATGCTCCATGACGGCTACCAACTCCGGCAAATAGGCTACCAGGCGCTTGCCACAAATGCAGTTAACGGCCCGCCACACCTGCACCAAGGCGTACTTCACTATCCGGGCCTTGCGGCGGCGGGTGCGCTCCTCGGGTCGGTAGGGATGGTGTAGCAAGTAGATGGCATATTTGCGGTGATACCCCGTGCTCCTCACGGACTCATCCAAGATCCGGGTTTTCTCCTCCCCACCGGCAGCATGGTAGCGAGGTGCAATAGTTTCCAAAAGTTCACGTTTACTTTTCTGACTCATCATAGCCTCTTTCCCCCCGACCATTTTTGTGGTGCAACCTGATCGGGTAAGATTATTATCTGAGGCAACGAATCCGCCAAAGTAAGATTTTCAATGAGGCAATGCGGGGAATTGCTAAATCGCTCGGTTTCATGGTATATTGTGTCCTTCAAGGATATTGCGCTTACAGTACACTTAAGGGAGGAATTATGGAGCAGGTGCAACCACACGCAGACAAGACGCATTCCGGGCAGCAGGTTCCTAAACGTAAGCCCTATAAGCGCCCGCAGTTCATCGTTTTTGGCAACATCGCGGAATTGACTCAGGCCCAGTCCACCAGTGGCACGGATGCGGGGGGGGGGTAAGTCGGCTTAAGAGTGAAAGCGTGACTGTTTGAAAATTAGAGATGCGCCTATTATGGCGGCCACGGATACCCACGTGCTGGTCAGTGACAATGCGAATAGTTTCAAACGGGTGGCCGACACTCTGGGAGTGGCGCATCAGGTCTGAAAAAGCCATGTGCTGCGCAACACCGAAGCTTTAGTGGCGGAACTGACCACAGCGGCGGGAGCAGATCAGGATCATGCTTTGGCAGCCATCGGGGTGTCCCCAGCCCAAGCTCAAGCGGACTTGGCCCGTTTGCTGGCCTTGGTGCGCACCCGCCAGCCGGAGCAAGGCGCAGACCTCTATCAGATCTATCATCGCTACCAGATCGTACCTAGGTAGGTCCCCAGGGGCAGCGCTTGGATGGCACCAATAACGCCTCCGAGCGGGCTATTGTCTGGTGGATTAAGAAGCGTTATCGCACCATGCGCGGCTACAAACAACCCGCATCTATCCAACCAGGCGGACGGCTGGCAAGCAGCTAAGATGATACGCGTATCCGAAAAAGGATCAGCGTACCATCCGCGTACCGCTGATAAATAACACCGGGGCGATTCCTACGGTCGCCTCACCTTTCTACCTTCCCTGGTCTTAACTTTACTGGATACAACAGGTATCGGCTGTGCGCTTTTGCCATTGGGGCAACACCCTATCCAGCGCCCTGTTCACCTCTAACAACAAGCGGTCATCCTCTCGCCCCACCGCAATCACGTAGGGTTCGTCTGTGATAGCCTCTTTAACTATACGAAGTTTACCGTCCTGGGAAATCAACAACGCCGTCACGCCGTCCACTGCCGCCCCATCTGCCTTGCCTTCCAAAACCGCAACTACAGCTTCAGCCGGGCTCATAAATCGCTGAATCTCAAAACCTTTTCCCTGCCTTATCCGCCGCAACCCGGCATCCGCCGCACTGCCCCACTCCACTGCCACCGATTTTCCCTGCAAATCCCGCAACCCGTTGACCGGAGAAGCCGCAGGCACCAGCAATCTCTGCCCCGCCTGAAAATAGGGATGGGAAAAAGCTACCTCCTCCGTATGCAGCGCATCGTAAGGCAGCGAAGACAGAATCATATCCGCCTGCCCCGCCCGCAAGGCATCGTACAACCCGTCAAACCCTACCACTACCCATTGAACTTTTACCCCCCACAAGCCCGCCAACTGCTGCCCTAGCGTGATATCCCACCCCTGCAACCCGCTGCCGGTATCCTCTGAAAAAGGGGGATTACCGGGGTCTATGGCTATGCGAATTACACCGCTCGCTTGAATCTGCCGCCACGTCCCATCCGGCCTGATCCAGGGCCGCAACGGGGGCCACAGGCTCAAAATCCCCGCTACCAGCCCCACCGCCAGCCACACCTTCCGCGCGGAAAATGGCCCGCCCCATTCCCGCCTGCTCTGATCCCCAGGCCAGAGACCACTCACCTTTTCCAATATACTTTTCCCAACATATGTGAATGACCCATTATGAGAAACATACCTCTTGATAGAGCTTTTCTCTGTGCCTCTGTGACCTACTTTTCACCTACCCATTTCTGCACTTCCAGGTACAAGGGCAATGGCTCAAAATCAGTATCCACCATTGTAAAATTATCCTGAAAGGTATAAGTCCGCCAGGGCAACCGCAATACCCACACCGCCAAAACCCGGCACCACGGCCAATCTCGCGCCACCTGCAACGCCGAGAGCGTATACTGGATTCGCTGCGCCGGACTCACTGCCCATACCCAGTGTTGATTATCATTCCAGCCACTTTCTGTGATATAGAGCGGTAATCCCTCATATCCTGCCCGCACCAGCATATCATGATAAAGCTCCACCCGCCTGAAATTGATCCGGCCCGCATCCGGTGGCTCTGTAGCCGGCACCGTCCGCCCGTAAGCGTGGGCTGCCAATCCATCCATCCATTGCCCCCCACCGGCCATTATCATCCGCTTCAGAAACTCCAAATCGCTCATATTGGCGCCATCCCCTTCTGTCGGGGCCAATCCCGCCGCCAGCACCTGCGTTTCCGGCGCCACTGCCTTGATCGCCTTGTAACTCTGCGCCAATAAACGGGTATAGGCCTCCGGGTCTGCCGGTCGCATCCCCCACTCGAAGACCAGGTTCGGCTCATTCCAAACTACAATATAGTTGACCCGGCCGCGGAAATGGTGCGCAAAGACCGCCACAAAGGCTGCATACCGCTGATATGCTTCTTCCGGCAGCAAACGCACCGTTGAATCCGCCGGCCTGGCCCAGGCAGGCACATAATCGATTCGGGCAATCACCTTCAGACCTTGTTGCAAAGCATGGTTAACCAGCAGGTCGGCATGGGTAAAATCGTACCGCCCCGCCTCCGGCTCGGCATAGGCCCAGGGGAAATACTCCACTACCCACGATGCGCCCAGTTCTCGCACCATCT
The DNA here is from genome assembly GCA_009692745.1 of Chloroflexota bacterium. Classification (GTDB taxonomy): domain Bacteria; phylum Chloroflexota; class Anaerolineae; order Epilineales; family SHYO01; genus SHYO01. The sequence continues at coordinate 8,902 of SHYO01000035.1, forward strand.
GCAACGTCCGCTTTATCTTGCGTGGCTCAACTTCATCGGTTAACCGGGTATGGACACCCAGGCTTGGATAGGAGGTATATACTTCTTGCGGTGGCCCCAATGTGGTCACGGGCAGCGGGTCGCGCCCGACCATTCCCCAACAAATGATCACCAGCACCAGCAGCGCTAATTGCCCACCGACCGTGTGTCGCGACGGAGGAACCCTCAGCATACCGGCTCTGAGTCGACCGGCGAGGGGTTTCTAGCTAAAAATCTACTAAGTCCGCTATTTTCCGTCTTAAAGATCCTTACAACTTCATCTCCGAGCTGTGTCCCGGGAAGATCCTTTCCTTCGGATCAATAAAGTTCTTAGCACAGTTTACAGCAATCGCCGCTTGGGCAAAACCCGTCACAATGAGATTGAGTTGGATGCTGTTCTTCGGATCGCTGATATCACCTGCAGCATATACGCCGGGAATATTGGTCTCCATAGCGCCCGACACTACGATGGACCGGTTCACTACCTCCAGCCCCCATTCCCGGATCGGCCCAATATCGGCTTTGAAACCCAGGTTCAGCAAGATCGCATCCACATCGATCGTCTGCTCTTCCTTGGTTTTATTATTTACGATCACCACTTTTTGGATCTTTTTATCGCCCAAAACCTCTTTAATTTCCCAAAATAGCTTCACCTCTACCGGAGAGGCAAACAGGGCCGCCACACTTGATTCATGCGCCCGGAACACATCGCGACGATGGACCAACGTGACATGCCTGGCCCAATCCTTAAATGTCAATGCCCAATCCAAAGCAGAGTCTCCGCCACCCACGATCAGCAAATTCTTGCCGCGAAAAATGGCCTTATCCGGCACATGATAAAACACGCCATTCCCTTCAAAGCGGTTGATCGAAGGGTTATCCATCTTGTTCGGATGAAAAGCCCCGATTCCCGAACAAATCACCAGCGTTTTGGTATAATGTTTCCCCTTAGACGTAGTCAGAACCATATGCCCATCTGTGTGTTCCAGATTGAGCACCTGCTCACTAAGGCAAATCGTGGGCCGGAACTGATCCATTTGTTCGCGCAGATCTTTAACCAAATCACGCGCCAGGATTTTGGGGAATCCCGGTACATCATAAATGAATTTCTCAGGATAGAGCACTGCCAATTGCCCGCCAACTTCCGGCAGAGTTTCAATAATCTTGGTACGCATTTCCCGTAAACCGGCGTAAAATGCGCCAAAGAGGCCTGTAGGTCCCGCTCCAATTAACGTGATGTCATATAAATCCAACTCATCATGGCCATTTTGACCAGCCATCCGCATACTCCTTGCTATAAAATAATTCCGCTATCAATCAAAAAGGGAGACGAAGCGCCAGAACGCGTATGCTGTGCCGGTTCTTAGCCCTTCCCATGCAGCTATAGTGCGGGACGCCACCGATACCCCCAGGCGCCCATATTTGTTGGTGAGGTCTTGGCCCTGGCGCACATACCCCTGGCCAACCGGGATATGCGGCTTCAGCCACCCATCCAAAGCTCGCAACAGCCTGACCATCACATAACTCAGAATCAGGAAAGGCAAAATTAATACGATAGCTTCGATGAGTAAGATAATGCCTGCGATATCTCGCCAGAAAGCCAACGTGTCCATGAGTTCGTCCCCCAAAAATCTGATATTATAACAACCTACGCTTTCAGTATGCCCCTATTTACTTACCTCGTCAAGCTATATTATTGCCGCAACCCTTCAAATCGCACTTATTTTACCAATTTCCCGGTCTGATCCTATTTCCCATTGGCCTTGGCACCTTGATTTTGTTCTAGCTACCGCTTCCCTTATAATATCACATTACACTGTACCGGTCTGTCATTCGTTTACTCAACCTATTGCCTAACAAACATCATCATCTACGCATGTGGATGCATTCAGGAGAATTCGCACCATGGAAAACATCGATTTCGAAGTACTGGCAGAAACAGATAATTTCCGCATATACTACACCAGAGATGAGGATACCCAGGAAATTTACTACCATCTCGATACCGCAACAGTGACCTGCCACTTCCTCCCTGAAGAGTGGACAGAATTGCTGGAGCTATTTAGAGTTGCCACGCAGACGGATGGTCCGCAGGAATCGTCTTGACGATCAATTCTTCAACCCCTCTTAGTTCTCCCCTACGACGCTAAGCCTTGCTTTCCAGATACCAGCCGGCGGCCTTCTAGGCATCCATCGAGATGGATGCCTATTCGCGCCCCTTCTTGCCGAGCATAGCCATACTCATAGAACAGTTTGCCAGCTCATAAAAAATGTCCTGAATTGCCAATAGGCAAAAAACGTAACTGTTCTTTAATTAACGCGTCTACCTAAGTGTTATTTGGACTTACGCAAGTGATATGAATAACTATGATTTAGTGTTGATGGATAATATCCGTACTTTCCCGGGATAATGATAGAGTGAATAGTAAACACGCATTTAAACCTGCTTGGTTAGAGGCTGGGCCTTTTCTGCTCGTAATTCTAGCCCTCCTGGCAATTCTAGGACCTCAGCACCAACTACAGGATGCCAGGGCAAGTTCCAACCCATCAAATACCGATATTCTCGGCACCTGGCGCACCATCGCTAATGGCGACTCTATTAATGCTATCACCCGAGATGCAAATTATTTATGGGTGGGTACGGAAAAGGGCGGCGTGGTGCGTTGGGATCTGACCAATGGCACCTATCGCCAATTTCTATACCCCAATGAAGGCCCAGCGGGACTGGCGGGCAATACCGTCCGGCAAATCGTCATCGATGGTACAGGTCGCAAGTGGTTCGCCACCAACCGGGGGGTCAGTGTGCTTTCGGCTGATGCAACAAATTGGGAGGCGCTCTATACCCTGGAGAATACGGGCGGGGGCTTGAACTCCAATCAGGTCAGCAGTATCGCTTTTGGCGCCGATAGCTCACTTTGGGTTGGCTTGCAGCAATACTGCGATGGAGGCTTATTGCCGAACTGCCTGGGTGGTTCCTGGCGCGGCGGCGGTGTCGCCCGGCTGAAAAATGGCGCCTGGACCAGTTACAAATCTCCTATGTTGCCATCTAACCAGGTCAACCGCCTGATTGTCACCCGCAACGAGAAACTCATAGTAGCTACCGGCAGCCACCGGCTTTTCGTCCCGGATCAGTACATCGGCGATGAAGTTATCCCGGCCCACTGGACTACAGATGCGACCTCCGGTGGGGTAGCCATTTACGATGGCAGCGCCTGGGCCACTTTTAACCGGTCCAGCGCCAAAGAACTAGGCGCCAATGATGTACTGACTGTCGTTGAGGATCCCGTTGCAGGCGTCTGGTTTGGCACCACTGCCGGAATTTCCTATCTCAACAATAATTCTCTCACGAGTAAGAGTGGTAACTTACAATCCGAGGACACCTCAGTCTATACCATCGCCTTTGATGCCGCCAAACGCGTCTGGGTGGGGCATGGTCGTGGTGGCGTTTCGACCTTCGACGGTCAGAATTGGTTTACCTACACCATCCGCAACAGCCCCCTTACCAGCAATTCTGTCCGAGCTCTCTATGTCGACAAAGACCAAAGTAAAATTTGGATCGGTACTCATGACCTTTTCGGCGGTAAACAGGGGCTGAATATTATGAGCCAGACTGGCAATACCTGGACTCAATTTAACACGTATGGGCCTTATGGATTGGCGTCGGACAGTATTAGCAACCTGCGTTTGTTTCAGGGAGATCTCTATATCACGACCTCGGATTACGGCCTCATGGCCTTTTCAACCCAGAGTAGAAATACCTACGGCACGTGGACCCGTCAAAGCACCCAGAACGGCCTTCCATCGAATACGATCAATAATATATATATCGACCCCGCCACCCACACGATGTTTATTGGGACAAACCGAGGCGCCACCTTATTTATTAACCAGGCATCCTGGAAAGTGTTGACCCAGGACTCTACCAACAGCGGATTAAATGCGGACAATGTGCGGGCCGTCATGCCCGACAAAAACAACTCTGTTTGGTTTGCCACGGACCACGGTTTATTTGAGTGGCAGACCAATCCCGATTTCACAGATCTGACACATACCTGGATTAACCGCACCTTTAACATCGGTACCTCGGATATTAGAGACCTGTGGCTCGATTCCGCTGGAAAGTTATGGATTGCCACCAATAGTGGGCTGTATACCTACGAGCCGAGTACTGGCTTCAGCCAGGCAATTACTTCCGGAAATTCCGGCCTGGTCAACAACGATGTGCGCCATATCTACCAGGATAACTACGGGAGACTTTGGTTCATGACAGCCGGAGGTGTCACCGTCAAAGATAATTCCACATGGACAAGTTACACCACTGCAAATGGCCTATTGAGTAATGACGTGCGCAGCTTAGCTATGGATGGTTGGGGCCGCATCTGGTTTGCGACGGCCGCCGGAGCCAGTCTGTATACCGGCCAGGGTTGGATCAACTATACCACCTCCAATTCCAGCCTGGCAAACAACGCTCTAACTTCCGTGGTGGTAGATTCCCAGGACTGCGCCTGGCTCGGCACAGCCGCTTCCGGCATCAGCCAGATCTGTACCAATGCCTGGAGTAACTGGAACACAGCCAGCACCTCCCTGGCCAGCAACAACATTTCTGCCGTGGCCTTCACCTCGGATGGGGGGGCATATATTGGACATACTTACCGGGGGATAAACAAATTATCGGCCACCAACGCCTGGTCCCTGTTAGACGCCCAAACCACGAACAAGGGCATGCGCTCCAACTACGTCCGCGCCCTCACAGTCGGAGCCAACAACCGTCTCTGGGTTGGCTCCCAATCCTATTATGATTCACTATCCCAGCAAATAGTTAAAGGTGGTGTTTTTGTTCTGAATAATACCTCCTGGACCACTTATGATAGCTCTAATACAGGTAGCAATGGGCTGGGTGGGAATTATGTGCTCTCCCTCGCCATTCGAGATGACAACCAGGTCTTTGTTGGCACAGGCGGCGACTATCAGGGATACGTCAACATCGGTTTTGGGGTCAGCGTTTTTAACGGTACCACCTGGCGTACGTATACCCGTAGCAGCACCAATAATCTCTTGGGCGCCGATCGGGTAAATGCCATCGCGTTCACCGGCGACCGCAAAGCGGTCTTAGGCACTCTCCCGGCTGCCGGTGTAAATAGCTTCATCGGCGGGGGGGTATCCATTTACGATGACAAAAGCACCGCCGATTTAGCTGATGATACTTGGACCCTATATAACAATAAAAATTCCAGTTTGGTAGCTAGCGATACCAACGGGGCTATCACTGCCGCTGCTACCGGACCGAATAATACCATTTGGGCCGGAGGTTGGTCCCCCTCGGGTCAAAAATTCCATTGGCCAACCCGCAGTTACATTGACGGCGCCTTAAATCAGTTCAACAATGGCACATGGTCGCTACAACGCTTTGCCAATTCCGGTCCCATCAGCGGGATTGTATCCGATCAAGATAGCCGCATGTGGGTAGGTACCTGGTGGAAAGGCATTCAGGTACTTGACGGGAATACCTGGCAAAATATGACTTCCGCCAATTCCCCTCTAAATAGCGATGAAACTCATTTGGTCGCCAAAGCGCCGAATGGCGATATCTGGATTGGCACCAGCGACGGCGGTATCAGCATTTTCCACCGGCAAGCGGATGCGCCTACCCCCACTCCTACCGATACTCCCACGTCCTCTCCCTCCATACCCACAGCCTCCCCGACCGTCCCGCAGCATACGCCCACTGACACAGCCACAGCCACACCTACCGCCGCATCGCCGACATCCACGGCCATTACAACGGCAACCCGCACCTTTACTCCCTCCCCCACCGGCACGCCAGGCAGAGATGTATACATGTTACACTTGCCTATTGTTGGCAAAACTTTTAGCCGGCCCGTAGATCCCTTCGGCACCCCTACTGCCACAATATCCCCCACCAGGGCTGCCACCCAAACGCCATCGGCTACGAGCACCCTGTCCAGTACGCCAACCAATACGGCCACACCGGTTTCCACAGCCACACCTACCAGTACTTCTCCCGCCAATTCCACCATTACGGCCACTGCCACCGCTACCCCAGCAGCAACCGGTACCAATACTGCCACCGCCACAGCCACATTCACACCCAGTAGCACAGCTACGGCTACAGCGACGCGCAACCCATCTCAGACCGCTGTCGCTGCTACCTGGCGCCTGCAATCGATTAATATGTCCAAAGATTTATATGACGTATTTTTCCTCGATGCCAACCATGGGTGGATATCCGGGGCTAGCGGAGCCTTACGCCGGACTTCTGATGGGGGCCAGATATGGGTCAACCTGGATACTATCCAGGGCAATATCCGCGCCGTTGCTTTCCACGATCTCAATAACGGTTGGATCGCTGGCGACGGCGGGTTGATTCTAAGTACCAATAATGGCGGTACGACCTTCAATGTCATTGACCAGATGAATATCACCAAGGATTTTACCAGCATTAGTATCGTCAGTAATAACGATGTCTGGTTTGCCGGTGAGGGCACGCTCCTCCATTTCATCAACGGGAACTGGGATAACATCGTCCTGCCCAGTTTTGATTTCACGGATATTCGTATGCTTGGTCCAAACCAGGGCTGGGCCACCGACCGGCTTGGCCGGATTATTAAATACAATGGCGCCACCTGGGAATCGGTCATAAACCTTGCCGGGGCCTTCAATAGTCTCGCTCTCTCTGCCGGCGGAAATTCAGGTTGGGCCGTTGGGGATCGAGTTTTAGCCCGCTATAATGGCACGCAATGGGTGCCTCAGGTACCATTATCCTATAACATGTATAGTATCAGCATGTTAAGGCCCGATGCTATTTGGTCTGTGGGCCAAGTAGGCATGATCGAATATTACAATGGCTCCGGTTGGGCCAGCCAATCCACTCCCACTAACAAAGATCTAACCGCTATCCAGATGCTCCAACCGGATCTCGGTTGGGCCGTCGGCCTGAATGCCACTATTTTGAAATACTCACCATAGCGGATTTGCCGGCCTTATCCTACTAAATCCTATCCCATCCTTTCGTCCTGTTTGATGTTCCGCCTGATCCGGCTTTCTCCACTGCTTCACTGCATCGTTCAAGAAGCTTTTTTTCTGCATATCGCGTATAATGAATATGGCATGTTCATTATCGTGCCCATGCCGTCAGGAGGATAATGGAGAATGACCCGAACTCGTGTCGTTTTTATCTTAGTCATTGCCCTTGCTCTGGCCATCATTGGCGCCTCATTCCTGGTACAGCGCCTAAACCCTACCGGCGCCGGATCTATACCAGCAGTTCCCGAGCCGTCGGTTCTGGAAGTACGTCTATTGGTGGCTCTGCCTATCGAATCTTGGGTGCAGGAAGTGGCGCGGCAATATAATGGCGAAAACCATAAGCTTGAAAGCAAGCCTGTCCACGTCACAGTAACTCCCATGGATGGTCTGACCGCTATGGGTCGCTATGAACGCGGCGAATTGAACCCTCTACCCACCGCCTGGATACCTGATAGCCGCTACCTGGTTGAATTGGTTAACGCTGCTTATAAGGAAAAACTCGGCCGGGATGTCTTCTTAAGCGACGGGGAATATCGCGCCCGCCCGATTGCCATCTCCCTCTTTACCTGGGGTATCTATCAAAGTCGCGCGGCAGTCCTGCGTAAACACTTCAGCACCATTGACTGGAAAGCCATTCACGATGCTGCTACCGCCAAGAGCGGATGGCCTGAATTAGGCGGCAAACCAGAGTGGGGTTATTTCAAGTTGGTCGTCCCCAATCCGCGCCGGAATGTGGGTGGACTGGCAGCCATGGTCGCCGCCGCCGGGGAGTACTATGGTAAAACCACTATCACAGTAGCTGATATCACCAACCCCGCATTCCAAACATGGCTACGCGAACTTATGGGCGCTGTCACAGACTTCTCCAGTCTGGGATCCTACACCGTTGAAAATCTGGCACTCTTCGGCTATTCCGTAGGTGATGGTGGGCAGCTTCTAGAGAGTGATCTACTAACCAATATGGCCGGCATACAGCAGCGTTGGGAAGATCCTCTGGTTGTCGTCTATCCCGAATATGTCACATGGTTCGATTTCCCCTTCAGCACCTGGATGGGCGCCGAAACCACAGCGTTGGAGAAGAATGCTGCTCTGGATTTTCAGAAATATCTCCTTTCGCCCGCCATCCAACAGAAAGGCGTCGCCCAGGGATTGCGACCCGGTAACACCGAAATATCTATCACCGGACCTGACAGTCTCTTCGTCCGTTGGCAAACCCAGGGAGCTCAAACTGTAGTTCCCCGTTCCACTGCTATGCGACCACCGGATCGTGACGTGCTGCTGGCCTTGCTACGTTGGTTTGACCTGAATGTAGCCAATCGATAGAGGAGAGCGCTCATGCGACGTCCAACTCGTCCGGCGGGAGGCAACAATGCTAGTCGTACCTGGTGGTTAATCGGCGCGGCTGCCCTGCTGGTAGTCTGCCTGGCCTGCGGTTTTTTGGGTTATACCGGTACCCAATTTCTTAGAACTCCCAACCTGGCCCAGACGCCTGAGCCGGTTAAACAGTCTGCTACCATTACAGTTGCCGTTTCACCCGAAAAAGTCAACTTGATCCAGGATTTAGCTGGTAGCTTTAATGCTCTTAAACAGAAGAGCGATGATGGCCTGGAATTGCGCGTCATCGTCGTCCCCCTCAATCCTGACGATGGTTTGGAACAGGCATTGCAGGGGAAATTCGAAGCGGTTAATCCTGATTCCTCCCTCTGGCTGAATGAATTAGACCGCACCTGGTTAGCCAATGGCGGTCGTAGCGGATCTATAGTGGGCGAAACCCGCCGCTATGCGGTCAGCCCTGTGGTCGTGGCCATGTGGGGACCTGTCGCCCAGGGCCTCGGCTATCCTGGGAAATCCATTGGCTGGAACGATCTGCTCAACCGGGCTAAAACCGACGCCAATTTTAAATGGAGCCATCCATCTGCCGCCACTGCCAGTGGTCTCCTCGCCACCCTGGCCGAGTTCTACGCCGCTGCCGGTAAAACCCGCGGGTTAACTACAGAGGATGTTAGCGATCCCAAGGTTGTCGATTTTGTCGGGCAGCTCGAAAAGACGGTCCGCTACTACGGTGAAGGGGAACAAACCGTTATTGACCGTGCCGCTAAGGAAGGCCCTGCTTTTCTAGATGCCTTTATCGTCCAAGAATTCCTGGTCGTGGGCTTTAACCGGCAGAATAAACAACACTTGGTCGCTATCTATCCCCAGGAGGGCACCCTCTGGGCCGATCATCCTCTGGCGCTGCTGGAAATTCCTACCCTGTCCAATAACCAACGGCTGGCCTTCAACCGGTTTCGGTTTTTTCTACTCACCCCCGAGGTTCAGAAACGTATTTTGGCCGCCGGCCTCCGCCCGGCAGATACCAGTATCCCTATCGACGGCCCCGATTCACCTTTAACTGCTGCCAATGGCGTCAACCGTCTTGAGCCGCGCACTACTTTGCAGATCCCTGGCAACGACATCGTTGACCAGGTGCGCCAGGCATGGCTTTTGACCAAACGCAAGACCAACGTCTACCTGGTAGTTGATACCTCTGGCAGCATGGCCGGTGAAAAGCTACGAAATGCTCAGGATGGCTTAAAGGGGTTTTTAGACCAGATCAAGGGCGACACCGAGCATATTGGACTGATCAGATTCAGTACGCGCCCCGAGGAGTTAGTTCCATTAAGAGAGATAGGCTTAAACCGCCGCGATTTACAGGTCTTTATAGATACCTTACAGGCAAATGGAGAAACAGCATTGCTCGATGGGGTAAGCCTGGCTTACGATCGTCTACAAGCACAAAATGACCCAACCCGTATTAACGCCATCGTCGTCATGACCGATGGCCGCGAAAACGCTTCAAAAATTACTCTCAGCCGGTTGCAACAACACATAGGTAATACGAACGGCAAGCAGGTACCGGTGGTCATATTCTGTATTGCCTACGGCAAAGATGCCGACTACAAAACCCTAAACGCCTTGGCCGGCCCCAGCGGAGGTCAGGTTCGCGAAGGAACTACTGAGACGATCCGTAGTCTCTATCGCCTGCTATCCACCTACTTCTAAAGTGATGGCGCCATTACCAGGGGATAGCCCCAAAGCTAGAGTGGACCTATTGAGCTCTATGGAGAAGATGTATGATACCTAAATTACTGCAGCGTATGCTATCGCTCCTTATCATCGGGGCCGCCATTGCCCTGACCATCGGTGGCTGCGGCTCTCAGCAATCCAAAGGCGAGGTAATCATTTATGTTGCTGCCCCGCTCTCCGGCAGCCAGGCCGAAGGTGGCCAGACGGTCGTCGGTGGTGTGCGCACTATGGCAGCCAGGTTAAACGCCCAAGGCGGTTTAATCGGTTATACCGTGAAGGTTGAGGCCTTGGACGACGAAGCCGATTCCGATGTCGCCAAAAAGCTAGCCAATGACGTCGCCTCTGGCGTCAAAAGTAACCAGAAACGTATCCTGGCTGTCATAGGCCATTACAACAGCGGCCAAACCCTGGCAGCTATGGAGATCTATAAGGATCTACCCATTATTGTCATTACTCCTACCGCCAGTGATGTCAGCCTCACGCAGCAGGGATATAAGAACTTCTTCCGCGTCAATGCCACCGATGCGGCCCAGGGTCCTACCGACGCCCGTTACCTGGTTGAAAAACTTGGCGCCCGCCGCATCGCAGTCGTTTTCGCCAATAACGAATATGGTCGCGGTCTGCGCGATCAAATTGTCCCGGTCTTAACCAGTTTAGGCGCCAAGGCCGATCCCCTTATTGAAATCCAGGAGGGCGCCCCTTCGCAAGCCCAGGCTGTCAAGCAGATTCAGGCTGCCAATCCCGATGCTATTTTCCTAGCAGGATATGAAACGGAAGGTTACGTCTTGCTGCCGGAGCTCCGCGCCGCTGGCGTGGCCAAGCCATTCATGGCCTCGGATGGCAACTTTGTCTTTGCCTTTATTGATGAGTCCGGTCAAGCTGCTGAGGGGGCATACGTCAGCGCTATCACGCCCGATCCGCATAGTGTGGCCGACCAACAGTGGTGGAAGGATTACCAAAATATTGAATTTCGCAATCCCGGCACCTACAGCGTCGCAGGTTTTAGCGCCATGGCCGTCCTGGCAGAAGCCGTTAAAAAAGCCAATTCCCTCGACACCTTCAAAATCATTGATGCACTACACACCATCGATGTGAAAACGCTAGTTGGGGAGATCACCTATAACGCCCAGGGGGATTTGCGCCAGCAACAAGTCTACATCTTCCAGGTCAAGAACGGCCAGTTTGTCCAGGTCCAGCCTTAACAATTTGCGAACTACGATACATAAAATGGGCGCGGTGACCGCGCCCATTGTTCAGTTTCCTTCTTCAGTATGTGTATGCCGTCGAATCTCAATCGAACCCATCTCCCCAACTTTTCTTTAACTAAAACCTCCCCACATTCCAACCTCTCAACTTTCCAACCTGCCAACCATCACACCGCTACTACCGGCTCAGCCATCCTACCGTTCATATAAGCATAGGCCATATGCTCCGTTGTGTACGACTGGCCAGTGCGCCCTTCGCGGTCAATGAGAATAATGCCTCCCACGCCCTGCAGTTTATCCGCCAGCAGCTTCACCGCCCCTTTGGCGGCTTCAGATGCAGGCTGGCCGGCTGTCATCAGATCCACGGCATATTTCGCCATATTTATCCGCATTATGCCTTCTCCCCACCCTGTACACGATCCCCCGCCGCCCACATTATCGGCGTAAAAGCCTGATCCCACTTGGGGCACATCTCCTACCCGTCCGGGCCATTTATTCGGTGAGCCGCCTGTCGAAGTCCCGGCGGCAATGTTTCCCGCCTGGTCTATCGCTACTGCACCTACCGTTGCTAGATCTTTGCGCCCGAAGAGCACATCCGTATATCCCGGCCCCTTGTTTTGCAGCTTCCGCCACAGCTCTAATTCGCGCTCAATCACCAGATCCTCTTCCGCACACAGGGGCATGCCAACTTTTTCGGCAAACCGGGTGGCGCCGGGACCGACAATTAATATATGCTCGCTAGCCATTACCTGTTTTGCCAGAGATATGGGGTTGCGCACCCGGTGGACCGCTGCCACCGCCCCCGCCGCCAACGTCGCCCCATCCATCATCCCGGCATCCAGCTCCACTTGCCCGTCCAGGTTCAGGAAGGAGCCCCTGCCGGCGTCGAACGTCACGTCATCCTCCATAGTGATAATGGCGGCTTCTATCGCTTCTATCGCGCTGCCCCCCGCCTGCAACACTTGCCAACCGCGCAAAACCGCTGCTTTGCAGCCATCGCGGTGCGGTTGTAGCAGATTTTCTGGGATGCTCCACGCTCCGCCATGCACAATAATTCCAGGTGCCATCATCTCTATCCTTTTCACCTATAGGTTTGGATCGTCCCTACCCTGTCCGGCAGCCAACTTTTAGAGATTGACCTTCGCCGGCACCCAATCCGGATATTTCTCGTGGAACGTGCGCTTGGCGTGTTGGTATTGTTCCTCGGTAAAACTCTGGTAGGGCGACAGCAATCTCAGCGGCATCTCCTCCAACCCCCCCAATCGCTTACCCAACTTGTCGTAAGCGCCATCCATAGCCCCTTGCCCGCGCAATGGTCCGATGATATCCATAGAGAAGCGTTGGTAATCCGCATGCATTCGATAGAGTTTCTCTATTTGCCGTGTTACCCCGGCCTCAAAGAATTCAAAGGTCTTGTGCGGGGCGGTCGGCCCTTTGGTCGCCAACAAAGAACACTCGCCCAACATACAACCGTAAGGGAAATTTTCCTCTCCCAAGAAATGTTGCAGCTCTGGAGAGTTTAGTATCAGATCCGCGGTGCCCGGCATCCCACCACCCGTATTTTTGGTAGCCACCAGATTAGGAATAGCGTCAACCAATCGCCGGTAATCAGTGCCATTCAAGACCCGTTTGGTGCGCACCAGATTATAGTGTAGAAATTGGCAATCTTGGAACGTACCACAGACGTCCTTAAAGAAGGTCATCATCTCCGTGTCATTCAAAACGCCCCAGCTCGGCAAAGAGATTTGGAAAACCTTGAAACCCACCTCGTAAGCAAACGACATACGCTCAATAACATTCGCAGTCGAGAGACCAATAATCCCCACCATGGGATGGATATGCTCGCCGCGGGTCTCTTCCCAGAACAACTGCACAATCTCGCGAAATCGCGGCGTGTCCACGGCATAGCCTTCGCCGGCTGTGCCGAAGATATACAGGTGCTGAAATCCGTACTTTAACATCAGACGAATTTCTTTCCGGAAAACCCCTTCCATCAATTTATAGTTTTCATCCCAAGGCACTTCACAGGAGATCAGAACCGATTGCGGATATCGCGCCATGAATAGTGCTCCTTTATTTTTGGACCGGGTAATAGCTGATCAGATTACAAGAGGTATATGCTCCTACCTCATCCCACTTTGGTTGCCCCGCTATTGGGACGATTAAAGGTTGACCAAGGTACCAATTTGCCTTTCCCGCGCCCGGTCTAACACCAACCGGGCAGTAGCCAGATCCTGGAATGAGACGCCGGTGCCGTCAAAAATTGTGATTTCATGATTATCGGTCCGGCCCGGTTTCATGCCTGCCGTTATCTCACCCAATTCGGCATAGATATTATTTTCAGACAGTGACCCGTTAGCAAACCCATGTTGGCATTCTCCCAGTTCACGTGCCTGGCTCAGGTTATCCACTACAATTTTGGCGCCCCCCAACACGGCAGTTTCCAGTTCCTGCTTACCTTTAGTATCTGATCCCATAGCATTAATGTGTATCCCCGGCCTTATCCACTTCTGCTGTACAATGGGTTGCGTACTGGGGGTAGCGGTAATAACTACATCCGAGTCTATGACAGCTTGATGAGCCGTCTCCACAATGGTAACCTTCGTGCCGTGCTCTTCCCCAAAAGCAGCCCATATTTCAGGAGATGGAGCTTTCACATCGTAAACACGCACTTCATTCGCTTTGATGGTACGCAGCAGCCCTGCAAGCTGCCCCCGCCCCTGTACCCCCGCCCCAATCAGCCCTATATTGTATGTGACGAGGTCTTTCCGTACCAAAAACCTGGCTGCTACGGCTCCTGCCGCCGCCGTGCGTAGCTCGGTTATATAGTTCCCATCCATAAGCGAGATGACATGACCCAAACCTGGATCAAAAAGGATGATGGTAGAATAATGCCCGGGGAGCTGAGCAGCCACACGTTCCCCCCAGAACCCACCAGCTTTCAGTCCCACAGTATCATTTGTCTGCAAATATCCCGACTTTACCCCAAATACTCCATTGTGGGGCACAATCCTCTCGCGCACCACCGGAAAGGACTTCGTCCGGCCCATCTGGTAATCGGTAAATGCCGCCTCCACGACCTTAACAACTTCATCGAAGGTCAGAATCTCCTCTATGTCGCGCCTGGAAAGGCACAAGATTGGCTGCCCCATATACCTACCCTCCTTGAAAAACTAACCCTTTAAAGACGCAGAAATATCAGAGCACAAAAATCGATAGATACCTGATATGGTCTAGGGAAAAAGATCGCGCAAGGCCAGCACAGCTTCCCGCTCGGCTTCGTAAATCCCGAAGATTGATGCCTTGATAGAATCACGGAAATCCACCACCTCTACATTCTGTAACGGGAAATTCTCAGATATTACCTCACGAAGTTTTTCCAGCCGGGCAGTAATCTGTTTCCGCTCCAACAAGGATGCTGCGCCTTGTTCCAGAAACAATTGGCTGCGCATCAGCAACAATTCCCGCGCTTCCCTGAATAGCGGAATCTTATCCGGCAAAAGCGTTCGACTTAGCGCCCCCCACATTTCCCCGCTGGTTCTAAATTTATCGGCTACGCTATGTAATGCCGACTTTCCTAAAATCGCGCCGGCCTCGTCTAAGAAATCAGCATACATCGGCCTTGAAGCCTGGCCGGTGGTCCCCCAAAGCTCAATAAATTCAAATGCCGATCTTAGCCCGCCATACATCTTCCGACCCGGCGGAAAAAGCTTAGCCTATCCTTTGCTGTCTTTGGTATCCACCAGCAAATCCGCCCATTTCATGAGACCATCCAATCCGAAGTTTACCTTAGGGCCTTTAAGTGGCTGCTCCAAGAATAGGCTGACACAGGCGCGAATTCCTGCTTCCACCGCAGAAGCTATCTTTTCCTGGGAAGGGTTCCCCAAAATTACCGCCTTAAAACGGTTCTTTCCTGTTCCTTCGCTTGTACCCAGTAATTCCTCAGTCGATATTGTAAGAGGCACCCGCGAGCGGTCTGCGAGATATACGAGATGAGAATCCGTATCGTACCCATATACCACCACAGGCAATTTCCCCCAAAATCGTTCCGCCCTGGACAAGCCGGCATATCCAAAATTAGCGATCTCCCCCCAAAAGATTACCGGCTTGCCGGCTGAAATTGCTTCCGTAAGTTTAGCCGAGATGCGATTAGTGCTGGTCGTTTCATACCAGTCCAGGGGAATAGCCAGCCTTTCAAAAATAACATCCATCGGATCGAAGCTATACCGTGTCACCAGGCTCACAAGAGCATCTAACCCGGCATATTCAAAAGTAAAGTATCCAACGGCTATTCCCCCACTGATTCCCAAAAGCAGCGCTTCTGAAATGGGATCTCCTGTATGCGGCATCTTAGCGCCCTGATGGGCCAGGACATTTCGAATCGTGCCTGTCTCGTAGTGCCTCCCCTGAAACGATCTGTAATCTTGAATAACCGGCATTAGACACCTCCTGATCACCTTGGATCAGATCAACTCACATCGGCGACATCATGTAAACCAGCGACGCCATAACCGGCGCAGCCAATCATCCATAGACTGATCTCGCGTGTCTTGCTTGGTAGAGAGGGCGGAAGCCGTGTGGGCTGCGCTGGCATAGTTCGCAATATAGGCATAAGGGATGCGCGCATGTCCAGGGCCGGCTACATTACTAAAGCCCCAACTGGTGCCCCAGCTATTGCGCACAAGGAAGGATCCACCCCCGGGCACTTCAGGGTCATCTTCATAGCCCACCATACACATCGCGTGACCACCTTCCTCATGGTCTGTGGACAGCGGCATCCTGATATCACCGGTGCTGCGTCCAGGTTCGGCGAACCAGAAAGTATAGACGGGCACGGCAAAAGCTACCGGCTGGTTATTCGCCAAAACCTGGCGTATGCCATCCACCCCGCGCGCTTTTAGCTGTTGCGAGCTGCTTATGCGCCAACGGGTTGCATCTGGGGATGCAGTAGAGGGAGGAGGTCCTTGACCCTCATTATCCACCATCTGTTGAAGATTATAGGGCCATACTTCTTCGCCACAAATCCCGTCTTCCTGCAAACAAGTCATAGCAACACTAATATAGGTGCCTCCTCCAGCATACCCATCTCGTTTTTTACAGTCCCAATACAGGTATTGTTCAGAGAGATTCCCGGCAGTACTCTGCTCCCCCAATAGATATTCCCGTACCGCAGTACAAGCATGCGCCACACAGGTGCCGCGGCCACCTTGATCACGCACAGACGGCATACGGGCCCGTAAATCAATTTTGGCGGGAAGGACAGCGAAAGAGATGCCTCCTTCATCAGATTCATCATCCCGCGGCGCATCGATCGCACCCAAGCTGCGCCGATCGAGGTCTCCTGGGGCAAAGGATACATCTGGTGGCAAGGCAGCCTGTGCTTGCTCCACCAGTGCAATTGTTTCAGCTTCTGCAAGTTCCAAGTAGGAGGATAATCCCTGCACGCCGTTTGCCTGCACTGCAGCCCCGGCCAATTCTTCGGCAGTTGTGATCCACAACTCTGCCAGCCGATTTCTAGCAGCCTCGGGAAACCCACTTATATTGCTAAGTGGTGTGCCTTGTTTCTCAGCCATATGCCTGCTCCTTTAGGGTCATCCCCTAGTTCAATGCACTATCAATATGCAGTTCGGACCAATCACTGGAATCACTTTATCCGATTCTGCAGAATTTCCACCAAAGTATCCAGAATCCGCGCCCGGTATTCCATAGCAGCCGTGACATTACGCTGATGCAAATCAAACAATGCCTGATCTACATCCAATTGACCGGCGGCATTCTTGCGCATCGGAATAATGCTGGTATAATCGCCGTCTGGACTGATTTGCGTAAAAGCTACCGGCTTCCCCTTCTCAGCATCTAAGGTATCCACGCCATCCACCCCCACCTCGAAAAACCTGGTACTGACGGACATCGAGAAGGCGTCATTTACATATTGGGAAATCTTTTCCGCTGCAGTTCTGATCGAATTCTCAAGATCATTTGCCATGTTGACCTCCTCAGTCATTGATACTGATGCTATGTTTGATTTCGCGCCAATTCGTCTAGGATTTGGTTCACATATTTCCAAATTGCAGGTAAGACAAGAATCACACTACTCGGGGCCGAAAGGATCAGCGACAGTTTAAACGCACCATCTACAGCCAAAAACATCAGGCGTACCAGCTTGAGCCTGGATACTAAAGCAATTTCTAACGTGCGCTCATGGATTTTGATCTCATCCGCCGTGATGCTACCTGGCCAATAGGTATTAGCCCCACCCGTCCAGGCGACGACTGTCCGACCCAGGATCTTATTTTCCACCCTCGTCTCCACCCAGGCATTATACACAACCTGCCGCAATAGGCTATCGATATAAGTTTTTATCTGGGCCGATATTCCCTCCCAATTATCAGCTAATTTATCCCCCAGTCCAAAATCTACTTGATCGTCCGCCATCTCAATTTCAGCAACTGCAGCCAGTAATTCGCGCTCAGACATATCAAGCACTGGCAGCGCCGTGAGACCGAAAGCCTGGCCTGGCTCTTGACCTGCTATCATGTTTGTGATGGCCCCAATTCTGGCCTGGGCATGAGCTAATATCTGGTCAGATCGCTGGATTTGGCTCCATTTATGATTGAGCATTTGGGCCGCAATATGGAGATCCGGCGGCAGGTTAGCTTGCAAAATGGGCCAACTAGAACTGTCCTCCTGAATAGTCCGAAGAAAACCTGTTTCTTCTCCTATGCCTACATCTCCGAAAGATATGCCACCTACGGAGATAATTGCCGGAGCGCGAGATTCCCATCCCACCAATGTCCCCGGCGCAAGGATCGTTAAAATATCATTCATCAGTTCAGTAAGTGTTTCTTGATTCACAGTACCCACATCCCAGGTCTCTTGATCCAACCTCTCGCGGTGAGATATTACTGGCCCGGCAGCCTCAAAAATCCGGATACAGCCGCAATAGAAGCTCTTAAAAGCTCAGCCCGGTTAGCCTGGGCGCGTTGGATCATATCTGCATGCATCTGCCAGAGAACCTCATCTATCTCGCCATCCCTTTCCGGCACACACATGATGGTATCCCCATCGGCATCGATCCGGGTCCAGGCGCGGAGTTTAGCGCCGGAAACTTGCCCACCCGAGATGGTAACGTTTTCCAAATCATCGCTAACGTATGTTTTTACTTCCAAGCTAGAAATGTTATCGACAGCTTTACTCAGAGCAGTACCCAACCTGTCGACGAGATCCTGCAGAGACTTAGCCAGACTGTCCCTGGTTTGTTTGACCACATCTGAATCGAAGAGTCCAAAATCGACAGCTTCGCTTGCCCGATGAGATAGATTAGGCGAGAGAGAGATGGGCGCCATAGGCACGGGACCGGCAATCACCGGTGGGATATTTTCTACAGGCGCCGCTGCTGTGGCTGGAGCAGTGGAGGAAGGCAGCTGGGTTAGGTTGACAATTTCAATAGTCGGCCGGTCCGCAGCGGCAGTGACCCCATCAGCGACCATCAATCGTACCGCCGGGTCGCCAATAATCACATAGCTACGGGCGTCGTTATTGGCCGTCCACATGCCCGACAAAGCCAGATCATCTGCCTTTTTACCAAACTTGATATCCTCTAATTCAATGCTCAAATCTGAAGACAGCTCGGCATACCGTTCATTAAAGAATTCCAACGCGGACCCGACAGGATGCCCCTCCATCAAACGCTTCAGAGTACTTTGGAAGGATTGGAGCTGCTCTCCTGCCCGTGACCACATAAAGCTATATCCCCAGGCACGCTCAACATGGCCGATCATGGCCAATGCGCCACCATTCGGATGTCCCAGCAGCCGGCGGGGCAAATTAGCGATAAAGGCGTGCGGCGCGATAGCCGTCTGTTGTTTGAAGGTCTGATGGGCAAAATCGTCCAAGAGTGGGGTACCGGCGCCATAGCAGGCAAAATGGAAAGATATCAAACCCAGCAGCCGGGCATCATCACCGATATCATCGCCGGAAAAATAAAAGTCCTGCGGAATCGGCTGTTGCCAAGCGAGGGGGCCGGGCCAGTTCTGGCACAGCAACGCACCTTGGTGGGGCAGTTGGCGTGGATCCCCATTGGGAAAACCCATGCCGTGGCTGGCGGTAAAGAGGAGTGCAGGCGTATCCTTACCACCCAGGTACTGGGCTAAGTGGGCCTTGGTCGCCGCTTCGCCGAGAAAAGTATCTATGGTCCAATCCAGTTTATCTTGGGACGCCTTCTCTGATAATGGCTTGACCAGATGTTGGGCGCTTAAACTGGTGGCTTTATCACCGGCATTCTGGACGCCAAAGAATGCCGCGCGCTTGGGCAAGGCGATCTTGCCGGTTTCGGCATCGACGACAGACCGGGCATAGCGGGCATACTCATCCAGAGTATCAAAATAGATGCGTCCCACGGCGTATTGCACATCAAGCTGGTATTGGAAGCGATAGGGAATCTTATCGGGATCACCCACGATCAACAGGTAATACGGCACTTTTTCAGGATCGGCCGGGCCGGCGCCGGCGCCCTGGCGCGCCAGGAATCCTTGCTTGGTCTCACCAGGGCGATATCCATCGGCGCCACTATAATCTTTATAGTAATTTCCCTTTTTCTGTGTAGCCTGTGCCTTGCGATGCTGCAGCAATTCGCCGAGCGCCTCTTTTATCGCCGGATCAGCATCAAAAGCGAAAATGACGCCCCAACCGGTCTCTTCCAATTTCTTGGGATCAACGCCCTCTACGGGGCCGAGGTTATCCTGGGTATGTAGCGCATGCCAGTTTTCCAGTTCCTTCACATGCTGCGGATCGAGTTGTTCACCCTGAGCAATTTTGGAGACGTCGGCTGCCGTTAAGGGCGGCATCAGATAGTCGCCACTGGCACCGTTAATGCCATTAAAAAACAATAGATCAGAATTCGTATCAGAGCTGGTATCGGTAGTCATTTCTTTTCTCCTAGGCGCCACTAATTTTCGATCGCAAAAAATCCTCGGCCCCGCAGAGAGGATTACCGTAGCCAGGGGGGGACGTAAGGCACAGCACCGGGGAGTGGCTCCTCTTCGGGTTGGCCGGGCAGGCCGAAAGAGATACCGCCTGTACCGGTGGGATCGTTTAGATAATCGCGGGCCGCGCGACGGCCGGCTTCGACCATTTGCGCCCCCCTGGATAGATCCCAAAGCTGGGTATCGGCAAACTGGGTCATTGGGATATAGTTCAGCATGACATTCGGCTGCTTAGACGCATAGCGCAAGTCCATTAGCAGGTGTTGATACATCATGACCGAAATCGCCCGGTTCGCCACTTCGATGACATTATTCTTGTCAGCAACCGTCTCGCCATTGTAACCAACATTCAGGATGTAGACTTCAGTGGCTCCTTTGTCGATAGCGATACTGATAGGCACATTGGCCACCACCCCGCCATCGACCAACTGAGAGCCCTGGTACATGACCGGTGGAAAGGCCAATGGGTGAGCAGCGCTGGTAACAGCGGCATCGATGATGGAAGCCTCAGGCTGATCCCCATAGAGATACAGACGGCCGGTGTTGAGATTGGAGGCGGTGATATAAAGCTTTACACCCTTTAGATCGCCGAAGCGGCTTTTCTCCGGCGGGATCATTTTTTGGGTAAAGGCTCGCAAGGCATCGCTGGGAAAGAGACTTTTACCGGAGGCCAGACGGCCCAGCATGGAAAACCAGTTGCCAGGGAAAAAGTCATCTTTTTGTGCATGGGTCCAAACATCTGCCAGTTTTCGGGCACCCTCTAACGTGGGATTAATAGCAATGAAGGAGGCATTTAAGGCCCCGGCCGAAGATCCCACCAGAATATCCGGCTTAATACCTTGCTCGAAAAGCTCCTGTAAGGCACCGGCTTCCAACCCACCCCGGTTACCACCGCCGCTCATCACAAAAGCTATCATGCAAGGCTCCTTTCGGGTCATTTCTCAGTTGCAAGATTACACAGTATTAGACAAGATTATCGTTCAGTTATGGGCATTATAACAGGAATAAATTCTCTCATCTTTGATAGACGGGAAGTTTTATACCTGGATACCACGAAATCGTCATTGTGACAGGTGAGATGGAAGGAAGAAAAATGTTTAGATGTTATGAAATACCCCGCATCTACCACTTAGGACCTAATATCCTGAGCTCAAGAGCAAGAAACTAGCGTTACCAGTCTGCCTGGTTGGTTTTATTATAAGGGAGATATGATATTTGGACAAGACAGAGCAAGGTAAGTTGCAAGCCATTTGCAAGCGGACTTATAATTTGGTGAGCAAGGATTGGAACAGTGCCGAAAGACAATATTGCGCTCCCACGATCGCCGATGAAATCCCCCCGACTGACCCGCTGTGGCAGACCGAGATGTTCCTGCCAATTGTAACCCTGGCGGCGGTGGATAGCCTGGACGAGGCCATGCGCTATGCGAACGACGTTGACTACGGGCTGACGGCAGGATTCTACAGCTCAGATCCAGGTGAGATTGAATGGTTCCTGAACAATATTGAGGCCAGTTCTACTTATATCGTAACTGCTCAGGTATAAAGTAGGTTGAATGGTAAAATTGTCAAAATCATAAAAGTCAGGCAAAATAGGGGCATGAAACCAGTGCATATACCCAGCCGCGACGAAGTGCATAGCGCCTATCAGGCAGGTGAAGCAGAGGTTGTCACC
>SHYO01000036.1 GCA_009692745.1 Chloroflexota bacterium
CCGCGCCGTCTATCCGTCCCAAACCAATCTATATTTTATCCTTGGCTTTGATACGCTACAACGGATCTTTGACCCGAAATACTACCGCGATATGGCTACGGAGTTAGAGGCGCTTTTCGACATGGCCCAGCTCATTGCTTGTAACCGGGGCGAGGTGACCACCCAGGACCTGGCGAGATGGCTGGAGGCGCCAGACTCCTGGCGCTTCAGCTCCCGCATCCACATTTTATCCTTGCCTGATCCTTTGCCGGACCTATCATCTACCCAGGCGCGGCGCCTATTGCGCGAAGGTCAGGTGGTTGATACCATCCCGGCGGAGATATTGCCTCTCATCCGTCGCGCGGGCCTGTATCGTAACCCTTAAGAATCCCAATAGTTTAAGAAAGAAGCGCTGGAGATGACTGGATCTGCACCTTTCACTATCTTGTGCCTGGCTAGCTACGAAAAGGGGGCCGAATTTATGCGGGAAGCGAAGCGACAAGGAGGTCGCGTCTTGTTGCTGACCGCCGAGAAGTTGGCCCAGGCGAACTGGCCCAGGGAGAGCATTGACGAGGTCTACCTGGTTCCTGATCCTTACCATGAAACCAACGTGATCCATGCTGTGAGTTACCTGGCCCGTACAGAAACTTTGGACCGGATTGTGGCGTTGGATGACTACGATGTGGAGATGGGGGCTATTTTGCGCGAACATCTCCGTCTCCCCGGTATGGGAGAATCTCAGGTCCGCTTCTACCGCGATAAGCTTGCTATGCGTATGCGAGCCAAAGAGGCAAGTATTCGGGTTCCTGAATTTGTCTCCATTTTTAATTACGACCGGCTGCGCGAGTTTATGGGACGTGTTGCGCCGCCCTGGCTGCTCAAACCCCGCTCCGAGGCTTCATCCATGGGTATCAAAAGAATTGACGAACCCGAACAACTCTGGCGCCGCCTCGATATTCTGGGCGACCGCCAATCCTTCTTCTTACTGGAGCAATATATTCCAGGCGAGATTTTTCATGTGGATTCCATCGTGGTAGACCGGCAAGTTGTATTTGTGGAAGTGCATCAATATGGCCGCCCACCGATGGATGTCTTCCAGGGTGGGGGTATCTTCACCACCCATACCGTCCTGCGCGACTCTGCCGACGCCCGGGCGTTACACATATTCAATCAGGACCTGGTCCAGGCTATGGGCCTGGTGCGTGGCGCCACCCATAGTGAATTCATCAAGAGCAGCGCCACCGGTGAATTCTATTTTCTGGAGAATGCCGCCCGAGTCGGCGGAGCCAATATTGTCGAACTGGTCGAGGCTGCCACAGGCGTTAACCTTTGGGTTGAATGGGCCAGGGTAGAGTGTGGCGCGCCAGGCGCAGCTTACCACGCGCCGCCAAGACGCCAGGATTATGCCGGTGTGATCATTACCCTGGCGCGTCAGGAGGAGCCAGATATGGCTGCCTATCAAGATCCCGAAATAGTGTGGCGCATGAAAAAGAAAAACCACGCCGGCTTGATCGTCGTCTCTCCTGATCCCGACCGTGTAAAGACATTGTTGGAGACCTATACGCAGCGTTTTTACACCGATTTTCACACCAGCCAGCCGGCGCCGGATAGACCAACAGCTTGACCCGGGCTACCGGCGATAGTTTGACAGAGTATTACTTGCCCTGCGCACCGCACTTTGCTATACTTTCCTTAATAAATATAGTAATTGATATCCAGGGAGGGGATATGGGAAATTGTTTCGGCTTAAGAGCAGACCGGCGCCGGTGCAACAACGAGCATCTGGCAAATTCTTTGTATTGCGCTGACCATGCCCATCTCGACACAATCTCTAAAGAAGAGAACGGAAGCGGAGGAAATGGCAAGAAGCCTGGTATCCTGAAATTCCTGGGCAAGCGCCGCACCCCTCCCCGAGATGATGTGAATTATGCACTTCCCGATGAATTTCGTCAGGCCAGCACAGCCCAGCTTATTGAGCGACTGGAAACCGACCCGGAGGATATGAACCGCTGGCACTGCGCCTTGGTGCTGCGCATGCGCCGCGACCCGGCCGCTGTGGAACCGCTTTGGCAGGCTCTTAACAAGGATGTCTCCCGCTGGGTGCGACAGCAGTGTGCCGTGGCATTGGGCAAGATCGGCACCTTCGAGTCTATTCCGTCCCTGGTCGAAGCCTCCTGGCATGATCCCGATCCGGGTGTACGCCAGGCCAGCGTGATTTCCTTAGGTAACCTGGGGTTTGATGAAGCAGCCGATCATCTGATGGGACCGTTGAAGCAGGATCGCAACGCTTTTGTCCGTTGGGATTCTGCTCAAGCGTTGGGCAATATTGGCACCAGCAACGCTGTGGGGCCCCTCTCCGAGGTGCAGGAAACGGATATCAGCCCCCAAGTGAAGAAAGCTGCCGAAGAGGCGCTGCGCCAGCTCAAACGCCGTGGCCTATGGCAGTAGTAATCTTAACGCGCTGCGATAGGAGCGTGATCTCTTGAAAGCGGAACGCAGTAGTCGATGGTTTACGATAATCATTGGCTTGTTGGTCTTCACCGCAGACCAGATTACCAAGACCCTGGTGCGTGGCCAAATGCTGCCCTACCAGAGTATCTTCCCATTCCCGCAAATCAATAGTTTTTTAAGCGTCACGTATGTGCAAAATACCGGGGCAGCTTTTGGCATTCTTCAGGAACGGGGCTTGATTTTTGTTATCATTGCGGTAGTGGTAATTACTGCGATCTTTGCCTATTATAAACACCTACCCACAGAGTACCTGGCAGTACGCTTGAGTCTGGGGCTGCAATTGGGTGGGGCTTTAGGGAATCTCATGGATCGCCTCCGTTTCGGTTTTGTCACAGATTTCCTGGATCTGGGCTGGTGGCCGATATTTAACCTGGCCGATGCTGCGATCGTGATCGGTGTTATTACCCTGGCTATCTATATGCTCCGCGAGGACCGCAAAGTCGTTACTACGCCTACCTCCGTCGGACAAGACAAGGCCCAATTTTGATCCATCTAAATGTTTATGGAAAATGAGCGCCGTATAGTTTTGATTGTCGCTGAGGGGGGGGAGCGCATAGATAAATATGTTGCCCTGCGGGCCCCGGAGCTTACCCGCACCCAGGTACAGAAGCTCATCGATGCAGATCTGATTACGGTGAACGGGATGGGTGTAAAATCCAGTCAGAAAGTTGAACCTGGCGATACCATCCTGGTGCGGGTTCCGCCGCACCCACCAACTACCCTGGCACCGGAAGCCTTTCCCCTGGATGTTTTATACGAGGACCAGGATGTCATTGTCATCAACAAACCCCCCGGCCTGACAGTCCATGCTTCTCCGGGACATACCAGTGGCACGTTGGTCAACGCTCTGCTGGCAGCTTATCCTGAGTTGCAGACTTTTGGGGACAACTTGCGCCCGGGCATTGTACACCGTCTTGACAAGGACACCTCCGGGGTATTGCTCCTGGCGCGAAATCGCCCGGTGCGAGAATTTCTGCAGCGCCAATTTCGCGCTCGCTCCGTGCAGAAGGTGTATACTGCCTTGGTTGAGGGCTATCCGGCTCCGCCTGACGGACTCATCGATGCGCCCCTGGGGCGCCACCTTCAAAACCGCCAGGTTATGACTGTTTTGATGCGGGGCGGCCGGCCGGCCCAAACTCGCTATTACACAGTAGAGCGATTTTCCGTTGCTGCGCGAGTGGCCTTGTTGGAAGTGCAACTGCTGACCGGCCGCACCCACCAGATTCGTGTTCACCTTTCCTGGTTGGGCTATCCCGTCGCCGGTGATCGCACCTATGGCAGCCGCCAATGGCGCTCGTCTCACCCTGAACGCTGGCATTTGCCGCTGCAACGCCAATTCCTACATGCCTCGCGTCTAACCTTTCGTCTCCCGTCCACCGATCAAGATATTACGGTCATCGCCCCGCTTGCGCCTGACCTGGCAACGGTACTGGTTGCGCTGCGCGCCCAGGAAAAGTAAGACCTTTTCCCCGGTGTTTTGCTTTGGCAATACTCGGTCCGTTGGACAATTTGCCAAAATTGTCCGTCCTGAAGATCGTGCGGTTGGAAACCGCACCTACTGGAGGCATTTTCACGGAAAGATCGGTGCGAACTCACCTTTTGAGGCAATCAAAGCCTCTTGTTCTCCGGCCGGCATCGGCGTATATTTTTCACCCGCTTCGATAACGCGCGGCAACAAATGGACATCACCGGCGCTACAAATGCCGGTAATCGGCTGGGAAAGCGCAAAACGCACCCCTGCATCGATATGGGGTTGGTCATCGAACGGCTTGTACCAGGTACGATACGTCCGTTCTTGATCACCCCAAGGCATTTGCGCAATTGATTTGATGATCATTACACCCAAATCGCGCTGTTGCGTCATTTCTAGCAACTTTTCTGCTGCGCCCCGGTATTCTTTATACCCATACAGCACAAAGTTAATCGGAAATAATACGCTATCGAAGTCGAAGCGGCGTAAAGCTTCCTGGTATACTAGCGGCGCCTGCCAGCCATGCCCCGTTATCCCGAGATACTTGGTCAGACCCTCTTCCCGTGCCTTCAGAAAGGTTTCAATCGCCCCGCCCTTGGCAAAAGCCAAGTCGAGATTTTCCATATCGTTGACTGCATGCATCTGGTATAAATCCAGCTTATCAGTCTGTAGCCGCATTAAAGAAGCTTCCAATTCGCGGCGGGAATCATTCGCTGTGCGGTGGGTCGTCTTACAACCCAAAAAAACCCGGTTGCGAATTTGGGGCATCCACGGGCCTACCCGCAGCTCCGCATCACCGTAAGAAGGCGCGATATCAATATGATTTACCCCGTGGGCCAAGGCCAGTTCTATCGCCGTATCTGCTTCTTCCTGGGTCACCTTGCCAAATGCTGCCGTGCCCAAAATGACCACACTGCTCATATGTCCTGTGCGACCAAAGCGACGCTTTTCCATGAATTTCCTCCATAAAGAGATCGATACCTGATTAACACCGGCGCATGGTACGCACTATGATAAGAGGCCCGGTTTCCGTTCGAGTGGAACGGAAACCGGGTCTGCAACCGGATAAGTCTATTATATCATATGAATAAGCAGAAAAAAAGCGCTACTAGTCTGTCAACGATGGTTTGACTGCCCGGCGCATGGGCGTGGCGACCGCGCGCCTACCGGTAATGGTTTTATCTGGCGTAGGTGCGCGGTGACCTCGCACCTACCTGTTAGAGTATGGCTGATAGACAACTACTGCCCTTTCGATTTCAAAGCTGAGGGCAAGTAGATATGGTACATCGTGTTGGGCGTAGGGACAGTCGCTGTAACGGTCGGTGACGCGCCGGCGACCCCTGTGGCAGTTGGAGTGGGGGTCCGTGTCATGGTCGGCGTGGGGGTATTGGTTGACCCTGGCACCGAAGTTGAAGTTGGCGAGCTGGTAGGAGTAGGTGTGGGTGTGGGTGTGGGTGTGGGTGTGGGTGTGGGTGTGGGTGTGGGTGTGGGTGTGGGTGTATTTCCGGCTCCGACCGTCGAAGTTGCCGTAGCTGTGGCAGTGGGGCTTGGTTGTGTGTTTTCCCCCTGGACCGCCCCGTGATCTGCCCGCCGGAAGGGGTCATTGGCTGGCCAGCGGACGTTGCCGTACAGATCATTAGTCACCAGGTTCATATCCTCCCCCAACACCTGTATGGCCTCTTCCTTGGTAGGACCCTGTCCGTGCGGATATTGCAAGTAAAAATTCACATCGATCATAGCGGCTGCAGTTATCACCGCTGTGGTAGAGATCGTCGTCCCCGCTAAACTTGACCCTGGTGTCACCAGAGAACCTTGATAAATATCACGGTACAACCTGACGCTTTGTGGGATTACGTTTAAATCTCCTATGCCCGGGAAGGGGCCGGTTGCTATCAGACTGCCTGCCTCCGGTGCTGTAATCGACCCGAACACCGTTAGACTGGGTACATTATTGATATAGAAGGGTGTCCCATTTCCTACATAGGAACCTTGAGCTACTGTAATCACCTGGGGATTCAGAGAGCCGCTACAGCGGGCATAGAGCAATCCCCCCAACTGGAGCAGGTTCTCATCCGTATTCTCTGGCGCAGTCTGAGCAGCCACATTCATGAACTTTATATTCGTGACCGCATTAAAGACATAAAAACCCACCCCATAATCGGCGCGGCCATCGACTTTGATGTTACGCAATACGATATCATGGACTGCGGCTGAACCCTCCGAGCCCATATAAACTGCGCTACCAAACCGGGCGATGGCGTGGGTTAAGGTGATACCTTCGATCGATATTCCGGTGATACTCTGCGTGGCATTACCCATGTTTTTCGGCTGGATGTTGATGCCAAAACCCATATTGCCATCGTAACCGTTGGGTTTCACACCGGAGGGGTTATCCAGCAACACTTGCGAGACCGTAATCCCATTTCCGGCGCGAATTCTGACCAGGCCACTGGTAGGTTTCACATTCCGGATAAGAGATTGACTAAAGGAGACGTTATCGGCATCAATGTATACCGCCCCAGCCAGGGCATTATCGCGCTCGCTCTCCGCCATCTCTGACAGGGGGCGCCCGAAAATATCTACACCGCTGACCCAAGTGTTGGAGGCGTGCAGCCTCACCGCTGCCGGCAACCCACCGATAAAATCTAACACGGCAAAATGGCCTAATTGTACCTGCTTGCCACTGGTGGAGACCGCCAGGTACAGAGGTTTGGTGCCTTCTATTTGGCTATTGGAGTTACTCAGATCTAACACCGCCACCTCATTACCGGCCGGATAATTCCTGGCATTGAAAACCATAGGCCCGGGGCCGGTGGTGCGTAAGATCATGTTGGGTGGCACCGCAATGCCGGTATTTACTATAACTATGCCCGAGGGGAAGTAGACGACCACCGGATTATTGGGCGTCCCGGTATTCCACACGCTCGTCATCTTGTCCAGGCCCTCCTGGATTGAATGGGTCTCACATTGAGTCTGGGGCAGAGGATATAGGTTATTATCTGCCGCCCGCATGGGAATCCCTAACCGGTCCAACACACTTTGGGTCAAAACTTCTTGAGACCCTATGCTGTCTGCCGGATCCACACAAATATAATGCACAGCCTCCAGGTTTTCTTTATGGCTGTTATCACCCGGATAGTCCTCACTACTATATACTGGAGAAATGGAGTCGGTGTTGGCGTAAACAGATAAAATGAATTTATCAGCCAGGATGAAGGGCAGGAAAGCAAAAACGAGGAATCCAACACCTATGGAGATAGTAGCAATAACATGGTGATATCGGTTAGCCACACTATCAGCGCTCTTTAACCAACCCAATGGAACCTCCTCGTTCTCGCGACACAGGGATACCAGATGGCCCATGCCTTACGTAGCCCAATAATACCATTACTGCCTTTAATCTACAATGTCCCAATGTCCAATTTATCTCTATACCCTTTTGCCAATGCTCTCTTTCGACTTCTACTTCCTTAAATCCCATCAGGCCATAATTATACCCTTTAAACCTTACGATTTTCATAACGATTTAACCGTTCTTCATCACTTTACACAACAGAAATCCCACCTCTGCCACAGCCTGGATCATCAACTCTCGTCCTTCTGGCTGTTGCTGACGCTCAGTCCAAGCAACTGCGAGAGTTTTTTTGCACATCTATTACCAGTTCTGTCTGCGCCAAACGCCGTTGCAGCCGCTCGTTTTCTTGGCGCAATTGCGCCAGTCCGCTGGCCTGAGCCGCGGTCTTCCAGCACTGTCGCCCGCGCCGCTGTGGCGCCAGTGCGCTCAGTTCGCCTTGCTGGCACAGGCGCCGCCAACTCCAGTCAGATCCGAGGAGTACAGACCCTCGCGCCGCAGCAGGGCGCCAATCTGGCCTGGTTGCGCTACAGGTATCGGCCTCCTGCAAGATGCACAGTTGATAGGTGGCGCTAAATTGCTGGCCCGGAGTTGTCTCACTCTATATTAGCACCGTGGGAGATTCTGGCCCATACGGTGAGCTTCTTCTTAGCTGAATTACTCACACCACAACTTAGCAATTAGAGTGCTCATAAAAATATTCGGCCCCGATGGAACTCAGGGCCGAATAAGATTCAGCAGATCAATTATAGATAGGGCGGATTTACCCAACCGGACGCGTGTCTACTCGTCCGCCACGACATCCTGCACCGGCCGGAAATATTTCCGCGAGTATTCGATAATGGGCGGCAAGAAGGAAATCGCTATAATAGCCAGAATCACCAGGCTGAAATTCTCTCTAACCGCCGGCAGGTTCCCGAAGAAAAATCCCCCGAAAATAAAGAGACAAACCCATGCTACGCCACCGATGATGTTATAGCTCGCGAAATGGCTGTACGCCATCTGGCCGATACCCGCCACGAAGGGTGCGAAAGTGCGGATGATCGGAATAAATCGGGCAAAAATTATCGTTTTCCCACCGTGCTTTTCGTAGAATTGGTGAGTCCGCTCCAGGTGTTCCCGTTTCAAAAAGGGTATTCTCTGCTGGTCGAACACCTTCGGACCCAAATAATGGCCGATAGCGTAATTCGTTGCATCTCCCGCTACCGCCGCTATGATCAGGATCACCACTAGCCAGACCACATTGAGTGAACCCAAGGCGGCAAATGTCCCGGCCGCAAAGAGCAGGGAATCTCCGGGTAGATAAGGTGCCACTACCAGCCCTGTTTCACAGTAAATAATCGCAAATAGAATCAAATACGTCCAGATACCGTAGTTCTGGATGATCGTACTCAAATATTTATCCAGGTGTAGAAAAAAATCCACCAACGTCGAAATCATCCCCATGTATGCCCCCCATTTCCACAAAAACTAGCCGTTGCTACTTTGCTCCCTCGCTGCTGCTTGCCGCTCCATATGCTGCTCCCCAAGACCATGCCACTCAGCAATATCCCCAGCGCCAGCACCAACACGCCGGTCAACGGACAACCGATGCCGCCGGAGGGGGGAGGTTCCGGTGGCGGCGGGGGTGTGGGCGCAGATTGGGGTAGATTTGGCCCTTTCTTATTGATAAAGGCATAGTAGGCGTCGCCGCGCCCCTGTCCCTGGACAGTAGGGGCCAGGTCCGCAATCGTGCGCGCCGTTTTCATAAGCCGATCTTTAACTTCCGCCGGTTTCATCCCCGGATTCGCCTGTAATATTAAGGCGACAGTACCGGTGCAATGAGGTGTCGCCATGCTGGTGCCCGATGCCGTCGTGTAGAAGTTATCTACCGGCCGGCCCATGGATGTCCCGCTGGCCCGCGCCGCTGTGATATTCAACCCTGGAAATGCCACATCGGGTTTAATCCGGCCGTCTGCCGTCGGGCCGCGGGAGGAGAAGTCGGTAACGCCGCTAAAGTCGGGCGATGTATCGCTGCTGGCGGCCACGGTAATCACCTTTTCCGCCGCGCCCGGCGCCCCCACTGTCGATGCCCCTGGCCCATCGTTGCCGGCTGCCACGCACATCACCACGCCGTGATCCACTGCTGCATTACAGGCCACCGAAAGAGCATCCTGCCCATCGCTTGATCCGGAAGATCCCAGTGAAAGGTTAATCACCTGTGCGCCTTGCTCCACAACCCACTCTAGGCCGGCAATCACATCGGACGTCCGGCCCGACCCATCGCCTTTCAGTACTTTGGCTGCCAGTATCGAGGCTTCAGGGGCTACACCGACATATTTCCCATTGCTGGCCGATCCGTTTCCCGCCGCTGTGCTGGCTACGTGGGTGCCATGCCCGTTATTATCTTTATATCCCTCGCCGCTAAAATCCTTTGTCAGTACGACGTGCCCTAACAGGTCCTGGTGGGTATCATCTACGCCGGTATCTACAATCCCGATCTTAATCCCTTTCCCCTTAAAACCTGCCTCCCACACCTTAGGCGCCTCCATAATCGGTACTGTCACGTTCAGGCAGGTATAGACGATCTCGTCATACCAGATGGCAACCACATTATCCTGAGCGGCCAGCTTTTGCATCTCCTCGTTGGATAAGTTAAGAGCTGCGGCCGGGATTAGAGAATAGACATAACGCGTTTCAGCCCCGCGTTCCAGGCCCTGCACCATCTCTGCATGCGTCCCCGGTTTATATTGCACAATCACCGGTAACGGTCCGCTGGTCTCTGTCCGGGTACTAACCATACCAGCGAGGGTAGGATGAATTTTATGCGATGTGCTCATGCAGCCGCCTCCTTACCGTTATCTTCAAAATGGTAGATTCGTAGCTGCGTGTCGAGGGTACTCGATCCCAAGTACTCTCGACACGCAGCAATGATCCCGATGCTTGATGGCCATATTTTCGGGGAAACTTGAAATCTTCATCCTTTTACGTATCAACGCCGCTATTATAACGAAATCCCTAATCAGGTGGTATGCTTTTTCAGAACATGCACCGTCTGATCCGGCTCAATCGATACTACCGATGGTAGATCCAGCAGGCGTAAACAGGCGTTAGCTGATCCTTCAACTGCTATGCCGGGAGACAAGCGGTACACGTGCCTTACCGTGATACCCCAGGCATGGGCCTGCTGCGCTACCGCTTCAGGATCACCCGTGACCCGTACAACCAGGCTGGCAGTCTCTTGCGGCTGACTTTTCAGTTTTTGTAGCAACTCCGGGCTGATCTTGGCCATATCTGGGGTCCCTTCCCTCATGGTAGTTCCAGCAGAGCTACACACTCGATATGGTATGTCTGCGGAAACATATCCACCGGTTGCACTCCAACCAAACGGTACCCCTGCAGGAGCAGCCGTTTGGCGTCCCGCGCCAGGGTAGCGGGGTCACAAGACACATACACAATTCGCCGCGCCGCCAGCTTCACGATCTCATCTAGCGTGCCGGGCTCTAATCCTGCCCGGGGTGGATCGACGATAACCACCGTAGGTTTTACAGGGAGTTGGACTAGCGCCTCTGCCACATCTCCTTCGATCAGCGTCACATTATCCAGCTCTGCCGCATTCGCCTCCGCATCGTCTACAGCAATCGGATGGGTCTCCACCAGTATCACTTCGGCCGCCTGAGACGCCAGTGCCAGGCCAAATAAACCCACCCCACTATAGAGATCCGCCACCACATCTTCCGGCCCTACCTGCGCGTATTGCCGCACCTGCTGCAACAATACTTCGGCCTGTTGTGAATTTACCTGGAAGAAAGAGGGGGCGCTGATCCGGTATGTGTACCCGCCCACCATTTCCTCCAGGTAAGGCGCTCCCACCAGCGTCAAAGCTGTGCCATCCTCCAATTCTTGCACCAGGGAAACCGGCAAATCCACCTCGATACCAGGCGCTTCATCCCCTTCGGTTTCCAGTATCACCATGATATCCGGCGTATCCTGGGTGGCCACCGCATTGGGTCCGCCCGGCAAACTATTCCCGGCAGCGTGTCCAATCCGCAATGACAACTGGGTTAAATCCGGGAAATCCACATCCAGCTCTTCAAAAATGGGTTGCAGCGCCTGGTCCTGGATATAACATCTATCTATGGCGATCACCGTCCGGTCATCGACTCCCAGAAAGCCTAGCCGGCCAGGCGGATTGGTGGTGGGACGATATTGCATATGGTTGCGGTAGAACCAGGGATCCTGCATACCTATGATCGGATGTACCGGTGGATCGTTGACACCCCCGATCCGTTGCAACTGATCCCGGACGATGGCCGTCTTAAAACGGAGTTGGGCCTCGTAAGTTATATGTTGCCATTGGCATCCACCGCAGATGCCAAAATGAGGACAACGTGGCTGGAGGATGCGTTCCGGCACGGCGCTGCCGTCAGAACGGGGAACGACCTGGGTCACTCTACCCAACACATACCGGCCTTTATCTGCCGTAACCTCGATCTCTACTTCCTCGCCGGGGATACCTCCCGTGATAAAGTATACCCGACCAGCATGACGGCCCACGGCGTTACCACCGTGGGCCATACTTTCCAGTTGTAATCGAATTACCGCCCCCCGTTCTGACGGCGCCTCCCCCATCTCAGATTGGATCCGTTCGTGGTCATTGCCTGGTGGCCCCGCATCCTGCTTGCCTTTGCTATCCATATCAGGGGTAAATACCTCGAATTACCGTCGCATCATGTACCCGCTGCACGGCCCGGATATAGGCGCCAATCCGCATATTTACCTTATGCTGCTGCGCCGTTTGCCATACCTCTTCAAAACTGCGGTTCATAATCGCGCGTAATTGCTCGTTAATCTGGGCTTCCTGCCAGAAGAAGTATTGTAATCCCTGTACCCACTCAAAATATGAAACTGTGACCCCCCCAGCGTTACACAGGATATCGGGAATCACAAGAATTTTTCGATCTGCAAAAACGGCATCTGCGGTCGGAGTCAAGGGGCCATTGGCGCCTTCCGCAATGATCTTCGCGCGTACATACTGGGCGTTTTCGGCCGTAATCTGATTCTCCAACGCCGCAGGTACCAGGACATCACAATCAAGTGTGAGTAACTCCCCGTTGGTGATGCCTTCCGCCCCCGGGTAGTTCACTACCGAGCCGGTTTCTTCCCTGTGTCTGATGACGTCTCTGACGTTCAGGCCCCTAGGATTATAAATCCCGCCTCGCACATCGCTGATTGCCACCACCCGCGCTCCGGCATCCTGCGCCAGGTATGCCGTCACGCTGCCTACATTGCCAAAACCCTGGACCGCCACCCTGGCTCCTTCCAGGCCGTTGGGGTACACGGCATGCATCTCCAGGCGCTTCATGGCTGCTTCGATGCAGAAAATCACGCCCCGGCCGGTGGCCTCGATGCGTCCTTGCGAGCCGCCAATCTCAATAGGCTTTCCCGTTACTACTGCTGGCACGGAATGTCCTTTGTGCATGGAATAGGTATCCATAATCCAGGCCATCACCTGCGGGTTGGTACCCACATCTGGCGCCGGAATATCCCCGTCGGGACTCATCAGAATGCTGATCTCCGTGGCATAGCGGCGGGTCAGATTCTCCAATTCCCTCATACTCAGTCCCTTGGGATCGACTACCACGCCGCCCTTCGCCCCACCGAAGGGAATATTCACCACGGCACATTTCCATGTCATCCACATTGCCAGAGCACGGACCTCATCCAGCGTCACTGCCGGATGATAGCGGATACCGCCCTTTGTCGGCCCGCGTACCGTGCTGTGGTGTACCCGATATCCGGTGAACATCTTCACAGAGCCATCGTCCATTCTCACCGGGAAGTTTACCGTGAGTTCTCGCTTGGGCAGGCGCAGCATCTTTACCACACCCGCTTTGAGAGTCATATGCTCCACAGCCTCGTCAAACTGGCGCTGCGCAATTTCAAAAGCATTCAGTTGTTCTGGTCCAGTTCTGATCTCCATCACCATTGAAAGGCTCCTCATTGAGATATACTA
The DNA here is from genome assembly GCA_009692745.1 of Chloroflexota bacterium. GTDB lineage: Bacteria > Chloroflexota > Anaerolineae > Epilineales > SHYO01 > SHYO01. The sequence goes on from SHYO01000036.1 coordinate 13,309, forward strand.
TCAATAATCAGGCATCACAAAATACAAACATCCGATAGCCAGCCCGGCTGGCCAACATCGCCATTGATGGTTACCCGGCTCTCACCTCTTCACATGTTAAGCTTTCAAGCGCTCCCGTAATACGGTATTAATTACCCCCGGGTTACCTTGACCCTTGGTGGCTCGCATCACCTGTCCCACCAGGAATTTAAGCGCGGCTTCCTTGCCGGCGCGATAATCTGCCACTGCCTGGCTATGGTTGGCGATCACCTGGTCTGCGACCTCCTGCAAGTGATCTGCATCGGAAATCTGGGTTAACCCTTTGGCTGCCACAATCTCCGGCGCGCTCTTACCGGTAGTATTCATCTCCTCAAAGACCGGTTTGGCGACACTGACGCTGATCTTACCTTCGGCCACCATCTGCAACAGGGCGGCCAATCCAGCGGGGGTGACTTTCACCTGGTCCAGGGTCTGGTCGTTAGCTTTCATCAGGCGGAATAACTCGCCCGACACAAAGTTCGCTACAGCTTTCGGCTCTACCTGAAAACCGCTTTTCGGGGAGGGGCCCAGGCTGCGTGTGGCCAGAACCGCCGCTTCGAACCAATTTGCCATGTTCCGCTCGCTGGTCAACACCTCTGCATCGGCCAGGGACAGGTTATACTCGCGCAGAAACCGATCCAACTTGGCATCCGGTAACTCCGGCAGCTTGGCGCGGATCTGTTCGACCCATTCGCGGGTGAGCAGCAAGGGTGGCAAGTCCGGCTCTGGAAAGTAGCGGTAATCATCGGCGTATTCCTTGGTGCGTTGGCTTACTGTCCGTCCTTCCGCATCAACCCAGCCGCGGGTCTCTTGTAGGATCGGTGTACCTGCCCGCGCCAGTTTGATTTGTCGCTGGGCTTCGTATTCCAAGGCCAATTTCACGGCGCGGAAGGAGTTCATATTCTTGACCTCCGTCTTTACGCCCAGTTCGGTGTGTCCCACCGGCCGCACGGAGATGTTGGCATCACAGCGCAAGGCCCCTTCCTCCATATTGCCGGTATTCACGCCCAGGTAGATCAATATCTGCCGCAACTTAACCAGATACAGGCGTGCTTCTTCCGCCGAGCGGATATCCGGCTCGCTTACTATCTCCATCAACGGCACCCCCGCCCGGTTCATATCCACCAGGCTATAGCCGGGCCCATGCACCAGCTTGGCTGTGTCTTCTTCCAGGTGTACGCGCCGGATGCCGATAAACTTCTCCTGCCCATCCACTATAATACTGAGCCATCCCTTGAGAGACAGGGGATGATCATACTGGCTGATTTGGTATCCCTTCATCAAGTCGGGATAGGGATAGTTCTTACGATCAAACCGGGCGAAGTCCGGAATTTGCGCACCGAGCGCCAGTGCAGTCATAACTGTGGCTTCCACGGCATAGGCATTAATCGCAGGCAATACGCCGGGCATGCCGCCGCAGATGGGGCATACATGCGTATTGGGTGAGGCCGCAGCATAATCTGCAGAACAGCCGCAGAACATTTTAGACTGTGTTAACAATTGGGCGTGTACTTCCAACCCGATAACTACTTCATAATCAACATTTTGCGCCTCATATGTTTTCATTGCCCGGTCACCTGATGGATGAAAATGCCTCCCGTAGCTGCGGCTTGTAGCCGCACGCTTTTCAAGGCGGACAATCTACCAAAAATGTCCCACATGCCGAGGGCATCATATACCATGAAAATGGTCACCTTGTCACCCCGTCACCCTGGCGACTGATAAATCGCTCAATGCGTTGCAGCGCATCCTCAATATTTTCATACGCTGCAGCATAACAGATGCGCACATATCCCTCACCACTTTGTCCGAACGCGTTCCCCGGAATCACAGCTACGTGTTCCTCCTGGAGCAGCCGCTCGCAGAATGCGTCGGAGGTCAGGCCGGTACTGCGGATATTGGGGAAGACATAAAAAGCTCCCCCCGGTTCGAAGCACGGCAGGCCGATGCGGTTTAACCCGGTTACCAGGAATCTGCGCCGCCGGTCATATTCTGCGACCATCGCCTGCACGAAAGGCTCGCCGATTTGCAAGGCCGCCAGCGCAGCCACCTGGCCCGTTGTCGGCGCCGACATAATAATATATTGATGTACCTTGCGCAGCCCGGCGATCAACGGCGCCGGCCCGCAAACATACCCCACGCGCCACCCCGTCATCGCATAAGACTTTGAGAACCCCCCGATGAGAATCGTGCGTTCCATCATCCCCGGCAGCGATGGCACACATATGTGGGGGTTATTATAAACCAGGCGGTCGTATATCTCATCGGAGTATACCAGCAGATCATATTCCTGGGCTACTTCCGCTATACCCAGCAGCATCTCGCGGCTCAGTACCCCGCCGGTGGGATTATTTGGATAGCCTAGCAATAAACCCTTCGTCCGTGGCGTAATCGCCCGCCGGATCTGATCGGGCGTTACCTGGAAATTATCCTCCACCTGAGTGGGCACTGGCACGGGTACGCCGCCTGCCAGGGCGACCCCTGGTTGATAGGCCACGTATGAGGGCTCGGGCACAATCACCTCGTCGCCCGGATCCAGTGTGGCTACCATTGCCAGGTTGACGGCTTCCGAGGCGCCTACTGTTACTAGTATCTCCCTCTCCGGGTCATAGGACACACGATAGAGGCGTTGCAGGTGTTCCTGGAGCGCCTGCCGCAGCGCTAAAATCCCGGAATTCGAAGTATAATGCGTCTCACCCGCCTGCAACGATCGGATACCGGCCTGAACAATCGGTGCGGGGGTCGTAAAATCCGGCTCACCGATGCTTAATGAAATTACATCCGGCAGCGTAGCAGCAATATCGAAATACTTACGGATACCTGAAGGAGGAATCGCTTCTACCCGTTGGCTCAGGGTTAAGCTGCGTTTATCTTTCGTGTGGAGCATAGTTAATATCTCTTTCATCTGCTGAGTACAGCTACTGCTGAGGGTACTCAGCGCTGAGTACTCTCAGCTCTGTTCGGGGAGTACGCGGTAGCTTTGGTCTACCTCCGACATATCCCCCACATTTAGTCGTTCATACGTCCCGATCACCCGGGCGCCGCTTCCGATTAGGGAGGAAGTCAAGGTAGAATCCACAATCTCAGCGTTTTCGTTCAAAATCGAATCCTTCACCAGAGAATTTCTGATCTCCGCATCCTCTGCTACACTCACATAGGGACCGATAACACTGCTATTAATAACGCAATTGGGTCCAATTGTTACATAAGGCCCAATTACGGAATGTTCCACCTGGGCCGTGGGATCAATAAAGACCGGTGGCCGTACAATACAGCCTGGCGGCGCCTCCTCGGTTTGGTGCAACTTACGCAAAAGGAAGCGGTTGGTGCGCAAAATAGCGTCCGTGGTACCGCAGTCTTCCCACACATCAACCGTGCGGGCTTCCAGCTTGGCCCCCCGATCTACCATAATTTGTAGGGCGTCTGCCAGGAAGAACTCCCCTTTTGTTTTCTGATCGCGGGCTAACAATTCCTCGATACTACGGAAGAGTTGGTAAGAGTCCTTGATGTAGTATACCCCAATAACTGCCAGGTTCGATACAGGCTCATCCGGTTTCTCTACAAAGCGACTAATATAATTTTGCTGCAGCGTCACCACTCCAAATCGCTTAGGATCTTCTACTTCTTTGACGTAAATAAGCCCGTCGGACTTAACATTCTCTAGCTCAGGTAAGTCAATTTCAAATATTGTGTCCACAAATATAATGAGCACCGGGCCGCTCACATACTCCCGCGCCAGGCGAATGGCATGGGCCTGTCCCTTGAGTTCCTTTTGCTCTACAAAATGGGACGGGAATTTATAATTCGCTTCCACATAATCCGCAATTTGATCCCCCAGGTACCCTACGATAAACACCATCTCATCGATGGGTAATCCCTTTAGGCTATCCAGGATGTGCCCCAGCACCGTTTTCCCTGCCACATTCACCAGGGGCTTGGGTTTTGTATGGGTATGGGGGCGTAGACGTGTGCCGCGACCTGCTAAAGGAATAATTACGTTCATATCCCAGCCCTCCTGAGATGCCAATCGGTAGATTGTTGGTAGGCATAAGCCGTTCGCAAGATACCGGCCTCGTCGAAGGGCTTACCTAGAAATTGTATGCCCACGGGTAATCCTTGTGAAAAACCGCAGGGAACGGTAATGCCGCACATTCCTGCCAGGTTCAGGGATAGGGTAAAGATATCCATCAGGTACATGTGAATAGGATCATCCACCCTTTCGCCTAACTTGAACGCTGCCGTTGGTGAAGTAGGCGCGGCAATCACATCAACCTGGTCGAAGGCCGCATCGAAATCTCCCTTAATCAACGTCCTGGCTTTTTGGGCCTGCAAATAATAGGCATCGTAGTAACCGGCAGATAGGGTATAGGTGCCCAGCATAATCCGGCGCTTTACTTCCTGGCCAAAGCCTGCTTCTCGCGTACGTCGGTAGGCATCCCATAAGTCCTTCGCTGCCGGGTAGGAATATCCGTATTTGACCCCATCATACCGTGCCAGGTTGGCCGAAGCCTCGGCAGTTGCAATAAGATAATATGCCGGCAGGGCATACTGGGTATGCGGCAGGCTTACCTCAATCAGTTCGGCTCCCAGGCTTTCCAGGTGCTGCAACGCCTGGCGGATGGCGCTCTCGGTGCCGGCTTCCAGGCCGGCGACAAAATACTCCTTTGGCACGCCGATCCGCAACCCCTTGATCTCCTCCTGCAGGGCGGCAGTATAATCCTGGGCAGGTATATTTACTGATGTGCTATCCTGGGGATCGTACTTGGCGATTGCCGATAACAACAGAGCCGCATCGCGCACATCCTTCGTCATAGGGCCTACCTGATCCAAGGAAGAGGCGAAAGCCACCAATCCGAAACGGCTGACCCGGCCATACGTAGGCTTTAGGCCTGTAATTCCGCAGAGAGCTGCGGGCAGGCGAATACTGCCGCCTGTATCTGTCCCAATCGCCAGAATCGTTTCCTGCGCTGCTACCGCCGCCGCGCTGCCCCCACTGGAACCTCCGGGGATGCGCTCCAAATCCCAGGGATTGTGCGTCGCGAAAAAGGCCGAGTTCTCCGTAGATGAGCCCATCGCGAATTCGTCCATATTGGTCTTGCCCAGCATGACTACGCCAGCTTCTTGTAGCAGAGAAACCACGGTGGCGTTATAAGACGGTACAAAATCCTCCAACATGCGCGAGGCGCAGGTGGTAGTTATACCCTGGGTGCAGAGTACATCCTTAACTGCGATGGGGATACCCAATAAGAGGAGGTCTTCTCCCGCGGCGCGACGCCTATCAGCCTCTGCTGCTGCTTCTAACGCCACTTCCGGAATCAGAGTGATATACGCTTTTACTTGATCATCAACTGCATATATGCGTTCCAGGCAGCTTTGGGTCAATTCTATAGCTGAGATTTCCCGTTGTCGTAGGAGTCTTGCCGCTTCATGGGCCGTCAGGTTATAGAGGTTCAACACTCACGTCTCCTGCTGTGAGGAGACATTGATCGGCTTAACTTCCAGATAACCGTCCCGCGTCCTCGGTGCATTCGCCAAGACATCCTCCTGGGGCAAAGATGGCCTGATCTCGTCTGGCCGCATTATGCTTGTCAGCCCCAGTACAGTAGCTGTAGGGGGTATGGCGGTTGTATCCAGCGCGCGTAGGGCATCGGCATATTCCAGAATTGCAGATAGCTGCTGCTGGAACTTCTCCTTCTCTTCCTCGCTCAAGCCAAGTTTGGCGAGTTCTGCTATGCGATCTACTTCACTACGGGTGAGGCTCACATATCACTCCTTCTCGGAATTTTCTGCATCTATTATAACACCGGAGCGGGTTGGTCGCAACTCCCTAGGAATTTTCAGCCCCAGGCTGTAGTAGACAAAACCGGCTCAGCGAGGTATCATTCCCACCTTAAAATCATCCAACCCGCGTGCCATCTATGAACTTTTTGCAAATCATCCTGACCGGTATCATTCTGGGAATCGCTTTTTCTGCCCCGCCTGGAGCGGTAACTGCCGAAAGCATTCGTCGTGGGGTAGACCAGGACTTCTGGGGGGCGGTCAGCGTGGGGCTGGGTTCGATTATTGGGGATCTATTCTACGCTGCGCTAGCTCTGGGTGGCCTTTCCTTCCTGGTGGCTAATCTTGTGGCACGGACCATATTGGGTCTGGGGGGGGGCGCTCTGCTGCTTTTCCTGGCCTACCAGGGGTTGCGCAGCACCCCAACGGTGGGGCAAATCTCAGTCCTCGGGGTTGACCAAAGCGTGGCATCCGATAAATCCGCCGGGCACAAATCTGCTTTTATCAGTGGCCTGGCCATCTCGATGACCAATCCCTGGGCCATTGCTTTCTGGGTATCGATCGGCGGGGCCATGCTCTCGGCCGGGCTGGTCGATCCAACGCTTGCCGATATCGCCTTCTTCTTTACAGGCTATATCGGCGGCACAATCCTCTGGGTATTCATCCTCTCGGCGTTGATTGCTTTTGGCCGCCGCACCGCCGGCCCGCGCTTCTTTCGCTTCTTATCTATCATTTCGTCCGTGGCTTTGGGAGTTTTGGGCATCACCCTGGTGGTCAAGACCCTCGCCTCCTGACCCGCCCACATCTGCCGTCTGGAAATTTCGTAGGTGCTGCCTCCGGCTGCACGCATTTTCTGCTCGCGAATGATGTGCGGCCAGGAGACCGCACCTACGTCACATATCGACCGCACCTGGTCACCTGGTCACCCCCCCACCGGCCCAACCCCTGTTGGGCATTCATCTTCACGGCGCCTGGCTAACCGTCACTTTATACCCTGTTTCCTGGGTAGTAAAGGCTGTCATGCCGGCTACCGCAATCGTGGCCCCTTTCAAGCCGTTGCCGGTGTCTTTCAAATCCAGCACACCATGTCCCTGTTGGTCCACCTGCATGGTCTGCACGGGCGTTTGCTGGCCCGGCAGCAATACCTGGACCGCGTAAAGTTGCGGCAAGGTATTGTCGATGCGGGCAAAACCCTTGGCCACCCAACCATTATCCCCTTGCTCCGCATTATCGCTGAAGTTAATCTCGGGAATTGAAATATCATCAATGCCCATGCCGTGCAAATTAACCGCCCCATCGGTAGTCATCAGATAGCGGATCTGAAGCTGATTTCCGGCATAAGGGGTAAGGTCGAAAGCTGCATCAATCCATTGCGACCCGCCCTGGGCGCTGCCACTCTTGCCCGTCAGCCCCTGTCCCAGATTATTTCCGTTCGGATCCTTATCGGTTGTGATAGTGTTTGCCAACGTCTTCCAGGTTGCGCCCTTGTCCGTTGAAACCAGCACATAGCCATAATCCCAGCCATCCTCAATGTCAAACCACAGCCGCATTTTCAAGGTCGCTTGCTTCACATTCCGCAGGTCAAAGCTGTGGGTCAGGCTCGTTTGAGCTTCGTCCGCCCGGTTCGACCACCAGAAATATTTGCCGCTAGGCACATCCGCCGGAATCACCTTCACGGTGGGTTGGCCCTGAAACTCGACATGTACCCCGGGGGCGTTTATATTCAGGCTGATGTAATCGGTGCCAAATTCCTTCACCTGCCCCTCGTACGATCCGGGCGCCTGGTTGATAGAGCCTGCTACCTTGGGCTTGAGCGTGATGCTCTCATAGCCAAACCTGGCCCCTTTGCCGGATACGTTGAGATAGTTGGCCGCGATCCAATCCTGGAATACACTAGCGAAACCTAAGGTAGGATCTATCCGCTTCAAAACAAGGTCCAATCCTTCAATCCCGCTGCGGGGTTCGTCCAAAATCTTTTTGAGAATCCCCTCCCCAAACCGGTCGTAGAGATAATTCGTGAGCAGCGAGGACGCGCCGTAATGGGGGGCGTTAGCTCCGGATTGGTCCGACCAATCATTGAGCTGTACATCCGGATTCTGGGTGAACGCCGAAAAAAACTCCTGACCACCGTACCCATTCAAGCGCTCGGCCAGCACCGACATGCCCTCATTTAACCACTCATCCTCGTTGCGGTGCTTGTTCCATTCGATCATATGCTGGAATTCATGGGCCAGTGTCGATTCATACTGTTGGCTGCCAGGCTGCAGGGCGCGCAGGTTCATCACGAAAGACTCTTTTTCATTGGAAAAGATGTTCACTTCACGGGGAAATTCATCCGCTGTCGAAAAATATCCCGCGATCGGTCCCTGGGTGCGGGCGTGGAGCACATGCAGTCTGGGATCATTATCGATTCCCGGATTCCATTCACTGCCGTATAACCGCCGGTTAGTGGGGTAAATCTTTTCGGTGAAGACCTTAGCCGAGCGCTCTAATCCCCCCTGGTCGTAATTTGCCCCATCTTCCACCCAGAAATAGGCCACGTCAGTCTTGAAACGCAAGGTGGCGCTGATGGCGAAATTCGTATTCGTATTAAAATCGCCCACCCAGAAACTCAGCCGGTCCCCCACTTTATAATTCGGGGGTATCGCATTGACGGTGGGTTGTACCTTTACCCCTGGTCGCTTGATCTGCTCCGTCAGTGTGATCGGTTCACGTATCGGTACTTCCACTTGGAGCAGTTGCTCCAGTGTATTCGCTGCCGGCCGCGCTGTCCCGGCCGGGATAGGCGTTGCCACTGGAATTGCCGTGCCTGCCACGGATGTGGCACTGGTTGCAGGCCGGCTTGGGGTAGTAGCCTGACCTGCAGTAGGGCTCTGGCGCGTACCGACCGTTGTAGTTGCGGGTGCAGCCAGGGTTGGTTGTACGGTAGGTACGACCAGCACCGTGGCCGTCGGCTGTGCTGCTACCTGGGTTGGCCGGAACGTGAACCACAAAGCTCCCGCTATTCCCACGCCTGTAACACATACACAGGCGAAGAGCAGTAATCCAAGACATGCCAAAATAATGTTGCGAGTTGTGTTGTTTTTTTCAGGGGGCGGGACGCTCAAATTCTCTATTCTCCTACCTCGTGCTGGTTTTGGTTGAGCACTGTTTGGGTTAATAAAAATTGTGCCCAGGCAAGCTGGCCATCAAAGCCCGCTTTCCCGTCATTTATACTGCGCTCAACTTCAAAATCTGGGATAATACCTATGCCGGTGATATCTACTTTACCGGGTGTTAACCAATGGGCGGTAGTGATCCGTAGACTGCCGCCATCGGACAGCAGATGTACGTTCTGCACCGTCCCTTTGCCGTACGTGTGCATTCCCACCAGGGGCGCTCTACCGTAATATTGCAATGCCGCCGCCAGGATTTCCGCTGCGCTGGCGCTGCTCTCGTCGACTAGCACCACCATAGGCAGATATGTCGGCCCGTGCAGCGCCGGCAGCGCCGGCAACGGGTGAGCTGCCGTTCCCCCCTCCCGCCAATACATCACCGGGCCGCCATAAGGCGAAATAAACCGGCCTGCAACTTCCAGCGAAGTCGTCAGCAAGCCTCCTGGATTACCGCGTAAATCTAAAATCACTACCCTGCCATGCGCCTCGCTCAAATTTTTAAGGGCTGCGTCCAATTCTTTAGTAGTCTGCTCCGTGAAGATATTCAGAGCGATATATCCGATTTGGGACGTTAACATCTTGCTGGTAACGCTAACTGCTGAGATTTCCTCACGGGCTAAGGTGATCCGGTAGGCCGGGTAAGTACCCCGTTTTACTTTTAATACCGCACTGCTACCGGGCGGGCCGCTTAACAACTGGTTAACACTAACCAGATCTAAATCCTCGATGGATTGGTCATTGATCTCCAGCACCGCATCTCCGGGCCGCAACCCCGCGCCATCCGCCGGGGTGCCAGGGGTGATATTTACCACCATCCAGACCCCGTTCACAATATCCAGCGCAGATCCTATGCCTCCGTAGCGTCCCCCTGCGGGGGTGTCTCGCAACGTTTGAGCGCGCAGTGGTTCTATATATCGCGTATTGTGGTCGCCTAAACTCGCCAGCATACCATTCAAGGCGCCTTGCGCTAGTTTGTCATAATCCAGCGGCTGGCCATAAAACTCTTGCTCCAGGTATTGCAGCGCCTCAGACAAAATAGCGAAGGGTTGAGAACGGACCAGCGGGATCTCGGGAACCGTAGCTGTCGTGCGAGAGGGAACGCTGGCTGCTACGATGGTTGTAGGTGGTGTCAGGAAACGCCCCATCCCGAATGCCACGATCCCTACTCCCAGGCACAACAACCCGGTGATAAGCCGTGTTGACTTTATGATCTCGGCAACCTTTGCCGCGGCTGCTGTTGCGGTTGCTGCGGCGGCTGTGGCGCAGGAGCCGCTTCCAATTTAAGCGTCTTTGTGAAATCTTCGCTGCCCTTGCGAAATGTTATCGTTAAATTCTCGCCCGGCTGGTATTTCAGCAATTCCAGGAACAGCGGATGGTTCAAATCAACAGGCTGGTCATTGACGGCTATGATGATATCACCTGTCTCGATACCGGCGCGGGCTGCCGGGCTGCCGGGATCAACCGAGCGCACCAAAGCTCCCTGGCTTACGCTCAAATGCATCGTCTCAGCTATTTGGGGCGAAAGTTGATCGTAGCGCACCCCCAGGTATGGCCTGTTTGTCCCCGGCGCTGTGCCACCCGATCCGGGAACTACACCAGGACCGGGAATGACTTGCCCGGGTGCGATGCCAGGAGGAAGCACCGATCCTGGAGGCGGACCAGACTGCCCGGGGGCCAGAGGCAAAGGAATGATGAACTGTCTCTCTGCTCCCTGTCCTTGCTCTGGGGCAGGCGCTATTTGTAGTGGGACGTTAGTCCGGGTTTCTGCCTGCCCTAGCCGCGGCACTAGGCCACGACTGGTCGCCAGGTAATACCCGCCAAAACTTCCCAACAACGCGCCCCCCGTGAACCCAATGGCTAACATGAGCAGCAGCATGGTGATCAGGGCGGGCAAATTGAAAACAAATTGCCTGGTGGGTTGCTGGATTGCTTGATCTTCACCCTCCCCAGCTATTTCACCCGCATGGGGATACCCCTCTGGATAATCACTGTCTTGGGGATAACCATTCTCGTCAGGATCTATGCTGAGGTACTCAGCGCTGAGTATACTCAGCGCAGTCTCACTCCCGGTGTCGAAATTCTCTGGCAGTGACTCAGACAGTGATGCTGGCAATGGTTCTGGCAGCGAACCCAATGGTTTCGTGATACTTTTAGATTCCTCACCTTCCAAAGTTGGACTCCTTTTCAACAGTTATTAAAGCGGATATAGCAATCCTTGATTGTTTTAACTTCCGGCAAAGCGTGGCCCTGCTGCAACCTCTGGCTCCAGCGCCCCCGCTGCCGGCTCGGGCAATGCCTGTACCGGTTGGTATTCTGGTAGCCAAACGGTAAACGTCGATCCCTCCCCTAGTTTGCTAGTAACGGTGATATGCCCTTTGTGGACATCAGCGATCCACCGCGCGATCGACAATCCCAACCCGGTCCCGCCCTGTTCGCGGGAGCGAGCTTTGTCGACCCGGTAAAACCGGTCGAAAATATGCGGCAAATCTTCCTGCGGAATCCCAATCCCCGTGTCCGCTATAGAGACGCGCACCCACCCCATCTCTCGTTCCAGGGATAGGGTGACCTGTCCACCCACCGCGGTGTACTTTATCGCATTATCCGAAAGATTCAGTAATAGCTGCTTCAGCCGGTCTGCGTCTCCATTCACCACCGCCTGGTCCTCGGCGCCCAATACCACCCGCACGTTATTCATGCGCCCGAGGGTATTGGCATGGCGATATACCTCTAGCAATACAGTATCCACTTCCACAGGCTTGTAGATGGGTTGAATACCTGAGTCCGCCTGCGCTAGCAACAGCAGATCCGCCACCAGCGATGACATCCGCTTCGCCTCGCTGTCGATGGCGTCCAGGCACTCATAATCCACCTGTTTTAAGCGCCGTAACAAATCCACGTTGCCACGAATCGTCGTTAAAGGTGTGCGCAGCTCATGGGAAACATCGGCCATAAATCGCTGTTGGGTGCGGAAAGCGCTTTCCAACCTTTCCAACATTTCATTAAACGTCGCTGCCAACCGCCCCACTTCGTCAGCCGGTCCATGCTGCGCCAGGCGCCGGCTCAGGTCCTCGGCTCTAGCGATACCCCGCGCTGCTTGCGTGATGCGATCTACCGGTTTCAAGGCTTGCCATGCCAGGAAGCTGCCGATTACCCAGGCTATCACCAACGCCACCAGGATGCCCAGCGAAAGGATGATCACCATCGACCGCTGCGCCGTCTGCACTTCGCGCATACTGGTCGCTACCTGAACCAATCCGATAGTTTGGTTCTGAAAGCGCAGCGGCGTGGTCAACAGGCGCAACGGCGTCCCATCCTGAGAGATCGTGTCCTTCTGCTCCACGCCGCGCAGTCCGGTCACAAACATATTTTCATTGTACGGCAACACCCGGTCTGCCAGGTTCTGCGAACGGTCTACTACGCGGCCATACCGGTCCAGAACCTGCACATAGATCCCCGAGGAAGCAAAAGGATCTAAGCGTGGCACGACCACCCTACCATAGAGTGCCTCCGTGAGGGGATTCTGTAGCATGTAGGTAACTAGAGATTCCTGCACCAGGGACGCCCGGTTATTCAGGGTATTATCAATCTCGCTGGCCATAGATTGGGATAAAATGACATATAAGGCCGCTGAAAACAAAAGCAGCACCACTGCCAGCAAGCTAGTATACCACAGCGTCAAACGCTGCCGGATAGATATATCACTATAAACGACGCGAATTTCTATTCCTCCCGCAATGCGTAGCCGACACCGCGCAATGTCTGTATCAGGCGGTGCTCCTCCCCAGCCTCTAATTTCGTCCGCAAATACCGCACATATACTTCAATGATATTCGAATCGCCCCCAAAATCATACCCCCACACGTGATCATAAATCTGTTCGCGCGTCAAAACCTGCTTGGGATGGCGCATGAAAAACTCCAGCAAATCATACTCTTTGGCCGTCAGTTCAACGCCTCGAGCACCACGCCATACCTGATGGGTTGAGGTATTCATCGTCAGATCGGCAAATTTCAAGGTGTCTTTGGCTTCCGGTTTGTGGCGCCGCAACATGGCCCGGATGCGGGCCAGTAACTCATCCAACGCAAAGGGCTTTACCAGGTAATCATCCGCGCCGCTATCCAGCCCAGCTACCCGATCCGGCACCGTATCTTTGGCCGTCAGCATCAAAATCGGCACATCGCTGGCCGCCCGCACCCGCCGGCAAACCTCCAGCCCATCTATTCCAGGGAGCATCAGATCCAGTACGATAAGATCAGGAGATATATCCCTTGCCTGCGCCAGGCCCGCGGTCCCGTCGTAAGCCACCTCTACCTGGTATCCATCAAACAATAAACCGCGGCGGATGACCTCCACGATTTTAGGCTCATCATCAATTACTAGAATTCGCTCTGGCATATTTTCTTACCCCATAACATAATAATATCACATTATAGCCCTTTCAGCCCTGCCTTTCAACCACTACACCTGCCGGACGATCAGGGCCTTGTTTCCAACCCGAACCGGCAGGATTGCCGGCAGGAGGTACCAAAAATCCCGGCAAAAGTGCTATAACTTGCAAATGGGAGAAAAAATTGAGGCTTGCCCATCTTGGGACGGCGCCAAATCCCTGCCAATCTCTAGCCGGCCCCATTAATCTTAAGCAAATTCCATGAGAATATAGTGTGAAGTAGATGAGAGAATCCTTAGAATTCCCCTGTCATTTTCGCGCCGATTGGTCGTATACAAATACCCGGTATAGTGCTACAATCTTGCATATTGCCAGTCTTCTTGTGCTGTATTCAAGGAGTTGCCGATGAGCCTAGGCTCGCCGTTGACGGATGAAAATAACTCCTCGGCAGCATTTTATTTTCAAGGGAGGCACCACATGCAGACATCCTGGAACCATCGCTATGCCCAACGCACCCAACGCATGGCCGGATCGGCCATCCGTGAGCTTCTCAAGTTCACCGAGCTGCCCGACGTCATCTCCTTTGCCGGCGGCCTGCCTGCCCCCGAGCTCTTCCCGGTAGCAGAAATCGCCTCCGCCACTGCCAGCGTTCTCAGCCGGATGGGCAGCCAGGCATTGCAATACGGCGCCACCGAAGGGTATACCCCCTTGCGCGAGCTGCTGGCGCAACAGAGCGGGGCGCCCTTTGTCACCGCGAATATTCTGATTACCACCGGCTCGCAACAAGCGCTCGATCTGCTGGGCAAAATCTTCATCAACCCCGGCGACCGTATCCTCGTCGAATCTCCCACCTATGTGGGCGCCCTACAGGCCATGAACGCCTATGGCGCCGAATATGTGGCCATCCCTTCCGATGACTACGGCATGATCACCGAAAACCTGGAAGAAGCGTTGCATGTAGGCCCGAAACTGATCTATGTCCTACCCAATTTCCAGAATCCCTCCGGCGTCACCCTCTCCCTGGAACGGCGGCGCCAGCTCCTGGATCTCTCGCGGCGCTACGGCGTGCCTATTATCGAGGATGACCCCTACGGCCAACTGCGTTTCGAAGGAGATCCCTTGCCTTCCCTGCTCTCCCTGGCCGCCCAGGATTACCCTGACGATTACCAGGGGAATGTTATCTATCTGAGTACCTTCTCCAAAACCCTGGCGCCCGGTTTGCGCGTTGCCTGGGTGGTGGCTCCGGCCGAGGTCGCGCGCAAGCTCGTCCTGGCCAAACAGGGCGCCGACCTCCACACCGCTTCGCTTAACCAGATCCTGGTCCATGAAATTGCTCGCACGGACTTCCTGGATCGGCATGTGCCCCTTATCCGGCAGGTATACCGCGAACGGCGTGACCTGATGGTCACCGAATTGGCTGCCCATCTCCCGCCTGGCGTACGCTGGACGTATCCCCAGGGTGGCCTTTTCCTGTGGGTTACCCTGCCCGAGGGTCTGGATGCTGCCGCAACGCTGCAGGCTGCCATAGCACAGAAAGTGGCCTTTGTCCCCGGCGCTGCCTTTTTTCCCTGCGGCGGCGGCGCCAACACCCTGCGCCTCAACTTCTCCAATGCTAACCCGGTACAGATCAGCCAGGGTATCGCCCGCTTGGGCCGTGTTATCTATGAGCAGATCGACGAATTGGCCCATGTCTGACCTTCTCCAACCTTCCTGGAAGGATGCCTGGCTACGCTGAGCCTGGACCTTCCAGGAAGGTTATGACTTGCGTGCCAGAGCATTCGGCCTATAATTCTGCTTCTACAAATCCACATATTGCCCTATCAACTTCCCAATTTCCACGATTCCGGCCAGATTATGAGGTATCGTTTATGTCCAGCTTACCCAGCGGCACCGTCACCTTCCTGTTCAGCGACGTCGAGGGCAGCACGAAGCTGTGGCAGGCGCACCCCGAGGCCATGAAAACCGCCCTGGCGCGCCATGACACGCTGCTGCGTGCTACCATCGAGAGCCGCGATGGCTATGTCTTCAAGACCGTGGGCGATGAGTTCTGCGCCGCCTTCCCCACGGCCCTGGCCGCTCTGGCCGCCGCCCTGGCCATCCAGCGCGCGCTGCACGCCGAGGATTGGTTGGGCGGAGGCACTCCGCCCCTCCGAGTGCGCATGGGATTGCACACCGGCGCGGCCGATGTGCGTGACGGCGACTACTTCGGTGCGACTCTCAGCCGGGTAGCGCGGTTGATGGCAGCCGGGCACGGCGGCCAGACCTTGCTCTCTCATGCCACCCAGGTACTGGTGCAGGACGACCTGCCGCATGGCGTGACCCTGCGGGACCTGGGCGCGCGCCGGTTGCGCGACCTGGTGCGGCCGGAGCAGATTTTCCAGTTGGTAGCACCGGACTTGCCCGCCGAATTTCCACCCCTGAGGACCCTGGATGCCTTCCCCCACAACCTGCCAGTGCAGCTCACCAGCTTCATCGGGCGCGAGAAGGAGATGGCCGATATCAAGCGGCTGCTCCCCAGCACACACCTGCTGACGCTTACGGGTGTGGGAGGCACGGGCAAGACCCGCCTCTCGCTGCAGGTGGCGGCGGACCTGCTGGAAGAGTTCGCGGATGGGGTGTGGCTGGTGGAACTGGCACCCCTGGCCGATCCCGCCCTGGTGCCCCAGGCCGTGGCTACCGCGCTGGGTGTGCGCGAAGAGTCGGGTCGCCCCCTGCTGGCGACGTTGACCGATTATCTGCGAGCTAAACATCTGCTACTGATCCTGGACAACTGTGAGCACCTGGTAGCAGCCTGCATCCAGGTGGCCGAAGCCCTGCTGCGCGCCTGCCCCCACTTGAAGATGCTGGCCACCAGCCGCGAGGCGCTCGGCATTACCGGAGAGTCTATCTTCCACGTGCCTTCTTTGCCGCTGCCTGACCCGCTGCGGCTGCCGCCCGTGGAAACCCTCACCCAATACGAAGCGATCAGGCTGTTCATAGATCGCGCTGTGGCCGTAAAATCAGACTTCACCGTGACGAACGCCAACGCCCCGGCCGTGGCCCAAATCTGCCACCGGCTGGACGGCATCCCGCTGGCCATCGAGCTGGCCGCCGCCCGCGTGCGCGCCCTGTCGGTGGAGCAGATCAGCAAACGGCTGGACGATCGCTTTCGCCTGCTGACCGGCGGCAGCCGCAGTGCTCTGCCGCGCCAACAGACCCTGGCGGCGTTGATCGATTGGAGCTACAACCTGCTGACGGCGCCGGAGCGCGCGCTCCTCCAGCGCCTATCGGTGTTTGCCGGGGGTTGGAGCCTGGAGGCTGCCGAGCAGGTGTGCGCCGATGTTGGACAAGATTCCGGACATCCAAGGGATGTCGTCTTGTCCTCCGAGGTCCTGGACTTGCTCACGCGCCTGGTGGATAAATCCCTGGTCAATGCCGAAGATCAGGACGGTGAGACCCGCTATCGCCTGTTGGAGACTATCCGCCAGTATGCCCGCGACAGGCTGCTGGAGTCGGGCGAGGGGGACCAGGTGCGCGACCGCCACCTGCAGTACTTCCTGCAGTTGGCGGAGGAGGGCGAGATCCAACTGCGCGGCCCGCAACAGATGGCCTGGTTCAAGCGGCTGCAGACCGAGCAAGATAATTTTCGCATTGCGCTGCAATGGTCCTTGGGAACCGAGGCGGGCTTACGGCTGGCGGGGGCGCTGGCGGATTTCTGGGTGTGGTGGCGCGGCGAGATCAGCGAAGGGCGCCGCTGGCTGGAAGAGATCCTGGCGCAGACCGCAGGGCTGGGGCGCACGGCCGCCCGCGCCAAAGCGCTCTGTGCTGCTAGTTGGTTCCAGGACGATAGCACCGCCAAACGCTCCCGGTATGAAGAGAGCATCGCCATCTGGCGGGAAGTGGGTGATCAACGCGGGCTAGCCCTCGCCCTGCATTATCTGGGTCTGCTGGAACTCGAACAAAACCATCTCGCGGTCGCCCGTCAATGGAATACCGAAAGCCAGGAACTTTGGCGCGCAGCAGGAGATGCCTGGGGATTGGCCCGTTCCTTGTTGGTCAAGGTGGATTTAGCCGTGCATATGGGGGG
>SHYO01000220.1 GCA_009692745.1 Chloroflexota bacterium
CTGGTGCTGGGGGAAGTATGTGGCACGGGGAGCGCCGTGCATAGCGAGGCGCTGAGCTACTTCTCACGGCTGGCCGATGCTGAGACATTTGGCCACTTGGCGTTGGTAGAAACCCAGCGGCGTGGGGTGGAGCGCGCACCGCAGGTGTGTGCCGTCACCGACGGGGCGATATGGCAGCCGGGGTTCATTGATTACTATCGGCCAGACGCGTGCCTGGTGTACCAGGTTGCATCTTGGACTTTGCCCATGCGGCGCAGCGCCTCTGGCAGGTAGCGCACATGGTGTGGGGCGAAGGCACGCCAGAGGCGCGCGCCTGGGCAGATCATCATCGCTCACCGCCTGGCGACCATCCAACGGGCCGATGCCATCATGATTCTGGAAAATGGGCACGTGCGCGAATATGGGGCGCGGGCGGAGTTGGCGCGCGATCCGGATAGCCGCTTCGCCCAATTGCTGCAAGCAGGCTTAACGGAGGTACTGGCATGAATACCCGGCAAACGCTGTGGCGCCTGATGCGCTACCGCCTGGGACCCTATCTGCTGGCCTGGTTTTTGCACATCCCTCGTTCGGTGGTCATCCTGATCCCCGGCCTTATCACCCGCGAGTACTTCAACCGGCTGGCGGGTGTGCCCCAAACATCTCTTGGCGTATGGCAACTGATCGGCATGCTGGTGCTGGTCACATTGGGGCGGCTTGTCGTCAACTCCAGCTCCGATGCGCTCAACGTCACGATTTACAACTACGCCTCGGCGCTGATGCGCAAGAATATCTTTAGCCACATACTGCGGCGCCCGGGCGCCCAGGCGCTATTTTTCTCCCCAGGGGAACTGGTCAGCCGCCTGGAAGGAGATGTAGAGGTTCTAGGGAGTTATCTGTGGGATACAGGCTGGAGCCTGGGCAGCATTGCCCTGGGGCTGGCGGGTATCGCCGTGATGATGAGCATCCAACCGCTGGTGGCTCTGGTGGTGGTCTTGCCCATGTTGATCGTGATCAGCGGGACGATCCTGGCCAGCGCCCGCATCGAAGCCTACCGCAAGGCCACCCGCGCCTCGGCCGGACAGGTGAGCAGCTTCATCGGGGAGACCTTCGGCGCGGTACAGGCCATCCAGGTCGCCACGGCGGAAATCCCGGTCATCGACCACTTTCGGCGGCTGAATGCCGCCCGGCGCAAGGCCGCTTTGCAGGAACGGCTCTTCGGTGTGGTGGTCCAGTCCTTCGCCAACAACTCCGGCGACCTGGGCACAGCCGCGCTGTTGCTGCTGCTCGGCGGTGTGTTCCGTTCCGGCAATCTCACGCCAGGGGATTATGCACTCTTCATCTATGCCATCTTCATGGTCACCAACCTGCCTTATGCCGGCAGCTCTTTGGTCAGCGGCTACAAGCAAGTCAACGCTTCCCTGGAGCGGTTAAACTCCTTGGTAGCGGATGGGCCGGCAGATACCCTGGTCCGGCCAGGACCGGTTTACCTGCGCGGCGCCCTGCCGGCCGTCATCTACCATGCCAAGACCGCCCAGGACCGGCTGGAACACCTGGTGGTCACAGGGCTAAGCTACCGTTACCCCGGCGCGCACCGTGGCATCAGCGATATCAGCCTGCGGTTGGAGCGCGGCTCCTTCACCGTGATTACCGGGCGCATCGGCTGCGGCAAGACCACCTTGGTGCGTACCTTATTGGGGCTGCTGCCCCAAGAGGCGGGCGAGATCCGCTGGAACGGCCAGATGGTAGCGGACCCGGCCACCTTTTTCGTGCCGCCGCGCTGCGCCTATACGCCCCAGGTGCCACGCCTCTTCAGCGAAACCCTGCAAGAGAATATCTTGTTGGGTTTGCCGCAGGAAGTGGCGGACCTGCCGGCCGCCATACACGCCGCCGTCATGGAGCAGGATGTAGAGACCCTGGAAAACGGCCTGGCGACACCCATCGGGCCAAAGGGCGTCAAGCTCTCCGGCGGGCAGATACAGCGGGCCGCCGCTGCCCGCATGTTCATCCGCGACGCCGAACTGCTGGTCTTCGACGACCTCTCCAGCGCCCTGGATGTACAGACGGAGCGCATCCTCTGGCAGCGGCTGTTTGAGCGCCGGGAAGTCACCAGCCTGGTGGTCTCCCACCGGCACGCCGCCCTGCGCCACGCCGATCATGTGATTGTGTTGAAGGATGGGCAGGTGGAAGCGGAAGGCACGTTGGAAGAGCTACTGGAAAACTGCGCGGAGATGCAGCGCTTGTGGAAGGGGGAATTGTAGAGGTATCCTGGGAGCGCGAGCGTCTCGCTCGCCGGGCGCGCTCCCAGCATCAAGCTTTAACCGAACTGCTGCGGGATAATCCCGCCGCTAGTATCATCCGGTAAGAACAACCAGCGGGCCGCGTAGAGGGAGGCTTCCGCATCAAACAGGCGGCCATCGGGCAGGCGGTACTGGTTGGGAGTGCTGGGGGGCAGCCCGGATTTGAAAGCCGTAATCCGGGCGCGGTCCGCCGCCAACTGTGCATGGGCGCCTTCCCAACTGAAATCGCGATATAAGGCCAGCCGCATCTCCCGGCAGCGCTCCGCTTGCGCGGGATGTGCCGCCAGGTCAAAGAGCAGCATGGCGCCGCCCTCAACTTCCACATACTTATACCGTTGGTCGCGCACAGAGCGCCAGGCCTCATGCGGCTGGTCTTCACGGATGGGATTTTGATGCAGGGCCACCAGACCACCGTAGCGATGGTAGCCGCTGGGAGCATAGCTGCGCGGCGACCGGGCTGTGCCTGGATCGGCCAGCACCGGGCTGAAATCCACTCCGTCCAACCCCTCCGGCGCCGGCAACCCTGCCAGGGCCGCCGTGGTGGGGAACAGGTCTATCAAGGAAATGGGATGGGCCACATGGGCATGGCCCGGGTAAATCCCCGGTCCGGCCATTAGCAGCGGCACCGCCACAGCCGGTTCGTAATAGACAGATTTGCCCCACAAACCATGCGCCCCCAACATCTCGCCGTGGTCGCTGGTATAGATGATGATGGTGTTCTCCAGCAGCCCATCTTTTGCCAGCCCATCCAACAGCTCACCGATGCAATCGTCGACGAAGTCCACACAGGCATAATAAGCTTCGCGCCCGCGCAGCGATTCTTCAGCGGTGAGATCGATGTACCGTTTATGCAACCAGCTAGCGTGGGGCTCCATCCGCTCCGCCTCATCTGCCGGCACCTCCGCCGGGGGGATTTTGTCCCGGTAGCGGCGGATGTAGCGGCCGGGGGCGGTGAAGGGCGGATGGGGCCGGCTGTAAGAAGCGCAGACAAACCAGGGGACCGCAGGCTCGGCATCCTGCTGCTCCCGGACAAAGGCCAGCGTCTCGCGGGTGACGACCACATCCTGCAGCAGACTCTCGGGGATCTCGGTAACCCCGGCGCTCGTAGCACCGCCGTAGCCGGGGAACATGCTTATAGGGTCCGGCTGGTGGCCCAGGCCGTGGCGGAAATCCCCATAAGGTCGCTGTTGGAAGCCGTTTAACTGATTCTTGCCGCCAAAGTGCATCTTGCCGACCAGGCAGGTGCGGTAGCCGTGCGCGGCGAAGTGAGCTGGCCAGGTGGTGTGTTCCGGGAAAATGACCCAATGGTTCGACCAGGCGGCGGCATGGTGGACCTCTTTGCCGGTGAGCATACACATACGGGAGGGCGTACACAGGGGCGAGGCGCACACGGCGGTATCAAATTGGACCGCGCGGGCGGCCAGGGCATCCAGATTAGGCGTATGCACATAGGGATCTCCGGCGAACCCGGCGATACTGGCGATATGCTGGTCCGTCAGGATGAAGAGCACGTTGGGGTGCGCGTTTGTCATGGAAGCTCCCTTTCGGCACGGTGGGTATTAGGCTGAATCCTTTACTTTGGGGGCAAAGGTAGCTCAAGTCACGACAGATGTCAAACATACCGAGATAGCTCGCAACTGCTTGTTTGCTGTGCTGGAAGCGCGAGCAAGATGCTTGCTATCTTTTTCACCCCATAGTATCATGTTCATACGCCCATCCACCACAAGGAATGAAATAGCATGAACATCACCATACTGACGGGTTTACTGCTCATCATTGTGCCGCTTGCCTTCAACGTCACTTTCTTCCTCCTGCAAAGAGCGTTTGAATATCCCGACATCCTGCGCCAACCAGCCGATACCATCTTGCGCCGTTTCAAGCAAGGGGGGCCAGCGCTGCGCAGATTATGGTATGCCTTCGCGCTGCCGGCGGTGGTGTTCACGCCCGTCCCAGTGCTGGTGCAGCTCGTATTCGGGGCAGGCGCGCCCTGGTTTCTGACAGTTGGCACGGTGATCGGTATCTTGGCGGGCACCGTTCAGTTTCTTGGACTCATCAGGTGGTCATTTCTTGTGCCCAGTCTGGCAGACATGTATACCGATCCCACATCTACCCAGGCTACGCGCGATAGCGTGGCCGTGGTATTTCAGGCTTTTCATCGCTATGTGGGAGTATCTATTGGCGAGCACTTAGGCTACCTCTTCACCACTACATGGACCATTCTGTTGTGTATGGCGATCATTCAGACAAATCTGGCCAATCCGCTGTTGGGGTGGCTAGGGATCGTTACCGCCATCGGCGTATTCGTGGGGGTGTTCGATGAGACGGGCTTTAAGGCTGCAGGCGTAATTAATGCTATCAGCTATCTTTTATGGTCTCTCTGGATGATTGCCTTTGGGGTGGCTTTGTTGCTGCGATAGTTAGGCGCGCCTGGGGATTGTTGCCATAGCTAAACCTTGAGGAGAATTATCCACAGATTTCGCAGATTAACGCAGATTAAAAAAGGCATTTTAAAATCTGCGCCAATCCGGCTCCAGAGAAGCTGTGCGTTCTCCGCCAATTCTATACCTTCCGCGAACACATCATTACCTCGAAAAGCGGCGCTGCGATCTATGGTCTCGCGCATACACCCAGGCAGTGGCATCAGCTCATTCAAGAAACGATCAACATCCGCGCCGGGAGCAGCGCCTCATCCTATCGCTTCCGCATGGTGTGGGCAGTCACAGCCCGTGCCTTCCTGCAATGGATCATCGCGACATGTAACACGGCCATGCCGGGCCAGCCATTGTCTCATACTTAGGTTGTCAGTAACGGGGTATAAGTCTATAAAGTGCCGGTTTGAGAAGGGGTCTTTCGGTATTTTGATGAAACCTTGATGGACTCCGGCAGCTCATACAAGAAAACCCTACCTCGATGTCCCAACGGAATCTAACAACCTTTTTTTGAGACACCAGGGCGTAGTGTTCATCGACTGGTTGAACCGACGGTGGGTATTAGCCTAGTTTCTGGTGCGAAACGATGAAATGGAGCGTGAATAGAAGCTAAATCAGGGTTTTGCACCATCAGAATTAGTTAACTAAACATATTCTGTGGAGTGTATGCCACTCCCATACACTTCAACACTTCAACATCTGCACCTTGAC
>SHYO01000037.1 GCA_009692745.1 Chloroflexota bacterium
CCAGCTCTTTTGCCAGATCCGCAGCTATATCTCCACCGCCCGCAAACAGGGTCAACGGGTTTTGGATGTTTTGTTGCTGGCCTCCCTCGGTTCTCCCTTTATGCCGCCTTCCCTTTTCCCTGACTCACCTACCTGAGCAGTTACCATATTTTTACCTCTCCACTGTTTGCATGTGGCTGGCCTTCACCGGCTGGCGACCTGTGACACGGCCACCTGGCGTACTTGAATTCCCTTGCAGCGTTGGCCGGCGGCGTTGCGCAGATTAAAATTGGAATACGCCAGCAGGGCGGTATGGTCGTTCAACGGTAGCAGCGCGGCGTAAGCGCATGTCTCCCTCTGTTTTGGGTCGGGCTCTACCACCGTGACGCGCTTTTCCCAGTGCAGTCCGGCCGGATCAGGCGTGGCGCGCACATAGAGGCCGGGCCGGCCATAGACCGCCAGGGTCACACCGTTTTTCAGCGCCAGCATTTGCGGCCACACGCCGAGATCGTCGAATATAGCCGGGCGGGACCAGGTTTGGCCGTTATCGGTGG
This sequence comes from Chloroflexota bacterium, assembly GCA_009692745.1. Lineage (GTDB taxonomy): Bacteria > Chloroflexota > Anaerolineae > Epilineales > SHYO01 > SHYO01. Next base: position 534 of record SHYO01000037.1, read on the forward strand.
AACGCGCCCAATACATCGGCCCGACGCCTTCCCCATCGGTGGTGCGCAGCAGGCAAAAGACTGAGCCGTTGGGCATGAAGCAGACCGTTGGTTCGGTGAAGCCATCCCGGTTGGCGGCCTGCGGGTCTGCGGCGGCATCGGGAGTATACGGGATCTCGCTCCAGAAGGCAAAGCTGCGGCCCCCATCCGTCGAGCGCAGGACCACCATGGCGGACTGCTCCTGGAACTGGCCTGCTGCGATGCGACAATTATGATTGACCGCCCATACCGCGCCATCCGGCGCCAGGAACATCTCGTAGAACCACGGGAAGACCAGTAACTCCTCAGCCACACAGCGCACTTCGCCCGGTATGGTTACCGTCGCCTGTTCCTCCACCCACTGCGTCTGCCCGGCGGGACGGCGATAGAGCATCCAGCCGGCGGTACACTCCGGCGGCAGATCCTCAACGCGGTAACACGGGTACCGGAATCGATAATTGCGGGCCATGCCGGCCGGTTGGGCCGGCAGTTTCAGCCCGGCTGCCGGCTGCGGCCGCAACTGCTTCACCGACAGCCAGTCGCCGTTGGGCAAGTGCAGCGGCGACGATCCCCACGAGAGCGCCGTGCCGCTGCCCAGCACCTCCCGCGGCTGCAGCGTCCAGGTCTTGCCGGTATCGGTCGAGATGGCGCGGGCGGGCGGCAGGCCATACGCCGTAGCCGAGTCCGCCTCGACGTGAAAACTGACCTGCATGCGCCCGTCCGGCAGGCGCGCCAGGCCGGGGAACTGATAGGGACCCCAATCCTGGACTTCAGGTGGGGCCAGGGCTACGGTAACCGGTTGGCTCAATGTGATATGGACCTGCTCTGGCGATGCGCTCATGATGGACTCCTCCTGTTTTTATGGTCGGACGCAAACGCTGTCTGGCGGACCTGCTTTCCGGCAGCGGCGCTCAGGGGAGGGCGGCGGCCAGATCATGCACAAAATTGTATGCTTTGGGTGTGCCAAAGCCCGTCGTGAGATCCCATCCGGCCGTGGTCGACATGCCGGCAATGCCTGTCCCATATTTAGCGTTGCTATCAAGTGTAGTGCTCGCGGCTCCCGTGCCAAAGGTCTGCGGCACAATATCATTAAAGTCCGTCGCCGGCAGGGCATACAGCAGGGGATTGAGGTGGCCGACATGATGCTGCTTGTGGGCCTCGTCGGCTAATTGGTTGGCCAGGGCCACCAGCGCCGCAAGTTGAGGGGCAGCAGCACTCGTTCCGCCCGCCACATGCCAGCCCACCCGCTCCCCACCAAAGCTGGTATAGATGAGGACGCCGCCATCCACGGCCGCATTCCAGGACAGGTCGGGTAGACCCCGCTGGCCCTGCAAGAGGCTGGGACTAATGCCCGATTGGAAACCTGGCGTGGAGAAGAGGCTGCTGCGCATCCCGCCCGTAGCAGCAAGCAGCCAATCTTCCCGCCACACGGCCTCCGTTGTCCCCGGCGCGGAGCTGTAAGTCAAATAAGGGGTGGCGCACGTTTCAAACGCGGTTCCAGAGTTAAGGCAGCTATAGTAGGTAGCTGCAGAGACGGTCGGATCCCACTTCCAATTGTATTGCAGCCAGGTGCCTCCGGCCGAAGTTACGAGCGGATCAGATGACGGCCATTGGGCGGTGGGGTAGGGATACAAGCGACCTTGCTTGTCGACGCCGGCCGACCCTGAGTCGCCACTCGCGCTGATCACGGTTATATAGTTAGCGGCTGCCTGCTGGTATACTTTGCCAAAGCGCGCGACCTGCACCTGCGCCGCCGCCTGGAATGACTGCTCTGTGACTCCGAAACTCTGGCTGAGGACTGCGCCCGGATAGTGCTCCACGGCGTACTGCTCCCCCTTGAACATACTGGGAAAGCCCTGCACCCCCTCAGTCTCCGCCGGATTGGCCGCGATAAGCACGAGCCGGGCATCGGGCGCCATAGCGTGGGCCCATTGCAAATCCAGGTTGGTCTCGAAAGCCCAGCCTACCTGTTCGCCGTGCATCGAGTTGCTGTAGGTGGGCCTACCTGTAGGATAGATGATGGTCAGGTCGGGCTGGGGCAGGTTGAATGCGGTGCTAAAGAACTGTAAATCTTGCAGCGCCGTCGGGCTGCCATAAGAATCAACGATCACGATCGTCTGGCCTTTGCCGGTAGTGCCCTCGGCGTGAAGCGCATCGACGCCGTAGGCTGCAGCTATTTCGGCTGGCGAGTAGCAATGGAGGACAGCGTAAGTAAGCACCGGGGCTGGTGAGGTGCAGGCCGGCGGCGCGGCTCCTACCGGCGCCGGATTGTCCGGGGCCACGTAGATCAGCGGCACGAACTCCAGGCCAGAGCCGGAAGCTGGCCCAGTTCCATGAGCATACTCTCCACTCGAGGACATGAACAGCATGGCCAGCATAGCGGCGGCCACCGTGATCAGAAGTTTTTTCATTTTTGCTCTCCTCAGATGCGAGATAAGCAAGCAGCAGACGCACAAAGATAGGGGACATTATAACCGGGGAAGCTCTGGGGACCAAACATCCCTCACCATGTTACGGCATGCTTTGTAACCATTCGACCATGGCGCTCACCAACTGGCGCTGCTGTTCCTCGCGCGAGATGCTGGCGTCGTGGTCTCCCGACTGGGCGCCGTACCAGCCGAACTGTCCGTGGTTACCGCCCTCGATAGCCAGCCAGCGCGTATTGGCGGGCAGTTGCGGGCGCGACGCGGCAATCTTCTCCGGCGTGGACAGCCCGTCGCGCGTGCCGGAGATGGACAGCACCTGAACGGCCGCGCCTGACATGTCGCCGGATGGATACGCTGCCCAGAAGGCCAGCCCATCCACCGCCCGCGGATGGGACTGCACGAACAGCGCCGCCGCCACACCGCCTAGCGAGTGGCCGCCAATCGCCCAGCGGCGAATCGCAGGGTTGGCGCGCATCACCGCCTCGGCGCGGTCAGCGCCGAAGAACGCCAGGTTGAGCGGCATAGGCACGATCACGACCAGATACCCTTGCGCCGCCATTGCGTGCGCGGCGGGCGCATAGGCGCGCGCGTCCACCAACCCACCTGGGTAGAAAATGAAGCCGGTTGCCGGCTGCGCCTGCCGCGGGCGGAAGGTGAGCCAGGGGTCGCTCTCGACCCCTACTTGTGTATCCGTTTGCAGCGCGGCGATGGCTTGCGGCATGGGCGCCGCCGGCTGCAGCCATACCACGCCGCCGGCCAACAGCGCCAGCAGCGCCGCTATCACGACTATGATTAGGATGGACTTACGTTTGCGCAGCATACAAGGGTGAATAGGGTTTCATCCGCATGGGCGGCCTATCTGCGCCGCAACCTGGGCCACGTCCACGATGTTGATCTTGCCGTTATTGTCGGTAGCATAGGGCTGTCCCAGCGCCTGGCGCCAGCGGTTTACCAGGAGGGAGAGGTCTGCGCTGTCGACCACCCGGTCTCCGCTCAAGTCGCTCTGGCAGGTGGTCATCCCCTCCACCGTGACCAGGACGGGATCGCTCACGGCGCTGGCATGGTCCAGGTCTCCCTGCCAGAGGGAGCGGACGGTCCAGATGCCCGAGCGCCAGGGCGCAAAATGGGAAAGATAATTGCCGCCGGCATCCGTACCGGGCAGCCGGGTGAAGATGGTCCCCAGGGGGTCGGTATAGTCTACCGCAATCAGCGTCTGGTGGGCCGGCGCCAGCCCACCGGCGGCGGCGATATTGCCGATCCCATCCCGGTTGGCCGCCAGCGATAGGCTCGTCGCCAGGACCGTGCGCGCGGCCAGCACCACTCCCCCGGCCGAGATAGTCGTGCGGTGGCTGTGAATCGGCCAGGTCAGGGGGATGGCCGGGTTGAGCAGGTAGACCTGGGTCAAAGCCAGCGCCTTCAGCAGGTATGACTGGCCGATAGGCTCGTCCGGCGGAACCTGAATATCTACCGGTATCTGGCCCGTATCGCCCAAGGCCAGGGTGATGGCCGGCTGGCCGTTGGCTACGGCATAGGCCCAGCTTACCGGCAGATCAGACTGCACCCAAAGTTCATAGGTGCGGAAATCGGGCGCCTGCCCGTTGAGCGGGGTGTTCTTGATATGGAATTCGCCATGGATCGGCTGATAAATGCCGCTGATAGAGTCTTTGACCGCCTCGAAGTTGTCGAAGTTCTCCGTGGCCACGTTGTTATCGATCAGCCACTCGTTGGGCAGGGTGTGAATCTCGATCTGCACACAGGTGTGAAATTTGAAGTGGCCGTCGGCGATCTGCTGCGGCGATAAGGATACGACGGGAGTCCAGTTGGCATAAATGACGGTGCTGGCCCCCTGCGCCAGGTAGGGAACCGGTATGCTGCCTACGACGGTCCAGTTGTCGCTCATACCCACGCCCACCGGGTCGCTGATCTCGAAATAGACCAGCACATTGCTGGCGGGGGCGTCGCCGATGTTGCGGATCCGGGCATAGATCCGGTTTTCGTGGTTGGCGCACGGATCGTCGCCGTTGCCGATGGCATTGCCATCCTGGTCGCGCCCGTAGCGCAGCCCGCTGATTCCCACATCGCTTTCATAGCCATTGCAGGAGCTGTCCAGCCAGATGTCGATCGTTTCGTAGGTGTTCAGCGGCGGTGTCAGCCATGGCACGATGTACAGGTCCGGGTGGCTGAGAGGCACGCCCCGGCTGACGGTCACCGCGAACCCTTCGCCGACCGTGGCCGAGACCGTGATCTTAATGCCATTTTGCGCGTCGGTAAAACTTTGACCCACGTGCCACAAGGCATACGGCCAGCAATAGTCGCGGTGGTTATAGGCGTCATTGGCGCAATTCACCATGCGCACGTCATTGCCGGAGGCGCACCCGCCGATCACAGTGGTGTCGCAGGCGTTAATCTGTTTGACGGGCGGATTGCGGCTTTCCTCTACCTCCAGGATGCGCACTCCCTGATCCCAAATACCCATCTCGGAAGTGGCGGTGTTCGTGATGTTGTCGGTAAACAGCCGCCGCCGGACTTCCACCATGTAATAGATGCCCGGCGCCACCGGCAGTTGAATCGCCTGCGGCGCGGGGGTATCGGCCGGGTTTATTTCCAGGGGCGCCAGCACGATCGTGGTGCCGGAATTGGGTGTGCTGAAAGTGGCAACTTTGGCCGAAGGCAGCCAGCCGGAAAAGACATGGAAGGAGCCGTTTTCTACGGGCGGACCTGAGAGGCCGAAGGAGCTTTCATGGCAGGGGTAGCAGCTATCCATTAGCTCATACCCGCTGGCATAGCCCGATGGGTGCCCGCCGCCCCCAATGGAGAAAATGCTCTCGCCGTAATCGGACAACTGCAGCATGTGGCCGAACTCATGCACCCAGGCGGCCCAACGCACGCCCGATAGGCCCATGCCGCTCCCGGAGCATTCATAGTCGAAGGCGCGCTGGAAGGTGCCGTTGACGCCGGGGCGGCTGATCTTGACCGGGCCGACGGTGACGTCATCGCCACAGAAGGTACCCAGGATCACAATCCCGTCGATTCCGCTGAAATTGAAGCCGGCGGCGGCCGCCGCCTGGGCCGAGTCATCCACCAGCAGCGGGGGGCAGGGATTGCGCGCCTCTTGCCCCGCCGGTTTACAGGCGTCGTAGTAGAAGCTTTTCGGCTGGGAAGTGGTCACATCCAGCATACTCACCTGGAGATCGAGCTGGCCGTAGGACAGTTTCCCGTAGTAGGCCTGGATTTCCGCGGCGGCCTGGTTGAGCTGCGCCAGGGTGTAGAGGGGACTGGTATCGGCATAGGTCACGCGGATCATGGCAATCTTGAAAGTGCCGGTGTGCGCCTGGACCGGCGCGGCCGGCCCCAACCCGCCTACCATCAGCAAAGCCGCCAGCGCCAGCGCCAGGCGCAGCCACGGTTTTCTGACGACGTGCCTGATCTTCATCCCCATTCTCTCTTTCGTTAATTTAATTTCCGCTCCGTGGTAGAATAGTCCCAATCGATTATTCGTGCAATCTCCTCGATCCCTGTAGGGCCGTAAAACTCCTATCAAATCAAATGATAATGTTACCGAGACAGGCATCTCCTTGTGATCATAGCTCCGCCCCCGCTGCTTGCGGCGTGACTGCCGTTCCAGTCCTCCAGGCTGCAGCAGTCTAAGCAGGCTCTTGCGATGAAGTCCGGTGATGGTTTCCATCTCATCCAATAGGTGGCTTTGTTCCGCGCGTTGCGCCCGCTGATAGCGTTTGCTCATCAGTTTCAAGTACTTTCGTCGTTCTTCTATGGTCATTTTTTCCGTGTTTGGCATGGGTTCCTCGGTAACATTTTCTTTTGAGTGAACCATACCACTTCGGTAACATTTTAGATGAATGAATACGGCGCGTTGACAAAGGGGGATGGGTGTGATATACTGTCTTCCGTCTGCCATGGCCCGTGGGGAATCCTCATGGGCCGTATTTATGTCTGGCAGACCCGTATCTGGTACCTTTGCGCTTCGTTCTATAGATGTTCATTTGTCTGAATGTATTGAGAAGCGGCGGAATTCTTGAAGGAGATGGTATCGCTTATGAGAAGGTTATCAATAGTAGCCCTATCTCTGGCTGCAGGGCTCTTTCTGGCTCTGGCCGGAACAGCATTGGCAGATTTTCATATTGACAAGCTCCGTATCCAATTGGACCCGCAAGGCCCGGCGGTACAGCGGGTTCCCAAGGGCAGCACGATTGTGTATGCCGGCTTCGACTATGCCGAGGCGCAAAATTCACCTGTGCAGATCAAGCTGTATGATCCCCAAGGCCAGGTCATCTTTTTAGACCAGAAGACCTTAACGGGTAAAGGCAGCGATGCATTCAAGATTGACAATAAAGGTATTGCCTTCAAAGAGGGCATTTATGTACTGAATGCCTATGTTGGCACTGGTTTGTACTTATCTTCCTCATTGGAGTGGGTGGTAGGCGATGGGCCGCTGCCCTCCAACCAACCAAGTAGCGCCGATCCCCCCGGTACGATCATCCAAACTGTGGTGGTCAATGGGCCTCCGGGGGCGGTTGCGCCGAATGTGTCGGCGCCGGCTGCCGGTGGTCTCGATGTGGGTGGCAATCTGGGGATGGTGCTGGCTGCCGGCGGCATAGCCGTCATCTTGTTGATCTTTATCGTTTTATGGGCTCTGCGTGGACTGTTATCGCCGCATTAGCTCCGGATTAAAGCGTCTCTGGCTAGCGCAGAGCATGAACAATCTGTGCGTATCATTGGCCGCCAGAGTTCGGCGCCGTCCCATAGGTGCTTGGCAGATGCCTGATATTTTAATAATGCTAAAAACAAAGTACTTGGTACCACTTTTTGTCTTGGGTCTTATCCTCTTAGTGAGTGCGGCCCAGGTAAATGCTCAAGTGCAGAACCCTATTCAGAATCTGCGTCTGAGCTTGAACGCCGGTGGACAGGGCCTGCCTTCTTATACGGATGCCGATTACGGGCGCCCGGCTTTCAATGCGCCTATCGGTACGAAGGCGTTGTATATTGTCTTCGAGTATACTGCCAGCCAGCACTTCGATATGCGCGTCAAGTCGTATAGTCCCAAAGGTGATCCTCTGTTGGATCGGGTCACTACCTATCCGCCCGCCAGCAATAAAACGGAATCCATCGAATTAACCTACCCTAACGGCGCATTCCCCGATTTTGCGCAATACGATAATGGCCGGTATCTGATAAACCTCTACCGAGGGGCTGGATTAACCATCTCCGACCAATTCTATTTCAAGTTGGTCTCGATGACCCCCACCACTACACCGAGTGTTACTCCCGGGGGAAGCGTCACCGCGGTTGCCACGGAAACCGGGACACCTACTACCGCAACGCCGTCGGTCACGAGTACTAATACTCCCTTGGCCAATGCCACGCCTACCAATACTACTATTCCGGGACAGGCTACTGCTACCCTGACGAGTGTGTCTAACAATAATACCACCCCTACCGTGGGCCCGCCTACCGCCACAACGGTACAGGGCCAGACTGTGGCTACTGCTACTGTGCCGCCGAATGCGCAACCTTCCGTGCCTATTCCTTCCAATACACCCATACGGACCGGGTACCCTGCTCCCGGCCAAACTGGGGCCAACCTTACACCGCAATCAATTGCTACCGTGGCTAGAGCACCCCAATCTGGTGTGCCTCAGAACGTAGCAACGGTTAGCGTGCCAAATCCACCTGGCCAGGCGCCTAATGTGAGTGGTAACCAGGGAGCACAGGCGGCAGCCGCGGGTAACCCTGCGGCCGTAGCAGCAGTCCAGCTGGTTGCTCCGGCTGCCAAACCGGCTGTAGCCCTGGATAGCGGGCAGGTAGCAATCGACCCTAATACCGGTCTGCCTGTAGCCAATGTGCCCGGTAGCCAGGAACCTTTCGGTACACCCCTGGCCGATTTTCAGATAGGTACTGCTATTCCCCAGAATGAGCCCTCATCTCCCTTGGCATCGGCCCTCGCCACTTGGGTCGGAGCCTTAGTGGCAGGTGGCGTGGCCTTGTGGCTGTGGCGCTCGCGCCCTCAAGGTACGATATAGGCTATCAAAGAAATATCTACGCAATTCTGTATACTGAGGCGGCGCCATGGCGCCGTGCTTAAGATTTGACAAAAGCAGGGGAATCTGTTAAATTCTATCGGTTCCTAGCGTATCTAATGCGGTTTCAGTGCGTCACTTTAGTGCCTCTCGCGCCACCCCTAGCTGCCGGTATCTAATTCCCAGCTTTCGGCCGGAGCCGATTGCCAGCTTGGGTTGGTGTTTCCATGTGGATTCTACAACAATCTTTTACAACAGCAGGAGGAACGAATGAAGCGGTCTTTAGGCTTGGCCCTGGCTCTTAGCCTTGGTCTGGCAATGTGTGCGGCTATCCTGACCCTACCCATTCATGCTAGTCCGTCACAACGGCCACAAGCACAGCTCTTTTTATCCAGTACCACCGGCGGGTCTCCGCAGGCGGCCTTCCCGTCGGGGATCTCAGCGATTTATGCGAAAGTAGTATACACAGACACCAGTGGCACAGACTTGATTGTGACTTTAACCGATGGCGCCAGTAACGTTATGTTCAATGGCCGTTTTACGGCCAATGGCACCAGTACGCGCGTATTCACGATTACCGGTCAGACCGTATTTGACCAGTATTTCCAGGATGCGCAGCAAAATGCAACGAACAGCCGGGCCGTGCTTAGCTCGGCGCTGGTCGAAACCGATATCTCAAGATTGCGGGAATTGATTGCGCGAGCTTCCGGGGATGCCAGCCAAATGAAACGCGGTGTAGATAGATTGCTGCTCTTTACACTGCCGGCAGCGGCCGTATCGAAGCTCAATGAGGTCAAAACCAGCCTGGCGACGGTCACGAGTATTGCTGCTACATCTGCAGCCCGCCCGAATCCCACTGTAGCTCAATTGCACCAGGATGTAGCCCAAATGCAAGATGCGATTGTGGCCGCAGCCACCGCTCTGGATTCAGCCCGCAGCTTGACAGGTCCTTTGAATAACGCCACTATTCCCAACACGGACCCTTGCCAGCCCGATACAGCCCAGCTTACCATCGAAGGATTTCGGGCCCAATCTCTGGAATTTACCATCCGCAATGTCGGTACCCCTACTCAGGTAGAGTCCCGTAACATAGGCGCGAAGGTCTATGCCCAGAATGTGACCGTTCCCGGTGTGGCCCATACTGTCCCGGTGACGGTTTCAATAACCGATGGGGCCTGTGTCGCCGTTGTAAATGGCACGCCTGTTACCTTCACCAGCCTGGATCCCACCAAAGGCACGGTAAATCCCCCCGTAGCCAATACTTTCACTATCGGCGATGGTATGCGAGGGATCGCAGTATCCAGCTTTACCGCCGGAGCTGAAGAAGGGAATGGCCAGACCCCCATCCAGGTTTCTGCGGGCTTGACTGCTTCGGTTCAGGTAACTGTGACAGTCATCGGACGGGCGGCGCCCGGTCACGTCGTTATCCGGTCAGGCGTGCGCAATGCCCAGATTAATGGCGCTCCTTTTATCGTAGATGTGGACGTCACCGATAAGAATAATAATGCTGTAGCCAATGGCGCCATAGTTACCCTGAATTCTGATCCAGCGGGATTGGTGACGTTTGACCAGGGAAGCAAGCCTATTCAAGATGGCCGGGTCAGTTTCACGGTGACGCCGGGAGGTACTACCGGGATGGTGACCTTGCAAGCCACAGCCGATGGCCAGACGGGCACTTTCCAGGTTTCTCTGGTAGGCCCTCCGGCTTCCGTCGTTATCAGCGCCACCACTCAACTGATTATCTTAAGCTCGCCGAATAAGCTCGCCGGGATCTCGGCCTTTGTGCGCGATGCCAGCGGTCACTTGGCGGCAGATGGTACCCAGGTAACTTTCTCGGCGAATCCACCCAGCGTGGGAGACTTCGACAATACCAGCGTGCCAGTACGAAATGGTCTAGCTACTGCCCAATTTTCGGGGAAGGCCGTTGGCGATGCCACTATTACGGCCATGGCAGGATCGGCCAGTGGCACCACCACCATCACAGTAGCCGATTTCGACAACATTATGGTTGATACCGAGCAGAATGGCGCCGGCCGCATTTCTTTCCCGGCAAATACCAGCCAGCTCTACATCCAGTTCCGCCACCGGTTGCAAAACCATCCCACGGCGGTCCGGGTCCGGCTCTATCACTGGGATGTGAATTACACGCAAGGCATTAGCGGTACCAACTTGTTGTATGAGAATACCAGTATGTACCAGGGTACGCGCACGGAAAACTTACTGGTAAGTGCCAGCGCCGTTATCCCCGGCGCCACCTACTTCCCGCCAACGTCGCCCGGTAAGTCTTATTTGGTGACTCTGGATGTGGTTGATCCTCCGGTAACAATCCGTACGTTGATCTTTGATGTTGCGGGTGGCAACCAGGTCAAGATTTATTTGCCCTGGAGCGGCAAGCGGGCCACCCGGTAAGCCCTAAGTTTGGAATAGTATAACAGAAAGGGAGCCAGGAATTCCTGGCTCCCTTTCTGTTATTATGCGATACTCTAAGCGTTCTTACGCCAATATCAAGCCGCAGTGTTATCTGGCGTTCGGTGTGCCTTGCGATCCCGTAGGACTTGCCAAAACCAGCACCCAATAATAACGGTAGGTGGTGCTGGCATTCTCCGCGTACCCCGCCCCTATATCCACCAGGGCTGGATCGAGTAACAAGGCGCGATGGATGGAGCTGTTCATCCAGGCAGCAACAGCATCGCTGGTAGTCGCCATACCGGCGGCAATCGCCTCCTCTACTCGGTTTGCCTGGTACCCCTGGCGGGCAACCCGCTGGGCCGGCGACGACCCATCGGAGCCGACATGGCTGATGAAATTCTTGGCTACCATATCATTGGCATGCCCCTGGGCTGCAGCAGATACTATCTGGTTAGCTGCCAGGGGGCGCAAGCCGTTTTGGACGCGCACGGCATTGACGGCTGCGAGCAGATTCTGGCTCGGATTTCCGGCTTGGGGCGTAGCTGTAGGAGTCGGTGTCCCGGCCGCCGGTTTGGAAGTGGCAGTGGGAGAGGGTGTGGGGGGCACGGGAGTGGCTGTTCCCGGTTGGGATGTGGCTGTAGGCGGAATTGGCTGGCTGCCTTGGACCTGGAGGCGCAAGATAGGTTTAATCGCCAGGCCCCCGCTGCCGTAGCCGCTATCCCAAGAGAAGAGACTGTCGCTGCCGCTTTGCGGCCCATCCAGGCGGAAAGAAACGCCACCCTGGTTCCCGCGCCGGTTGATCTCGGCTATTTCAGGTGAGGTCAAGGTAAAGATATTAACTTTGTTTACTGCCAGGTCTGTGGTGCCGAGCAACGGTGGTGTACTGCCGAAAATCGGTGCGCCGTGTATCAGACTATAGGTGCTGTTCGGCCAATTGCTATCCAGAGCCGTCGTCAGCATGAGCAAATTCCATGTGCCGTTACTCCCCAAATATTCGGCGGTTTGGCCGGTGAGTTCTACGGTACCTCCCAGGATGGTGGTACCCGCCGGCAATCCGCCCAGGGAGAATTGCACGGCGCCGTGGTATATGGCTCCGCCCAGGTATCCGGTGTACATATCGTCATCACCGAAGTGATTGCTGGTCAACTCTCCGCTGGTGACCCAACCCACAGTATTGGAAACGGGGGTAATCACGATCTCTGCACCGCTACTCTGTGTCGGAGAGGGTGTCACGGGGATGGGAGACGTAGCAGTGGCAGTTGGCGTGTTGATGAGGATCGGGGTAGGGCTGCTCACCGGCGTCTGCGTGGGATTCGGTCCGGGTGCCCCATCATCCAGGTCCAGGATCAGTACAGGGCGCTTGGATGGGTCACTATCCCCGTAACCGCTATGCCACACGAAAACACTATTTCCCCCTGATTGCGGGCCGTCAATGCGGAATGAGACCCGCTGGGTAGTAGATAGCCGAGCCTGCAACAGCGCCAGTTGATTGGCATCGAAGGTAAAGCGGTTGGTAACGTTAATGGCCAGATTGGGCCCGCTGAGCACCGGTTGGATGGTGCTCAGGGCCGTGGCCTGGTGGATATCCACATAAGTCCGGTTCGACCAACTGGGGTCAAAGGCCGGGTCCAGCAGCTTGAGAGACCACTGCCCCGCACCGGAACCGATCAGCCTGTTATCTTTCCCCACTAATTCCACCCTGGCCGCGACAATATGAGATTTGAGCGGGACGTCGTTGAGGTCGAATTGGAGCATTCCATGATGAATATTGAAGCCGCCCCAGAACCCGCCATAGATAGCGTTATCCCCTAATTGGTTCTGATTTGGCGCGCTGGCCATTACCCATCCAACCTGGTTAGACTTGGGTTGCAGCGTCAAATGATTCTGGCCGGGAGGGATTGGCGTATTGGTGGGCGTGGCAGTCGCTACCGGGGGTGGCGCCGTAGATTTAGGCGTCGGAGTGGCAGTAGCTGGCACAAGAGCAGTCGGTGTGGCCGTGGCTGTGGCTGTAGGCGTGATCAGTTGGCCGTTGGTTAGGAAAGTTATCCGCAACACGGGAGGAATGCCCAGCCCGCCAGTGCCATAACCGCTATCCCATGAGAATAAGTTGTTAATACCGCTCTGGGGACCATCCATGCGCAAGGAGATCGTGCCCAGGCTCAACCTGCGTTGCAGCTCGGCGACTTGGGTAGTATTGAAGGTGAAACGGTTGACTTGTCCATCTCCCAAATCCCGCAGTGTCAAGATGGGCTGCAGCGTGCTCACGACAGAGGCGTTATGGATATCGCCGAAGGTATGGGTAGTCCAGTTACTGTCAGCCGATTGGTTCAGCACCTGGACTTTCCAGGTGGCATTGAGGTCTGTGCCGAGGTATTCTGAAGTTTGGCCAGTCAGCTCCAGTATAGCGCCTACGATCTGGGCGCCTGCCGGGATACTGCGCAGGTTGAATTGTGCGGCGCCGTGGTATATGCGGCCGGTATTGAAACCGGTATACAAATCATCGTCATCGAAATGGTTACCGGTGGTATCGGCGTCGCTGACCCAGCCATTGTATCCGGCTTGTGGCACCAGGGCGAAGGTCAAAGTGCCGTTAGGTGTAGGCGTGGCGGTGCCTGGTATTGGCGTCGGTGAAACTATTGGCGTCTTTGTCGGTGTGGGCGTAAAGATAGGCGTCGGCGTGAATGTTGGCGGCCCAACCCCACTGGGATTGGCTGCATCTACCGTCCAGTAGTTGACATAGGCGCTGCCCGGACTGCTAATCCATCCGGCTCCGGCATCCACATAGCTTCCCAAAATGATAGCTCGGTGCCCAGGACTGTTGAGCCAGGCATCTACTACCTGCCTGGGTGTCGTTTGCCCACCGGCGATTACTTCGCCGCCGCTAGCCAGGGGATACTGGACGCGCGTCATGCGGTCCCACGGGCTGGAATTATCTGATCCGGTATGGCTGAAGAAGTTATTAGTCGCCATATCCAGACTATGGTTGTGCGCGGCTAACGCCAGCTTGGCATTTTTTGTAAAGGGGGCGAGGTTGAGCTTGGCACGCTCGGTGTTGATGAGATCGATCACCTGGTCTTCAAAACTGCCACCAGGCGGGGGTGTATTGGTTGGTCCGATAATGGGGCTGGTGGCAGTTGGGGTAGGATTTCCCGGCCGTGGGGTGGGAGTAGAGGTGGCCGTCGGAACAGGGTTTCCGCTGGTGGCCTGCACCATAGCCTTATAAGCGTTAATGCGACCATAACCGAAGTATTGGTCCCAGCCTGGAGAGCCCAAATCGTCGGCTGAGTTTTGTATTATCTGCCGGACCTGGGAGTTGGTCAGGCTCGGCTTGGCGGAGATGATAAGGGCTACCAATCCGGCCACATTGGGGCTGGCCATGGAAGTCCCGCTCCAGGCCTGATAGCCCCCGCCTACCACCGAGCTAAGGATCCCTGAGCCTGGGGCAGCCACCGAAATATTAGAGCCGTAGTTTGAGAAGCTGGATTTCAGGTCACTGGAATCTGTGGAGGCTACGGCAATCACGTTCGGATACCCACCCGGATAGCTGGGTACGCTGGAATTATCGTTGCCGGCAGCAGTTACGATGGTTACCCCTTTGTTATAAGCATAATTCACAGCATCCTGCAAGGTGGCGGAAGTGCTGGAGCCACCCAAGCTCATATTGATGACTCTCACGCCATGGTCCGCGCCATAGATAATGGCATTGGCAATATCGCCGTGTGATCCACTGCCTGAAGCGCTGAGTGCTTTGAGGGGCATCACCCGCACATTATATCCGACGCCGGCAATACCAATCCCGTTATTGGTAGCGGCCGCTGTAATACCGGAAACATGGGTACCATGACCGTGGTCATCTTGCGGATTACTACTATTTGCTACGAAATTGTAGCCGGGCACCAGCTTCCCTGCCAGGTCGGGATGGGAGAAATCGGCTCCGGTATCTACCACGCCGACGATAATATTGGGGTCGCCTGTACCCAGGTCCCAGGCTTGAGCCGCCTGGATTTTTGTCAATGCCCATTGCTGGGCAAAGCTCGCATCGTTCGGCGCGCCGGAGATATACGCCAAATAATTGGGCTCGGCAAATTCTACGGCATTCTCGCTACGCAGAGATGCCAGCACATTGGCCATCTGATTGGGAGGCAGGCTCCAAACCTGGACGCCGATGGATTCAATTTTTTTGACGATCTGGGCATTATAACGCGTGACCACTAGTTCTTGATTGACATCGTTCACAGTAACCCAAAAGCGTACTAGAACCTGGTCAGGTACATACCCTGGGTCGGTTTGAGTTGCACCAATGGGGAGAGTATCTGCGGTAGCAAGGTTTTGCAGCGAAGTTGGTGCAGCAAGTAGTAGCAGCAAAAAGGCCAAAATCAGCCCTAGCCGTCTCATAGTGAACATAAGCTTCTCCTTAATCAGGCCAGGTCCATTGAGAGTTTTATGAAGCGGTTGATGCGTCGTGTTAAGATATTGTCTTAACTGTCGTATTAACTTTTCCCGATGAATTTTTCCCGGCAGACCTGATGTGTTAACCCATTATTCAAACTTCAAGCGTGAATATCGGCCATAAAAGTTTCAAACAGCAAAGAAATCATCTGAACAATTTAATTGTATGTTCGAATTGTGAGAAAATGGGTAAACTGGTCATAAAGATAGCGTTAATTTTGCGTAAATCATAGCTTTTTTTTCACTTTGTAATAAACGAGGAGAAAGAAATATATAAGAGATGAAGCCGGTAGAAACGCAAAATGGCTGAGGGATCGGCGGCAATCCCTCAGCCATTTCACCAAAAGGAGGAGAAGAGTCTGACAGAAGTAATAATACCCTAAAATACCAGAATCTACTTGGCGTTTATATGATACAAAGGCTGCGTTGTCCCTACGTTTACCCTACGACCGAGACGTCGATGTTTTGACATTCCTTTTGAGAGGGATATACTTCAAAAACTGAGGAGAAAAGGGTGTAAGATAGATCATGAAATTGACAGTCACACAACGCCTGGCATTGACCTTGGCGTTGCTTCTATCTCTGATAGTGCAGTGGCAGTCTGCTCCCGGATACGCCCAAGCGCCGGATGAGGCTTTTCTGCGTCAGCTAATAGGTCGAATGTCAGTCGAAGAGAAGATAGGCCAGCTTTTTTTAGTAACCTTTAATGGCCCCAGCATAGTTCCCGAGAGCGATATTGCCCACCTGATCCAGGATTACAAAATAGGGGGGATCTATATTTCTGCTTCTAATGGGAACTTCACCAATGGGCAAGACACCCCCCAACAACTCGCAAAGCTCAGCGGTGGGCTGCAGATGTTAGGGTATAATGCCAGCCGTAATATAAGTCCTACGCCGCAACCCAACCAGATTCCGCGTCCTTGGATTCCCCTCTTTATCGCTTTACAAGAAGAGGGGGATGGATATCCTTTTACGCAAGCCCGAGGAGGATTGACCTCATACCCTGGCAGTATGTCCATGGGAGCTACCTGGGTGGCAGGCACGGGCGAACGTGTAGGCAAACTGGTGGGGCGGGAGATGTCTGCTGTGGGCGTGAATTTGCTGATGGGCCCCTCGGTGGATGTGCTCAATAATCCCCACCCTGCTCTGGGGGGGGACTTGGGCGTGCGCACTTTTAGTGGAGATCCATATTGGGTAGGCCAATTTGCCCGGGCTTATATCCAGGGGGTGCATCAGGGCAGCGCTAATCGCGTGGCGACAGTGGCGCGCCATTTGCCGGGGCAAGGTGCCAGCGACCGCCGTCCTGAAGAAGAGATTGCCACGGTAGAGAAATCCCTGCAGGAGTTACGCCGCATAGAATTACCACCTTTCTTTGCTATTACTCAGGGAAGTGGTAGCGGCAAATTGGATATTTCCGATGCTTTGATGACAGCGCATATTCGGTATCGGGGATTCCAGGGTAATATTCGCCAGACCACCCGTCCTATATCGTTGGATGCCCAAGGGTTGGGCGCGATTATGGCCTTACCGGAGATCGACCCCTGGCGCAAAGCTGGTGGCATCCTGGTCTCTGATGGCTTGGGTGTGCCTGCCGTGCGCCAATATTATGATCCCAAGCTTGAGACCTTTCCTTTTAAACGCATAGCCCAGGATGCCTTCTTAGCCGGTAACGATATTTTATTCCTCTCCCAATTTTCTTTGAAGGATGATTGGGCAGAGCACTATGACAATATCAAATCCACCGTCCTCTATTTCCAGTCGAAGTATACCGGCGATCCCACCTTTCAAGCGCGGGCCGATGAAGCGCTCTACCGCATTTTGCGCCTAAAATACCATATGTATAGTTCCTTCGCACCCGAGCGGGTAGTGGTTGCGCTCAAAGAAGTCGCCGCTCAGGTGGGCCTGGGAGACTCTGATATTGGGCCAATCGCGCAACAGGCTGTCACCTTGCTATACCCTGGTCCGGACGAGTTGGCTGATCGTTTGCCCAGCCCACCCAATCCGGCCGAAAACATTCTCCTCTTTACCGATGACCGCAAGTTCAAAGATTGCGCTACCTGTAAGGAAGAATACTTTATTGAGCCTGATGCGCTGGAGAAGATTTTACTGCGTCTTTACGGACCTAAAGCTAGCGGGCAGGTAGCAGTCGACCACGTTCATAGTTATACCTTTACCCAATTGAAGAGCTATCTCCAGGGGTTGGAAGAGAAAACTGCCCTGCCTCCCTCTACCGATGTGAAAACCCCGGTCACAGCGACCAGTATCCCGGTCACAGCGACCACTACCCCGCTCCCGGCAACATTGGAGCAGCGTCTCAAGGGGGCGGATTGGGTCGTTTTTGCGATGCTGGATGTAAATACCACTTCTTTTGCGTCATCTGATGCGCTAAAGCTTTTCTTACGCCAACCTTCCGAGACCCCGCGGAATAAGAAACTGGTGGCCCTCTCTTTTAACGCACCTTATTACCTGGATAGTACTGAAATTACGAAGCTGACGGCTTATTATGGCATATATAGTAAGGGCCCTGCCTTTCTAGAGGCTGCTATCAGAGCCATTTTTCGCGAGTTTACTCCCGGTGGCTCCTCCCCGGTGAGCATCGAAGGGTTAAATTACAATCTGATCAAACGAACCGAGCCGACCGCCAACCAGGTGATCCAGATTTCGGCTTTGGGCCAGCCTATCCGCATAGGAACACCTTCGCCTTCGGACAGCAGTTCAGCGATTGATATAAAACCAGGCTCCAGTCTGGACCTGGTGACAGCGCCGATTCTTGATCTCAACAATCACCCTGTCCCGGATGGCACACCGGTAATCTTCCGCCTCTTATACCCGGCGGAATCGCTGGAATTACCGCGAAAAGATACTACCACCGTGAATGGGGTGGCTCGTACCACTATTGTACTGGAGCGTGCCGGCCAACTGGAGATTACAGCTTCCAGTGATCCGGCCTTGCGGTCAACTAAGCTTGTGGTTACCATCAAAGGGGATGGCCCAGGGTCTATTGTCACCATCGTGCCAACTCCTGTCCCTACGGAAACTCCTTCTGCTACACCTCAACCAACGGCTACACCTCAACCAACGGCTACTTCTACCCCGGTGGAAGTGGTTATCGCCGGACCTAAACCGGAAAAGATTTTGCAAGAAATCCAGCGGGTTACCCTATTCGATCTCTTGCTATCGCTATTTGGTACTAGTGTGGCGGTAGCTTTTGCCCTTGCTTACCAAGGAAATGGATTCTCGCGTCGCAGTAGGCGGTTGCAGTTGGCGCTGCAGTCACTTATGGGAGGATTGCTGGGTTACCTGGCGGTAGGTATGGGTGTGATTGCTTGGGATGTAATGGGACAGACGATCCATTGGTTGGCTCCCACCATGAGCATGATCGGTGCGTCTATTCCCTTATTGGTGGCGCGTATCCGCGAAAATCTTTTGTTCTGAACAGGCTTACATGTTTCTGTGTAACAACCAGGTAAGTGGTGGCAGGACGGCTCCAGGAGAGGAGAGCAGATGCGCAGTTCTGCCGAGGCTTTGAGGAGGTATGATGGTCCTGGTTGTGGGTACCATCGTAATCCAGAGTGCCAGCAGTAATAATACGACTGCAAGTGCCACCAGTCCCAAATTAGCCCGGATGGCTGTGGACCAGGTGTCCAGGCGACGGCTGGCCGTGGTCGTAGAAAAAGAGCTATAGAGTGGGGAACTACCCATGAGCGCCTGGCGCAAATCGGAGATAGTAGCAGGGCGTTCGGCGGGGTGCATCGCCATAGCCCACAGCATGACCCGTTCTGTGCGTGCCGAGATATGGGCGTTTAGGCTGCGGGGCGTCTCCAGGCTATCTTCGCGCAGAAAACGTTCCTGGGCTGTGACCGGCGCCCGCCTGGTAAGTAGATGGTAGAGCGTGGCGCCCAACGCATAGATGTCAGAGCGACCATCGGTGTGTCCCATATCGCCGCCGTATTGTTCGAGTGGGGTATATGGCAGAGATCCCATGCCACGAACTATCGTCAGTGTGCTGGGATCCTCCAAATCCAGGGGTTTTACCAGCCCGAAATCGACCAGCTTGATAAGACCTTCCGTGGTGAGCTTAATATTTGAAGGCTTGATATCCCTGTGCAATATTGGTGGTTGGCGACTATGGAGGTATTCCAGGGCATCAAAAATCTGGGCCGTCCAGCCGAGGACTTCTTCTTCTTCCAGAAATTTCCCGGCACGATGTGCTATATCGCTCAGCTCTTTCAGGTTGGAGCCAGGGACATAATCCATCACTAAGTAATCGCTGCCGCTGTCGGAAAAGAAATCTGAAACTTTGGGCAGATTGGGGTGGTCAAGGCGTGCCAGAATGCTGGCTTCCCGGTAGAATTGCTCCTGGGTTTGTTGGAGCAACTCGGCAGTAACCCCGGGGTCGGGTCGTACTTCTTTGACGGCGCATATGCGACCAGGCAGACGTAGATCTTCAGCTTTGTATACCGCGCCCATGCCACCCTGGCCCACTAATGCTATAATCTTATAGCGCGACCGTAGAATCATACCCGATGTAGGGGGATGATATGGCATACGTGTTTCTTGACTGCTGAAGGATTCCGGCTCCGGTTCCGCCGCCGAGCGAACTTCGGTTGAATGAGCCAAGTCTTCTTCCTCCCTATGCCTGTGGGCTCAGACAGGCTAATAGGAGAAGAGTAGCCCAGACATGGCTTTCTGTCAAGTTGTAAAGAGTTAATAGTTGCGCAGAAAGGCAGCCAATGTCAGAAGGTGAACGCGCGATGTTGGTGCTACGCAGGGATGACGCGCCGTTGCAGCAATGGGTCCTGAATAAACCCATGGTTACCATCGGCAGGTGGGAGAACAATGATATTGTCCTTCCTGACCGCCAGGTTTCGCGAACCCATGCCCGGATTCGGCGGCAGGATGACAAGTTCATGCTGGAAGATTGCCAGAGTAAGAACGGCACGTACCTGAACGGTAAAGCCATCCAGCAGCCTACACCGCTACAGGATGGCGATGAGATCCAAATTGGCCTGGGTTTTAATCTGCTCTTTGTGGATGCGGAAAGTACCGCCCCGCTAGGAGGCAGTCTGGGAAATGTGGGCCGGCGCGGCCGCCTCCATCTGGATGCCGAAAGCCACCGGGTTTGGATTATGGGGCAGGAATTGGATCCTCCCCTTTCCGCTTCCCAATTTATTCTGTTACACCTGCTGTATGACCATGCCGGCAATATCTGTTCGCGGGAGGATGTCGTTGAGGTGGTCTGGGGTACAGGTGGCGGCGACGGGGTCACGGATCAGGCCATCGATGCCCTGGTGCGCCGGCTACGTGATCGTCTGCGCGAGGCGGATGCAGAGCATAATTATGTGGTAACCGTGCGGGGCCATGGTATACGCCTGGAGGTGGGGTGATGCGGATTCCCTAGGCTGGGTTTTGCCTTTGACCTCTTCCCGGCTATAATAGCTGGGCTCATGCGCATTTGTCTGATCGGACCCACCTACCCATACCGGGGCGGTATAGCCCACTATACCACATTACTCTGTCGCGCCTTGCGCGCCGAAGGACACCAGGTCGATTTGGTGTCCTTTCGTCGTCAGTACCCGGCCTGGCTTTTTCCAGGGCAAAGTGAGCGCGATCCCAGCCAAACGCCGCTGCGGGAACCAGCCATGTATGCCCTGGATTCTATTAATTTGCTGACTTGGCTGGCGACGGCTATCTGGTTGAGGCAGCGTCAGCCTAAATTGCTGATATTGCAGTGGTGGGTGCCTTTCTGGGCGCCAATGTTAACGGTAGTAGGGCACTTGGTGCGCTGGCGCAGTGGTATCCGCATTGTCTTTATCTGCCACAATATTCTACCGCATGATCGCGGCAGCCGCTGGAATGGTATCCTGGCGCGCTGGACGCTGCGTTGCGGCCATCATTTTGTGGTTCAGTCCCGCCAGGAGCGGGATGTGCTGCACTCGCTCTTGCCCAATCGGAACATACAGGTGACAGGCCATCCTAGTTATAGCGCATTGCTATCCGGAGATATAGTGGCAACCCACCCAGAGAGAGAGCTTGATGCGCTACCAACTGCAAAGGTTCAGAGCACAGGGGGCCTGGGCCAGGTTGAACCTGAACAAAATCGACCCTTGCGCTCGATGGGGCAATCTTCTTTGGCAGCCGGTGGGGTGACTGCCATGCGCAAAGAGCAAGCCCGTGCAGCGTTAGGATTAGTGGGTGGCCCACTCCTACTCTTTTGCGGGTTTGTGCGTCCCTATAAAGGGCTGGATATCCTATTGCAGGCCATGCAACATATTGATCTTACGATACATCTTTGCATTGCCGGTGAGGGCTGGCGCAATGCGCCAGACTATGCGGCTCAAATCGCGAAATTGAATTTATCCAGTCGCGTTACATGGATCAACCGCTATCTACCGGATGAGGAACTCAAAATTTACCTGGATGCGGCGGATGTGGCTGTGCTTCCCTACCGGTCGGCCACCCAAAGCGGGGTAGTGCAACTGGCCTTTGGCGGTGGACTTCCCGTCATCTCCACGCAAGTTGGCGGGTTGGCCGAAGCGGTAGAGCATGGGGTTACCGGCTTGTTGGTGCCACCGGAGGACCCGCTGGCCCTGGCCCAGGCCATCACTTCGTATTATGCCGATAATTTAGAACCTATTTTTCGCTACAATCTGGCCCAGCGCCAAACCCATAACGATTGGCGCGCCTTAGCAAAATTGTTAGCAGGTATGGTCTAGTATGATAACTGGCGATCACGACATGGAGCGCAATGGCATTGTGCCAGAGCGCGAAATGCCTCTGGAATTCACAGGTGTCTCGGTTCCCACCGTTTCTATCGTGATCCCGAGCCTCAATGCGTCCACTATTTCCCAGACGCTGGCAGCGATCGCGGCCCAGAGTTCTTGGGAGTATGTGTTGGAGGTGTTGGTAGTGGGCTTAGATGCGGCCGGCCTGATACACGCGGGTGGGAAAGTACGGCTGATCGATACCGGCCGGCCGGTGTCGGCGGCTGCGGCCCGTAACCTGGGTGTGGCGGCGGCGCGCGGAGATGTCATCGCTTTTACCGATGCCGATGGCGTACCGGACGGTCTCTGGCTGGAATATCTGCTGGCGGCGCACCAGGCAGGCTGGCAAGTAGTGGGCGGCGCCATCAGCTTTAATGCCGGGGCAAGATATTGGACCTGCGTCGATAACCTCTCGATGTTTCATGAATTTCTGCCCAGCACCGCCGCCGGTATCAGGCCCTACCTGCCCACCCTCAATCTCAGCCTGACGCGGGCGGCCGCCCAGGCCGTGGGGCCTTTTGATGAAAGTTTTCCGGGAGCCGCCGGTGAGGATATCGACTATACCATCCGGCTGCGGCAACGCGGCTGCCCACTCTACTTCGAGCCGCGCGCTCTGGTGCACCACGAACCGGCCCGTCACAGTTTGGACCGGGTGATGGGACACTGGTGGCGCTCTGGTCGCAGTATGATCCGCGTGCGTTTGCGCTATGCCGGGGAGTATCACACGCCCTGGTTCCTGCGCCATACCTGGTCCCTGCGCTTACTGGCCCCGGCCATCGCTACGGTTGTCTCTGCCCGGATTCTCTTAGGCCGGCAGTCCATCAGGCGCAATGACCTGGGAGGTTTTTTGCAGCTTCCCACTGCCGTCCGCTGGCAGCTCTTCCCAGGGATCTGGTTAACGAAGTTACTGTGGTGCCTGGGGGCCGCCCAGGTTTTGGCGGAGGGGGACGCGGCTGCGGCGCCTGATACCACAGAAACCCGGTCCATTCCCCAGGCGAGACGGGTAGGCCGGCCTGCATCTGCCGCAGCTCTGCTACAGCCAGGGGTGATTATCGGTATTCTAACCTGGAATCGGCGCGAGGATACACTGGCTTGTCTAAAGAGCCTGGAGTTACTTACGTACCCCAACTACCATATTATGGTGGTCGATAACGCTTCGACGGACGGCACGGCCGAGGTCGTGGCCCAGGCTTTTCCTCAGGTGAAGATCATACGCAACCGGGCGAACTTGGGATTTGCAACGGGGTCAAACCAGGTGGCGCAGTGGGCGCTGCAGCAAGGTTATCCCTATGTCTTCTTCCTCAATAACGATACTCTGGTCTATCCCGATCTATTAGACCACCTGGTGGCCGTAGCCGAAGCGCACCCGGATGTGGGTCTGCTGGGACCGGAAGTGCGCTATGCCGCTGCCCCCAGCCGGGTCTGGCCCGCTGCCGGTTACCGCCAACCGCTAACGTTGGAGGCCACACCGGTCCGGCCGGTGGATGTCGCCGGGCAGGCGCAGGTGGATGTGGATTACCTGCTGGGATGCGCCTTGCTGGCGCGGACGGATTTTCTGCGCCGTTTGGGAGGTTTCGACCCGCGCTATTTTGTATACTATGAAGATCACGACCTCAGCCTGCGCGCCCAGGCTGCCGGTTACCGGTTGCTCTATGCCCCCCAAACGTACCTGTTACATAAAGTCCAGGCCAGCACCGGCACGGACAGCCCGCAACACCGCTATCTGTTGGCCCGTAGCAGTCTGCTGTATTACCTGGGCCATACCCGGGGATGGCGTCGCTGCAGCGTGGCTGCCTGGCGCTTGGCCAGCGCCGTGAAGCAGACAACACGCTTGTTGGTTCAGGGCCGGGCCGCTGCGGCGCAGGCTATGTGGCGCGGTTTGCGCGAAGGTTGGACCTCTTATAAATCCCCCCTCCCTGACGATCCTATCAGGCAGTCTAAAGCCCCGGTGTCAACGACACCCTGTCCTGCTTGTGGCACGACTGGCGGTGAATTTTATATGGAGGGATATGACCGGCTCCATAGTATTCCAGGTCGTTTTGATCTAACCCGGTGCCAGGCTTGCGATGCGACTTTCATCGATCCGCCATTGCAGCCGGAACAACTCAAGCCGTATTATCCTGATACCTACTTACCGTTTCATTTACACCGCCGATCGTTGCTGGCACGTTTGGGATGGCCCTTTGGCTTCGAAATGGCCCGTCGTTGCCATTTCGTCCGCCAGCTTCGTCGCGGTGGTACGTTGTTGGATATCGGCAGCGCCAATGGCGCTTTCCTTTGGGCTATTCAAAAGTGGGGATCATGGCATGTGCAGGGCGTAGAACCTGATGCCCAAGCCGTCAACGTAGCGCGCCAGGTGTATGCATTAGAAAATATCGTGCAAGCTTATCTGAATGATGTTGATTATGCTCCGGGCACCTTCGATATGATTACTTTGTGGGATGTTTTGGAGCATTTGGATCAGCCTATGGAACAATTGCGCCGTATCCACCGGTGGTTGAAACCGGGAGGGTTGCTACTTATGAGTATCCCTGACGGGTCTTCTTGGGATGCGAAATTATTTCGAACCTACTGGATGGGATGGGATGTGCCGCGTCACCTGGTGAACTACTCTACCCATTCAGCTACGCTGATGCTAGAAAGAGCCGGTTTTCAGATTATGCGCCGTGCCTACTTAACGGGCAGCCACTATACCTTTACCCAAAGTCTGCGTTTCCTTTTGGATTCTCTGCCGCTGCCGGAGAGACTCACTAATCTCCTAACCCAATGGACCTATAGCAGGTGGTTCAGAGTCCTGTTTTTTCCATATTTTATGATATCTGAATGGGCAGGGCAGGCTTCTGTCGTGACCCTTGCCGCTCGATCTCTACAGCAGGAAGAGGGAGCATGACGGAAAAGGCGCGACTTTTTAGTTGCTTTTCCCGTCTGTATACTTATGTGCTTCAGCCATCACGTCGTTGGTTGGTGGCCCTAATCGGCTTGAGCGTAAGCCTGCTTGTGGCTTCCTACGTTGGTGTGCGCCTCTACCGGGATTGGTCTACATTGGCCCAGTATAATCTGACGATACGTTGGGAATGGGTGGGGCTGGCCGTTCTGGCGCAAGTGATAGGAATTCTGCTGGCTGTACTTAGCTTTCGCCTGGTACTGCTGGGCTTTGGCGAATATTTGAACTACCGGGCAGGTTTAAAGATTTTTTTTCTTTCCAACCTCGGCGGTTTGCTCCCCGGAAGTATATGGGCTTTAGGGAGCCGTGTTTTTCTCAGTGAACGGCAGGGTATTACGCGTAAGGCTGCGTCAGCCGGGATGGTATTAGATTTCTTCTTATTAGGCTTTGCCGCTTTTTATAATTATCTGGTAGCCGGTTTCTTTGTGGGTCTGGACAACGGTTTATGGGATATACGTTGGCTGGCAGCAGGCTTTATTCTAGGGTTGGTAGCCCTGTACCCTCCCGTTTTTCAGCGTTTTATCGGCTGGGCGGTACGCCGCCAGGGGCAGGTGCGGCCGGAGGTACAGTTACCGGAAATTCTTACGTGGCTTATTCTGGACGTGGTAGTGATTTTCCTGGGAGGACTAGGATTATACTTTATGTCCGTTGCCATCGCGGATGTTAACATTAGCCATCTCGGGGTAGCGATCCAGGCCTGGTCCGGCTCGATAGTGGTCGCTAATTTCTTGTTCTGGATGCCTGGCACATTGGTAGTGAGAGAAGGGATTACCTTACTAATTTTAAGCCGGATCGTGCCCGCTCCTATTGCGCTTATAATTGTGCTTGCCTGGCGTATTAGCGCCACGGTTGTTACCGTGTTGGGGGCAGCATTGACGGCGAGGACTTAACATGATCGAATTTCGGCGAGCTCCCGGCTCATTGCGGGGATGGTATGATCAGATTTATCGGGAGCAAGGTATTCGGCAGATGGATTCCTTCTATTTGTGGGTGTTGGAACTGCTTGAGGCCCAACCCGGCCAGCGGCTGGTGGATATTTCCTGTGGGGAAGGCCAATTGGTCCGTTTTGCGGCGGCGGCGGGTGTGAAGGCTGTAGGTTTAGATATCGCCGAGACTGCGTTGCGGGTTGCTGCGCAAGCAGGTGCCTCTGCCGGTTGGGTGGTTACCGATGCTGAAAAGCTGCCTCTTGCCGATGCCAGTTTCGATTTACTCACCAACATCGGCAGCTTAGAACACTATGAGTCAATGCATACTGCTGTTCACGAAATGGCTCGGGTGTTGCGACCTGGTGGTAAGGCCGCTATTCTGGTGCCTAATACCTTTGGATTACGTTGGAATGTGATGCACGCCTGGCGCACTGGCGATGTAGCAGACGACGGGTTCCAGCCTTTGCAGCGCTATGGCAGTAGGGTCTTTTGGACTAATCTCTTGGTGGAGGCCGGATTGCAGGTGGAACGGGTGCTAGGATACGAACATGAAACGGCTCTGCCACGCACTTGGCAGGATGTGAAGGTCTATCTGAAACGGCCCAAACAAATACGGACAGCGCTGCTGATAGCTCCCCGGATTCCCGTCAATATGGCCAGCAATTTTATATTTTTGTGCCGGCGGTCCTGATTTTGTCAGGCGAATTTACCTGACAGGATCTATGTCAGTTTCCAGGTAGGCCCACCTGCCTCAGTCCCAGATCGAATTACTGGGCGAGAGTAATATTAAGATGGCATGCTTCCGGCGGGATACCATCCATATTTGTTTGTCGCGCTGGTACCTTATAGAAGGTATAACCGGCGGTTTCCCCTACCGGCGCCAGGCCAAGCTTATCTTCGACTGCCTGGCGTAAATCCGGGGATTTCACGACAATGAAACTGAAATGATACTGGGATACACAATCTACCAGCGGATGCTTATCGGCGAGAAATACAGATTTTGCTGTGGGCGCCGGCAATTCCTGGGGCCGGTCATAGAGGAGGGTAGAGACATCATTTGTACCGATATTGATCGCCAGGAATTGCCAATAGATGCGTTCTAAAAGCACCGGTTGCTGAGCTACGTTCGGGTCCTCCCGCCTTAAATCCTGGATTCTCTGGCCCACCTGCAGGCCATCTGCGTCGGTATTGTGGGGTAATCGGAAGGCGGTGTGTAGCTGCCAGACCGATATCACGCCTAATACCAGCGTCAGCGGCCATCCCGGTGCCACACCGGGCATTTTGAGCGACGTAACCAGGCCCCAAAGCAGATATGCGACTGCTGGATAGGTTAAAAAGAGAAACAGAGCCAGGTAGCGATCTAAGTTTGCCTCTGTGTCCGGCTGCCCTCCCTGCAGATAGATAAAACCCAAGAACGGAACTAACGCGATGCATGTATACCAACGGACCGGGCCCGAGCGGGGCAGGCGGCGTAAGCAAATGGCCAGTCCTACCAGGGCTCCGATAGTGGCGAAGGGGTCCAGTTTAAGCAGTGTTTTTATGTAATTCCCATAGGATGTACCTTCACCGTACCAGGTCAGATTATAGGATTTAACCAAAGTCAAGAAATATAAAGGATTGCCGGTTTTATGATAGTTTCCTACTATCCAGATCATGGGAAAGATCCAGGGTATGCCGGCGGCAATCAAAAGGACTATAACCTCACGCAAGTCTATCTTACCATTACGGAACTGGAAAATAGCCTTGCCGGCTAATATCAGACTGAATACGATAGAGATCATCCAGGATTCGTAGCGAAATCCGGTCGCGACAGCGAGTAGCGCAGCGCTGGCATATACGTACCGCTTGTTTTCTGCTTTTAAGTACCTGACAAAGGTAAGCATTGCCGCTAAAATTAAAGTTACCTGGGGAATTTCCGCTAAAGCTGTACCACTTAGCCAGAAATGCACCGGATTTAGTGCCAGTAATATGGCACCCACCAAGGCAATGCTGGCCTTGCCGAATAACTCTTTGGCGAATTGGTACATGAGTATGATAGAAATACTGCCCAGGATTAATGTGATAATTCGCGGCACCCATAACAAATCCCACCAAAAGCGCAAGGCTATCCCCAAAAGATAAATATGGAAAGGTAGCCAGACCCCAGACCACCGGCCGGTAGGGTGTTGCGCCCAGCTTGCTGCCAGCGCTGTTCTGGAAAATTCGTCGGCCGTCAATGCCTCAAAACCGGAGTAATAGAACAGTATCTGCAAGATTAACTTGCTCAGTATTACCAGGACTATTCCGACGTAAAGATGACCGCCTGAATTCTCTTGAGAATGCATCATACTTTCTTTTGCCCGGATTCCTCATCCAAAGATGTAAATCGGCAGTAGTTCTTCTATTTGATCCTTTTCAGGTAGCCTTTAGGATTCCAGGTCAGGAAGAAAGATTCTCTACGCCTATCGATGACAAAATCCTTATTTTCGCGTACAAATTCTTCGATGGCCTCGTACGGTCCGGGCTTAGGGCCGGTAGGGAGGCCATGATGGCAAATGCCATCTTCCACAATGAAATAGCCCCCTGATTTAATCAAAGGGTGGTAAGTCTGTAATACTTTGAGTGTGTTTTGATAGGTGTGGGAGCTATCTTCTATAACCAGAATATTTGCCGCGGGATTAATCTGTTCCATAACGGTGCCATAGGAAGCGCAAGCATTCCCTTCGATTAGATGAATTCTGGGATGGGTTCGGACAATCTCAGGAACATTTTGGTGCGATAAATCTACCCCGATAGCCTGCCCTTTTACCATAGCATCGCAGAGATGCGCCAGGGCAGGGTGAGGCCGCCGTTAAAGCTGCCGAGCTCTTTGATGTAATCCGGCCTGGTTTCAAAGATAATCTCCTGGTAGACCCACGGGTCCAGCGGACTTTTAAGAGTCTGGATGCTAAAGCAGGTGGTCTCGTGGATAATGCGCTCTTGCATGATCTGCAGAATCTTAGCCGCTGGCATATCCAAATGCTTTTCCATAGGCAGCATAGGCCGGCTATTTCTTATAAAATTGCGCAAAGGCTCTTGGAAGACAAGGCATAAAAAGCCCTCCACGTTGTAGTGTGATGAGGGGCGTATTTTACCACTGAAATGCCCATCCGTATTGCCTCACATAAGAATCTTACCCTGAGGGATTCGTTGCCTCATTAGAATATCTTACTATGACTGTCTGGCAGATGCGGTGTTGCAAAGATTCAATCTCCCTCAGCAAAGTTACTGGGTTAAGATCAGGATACAGGGCACGC
>SHYO01000038.1 GCA_009692745.1 Chloroflexota bacterium
GCAGAGGGACCGAAACAACGGCTGGTGGGGTTCAAGATGGAGAATACCGGTATGGTGCCCCCAGAAGGCTCCCAGATCGTGTCGCCTGCTGCAAACGAGCGCGCTGAGATTCTGGGCTGGGTTAGTTCCAGCCGCTTTAGTCCCACGTTGCAAGAACCTATCGGGCTTTGCTGGTTGCCGGCCGATCTGGCGGCCCAGGCCGGTACCGCCTTTCATATCCGGCTCAATGGCAAGCTGGAAAAAGCCATCGTATTCCACGGACCCTTTTATGATCCCGCAGGGGAAAGGTTACGAATGTGAGCGCGTCCCAGCCACCGATCAAATTAACCCCTTTATTTACCCAGGCGCAAAATCTCAAAGCCCAGTTTGTGGTACAAGATGGCTGGCAATTGCCCCGCAGCTATGGCGCAGGCCAAACTGAATTAGTCGCCGCCCGCCAGGGCGTTTGGCGCCACGGCGTCGCGCTGGCGGATGATTCCCCCAATGGCAAGATTATGCTGGAAGGGCGTGAAGCACAGGCTGTGCTGCAGCAAGTTTTTGGCCTGGAGACCCTGGCGCCAGATATAGGTCTGGGCGCGGTTGTCGCGCCCGGCTATATATTTCGCCTGAGACGCGACCAGTTTTTTATCAGTACCTCTCCCGGTGCAGAGGCTGGGATCGTGGCAAGGCTGGCGCAAGCCGGGCGCAGCTCAGGCCAGCTCGTGGCAGCTCATGATATAACCCACGGCCGGGCTGAAATTCGGGTAATTGGCCCCGCCAGCCGCGCTTTCCTCAGTAAGTTGTGCGGTCTGGATTTTCACCCTACCATTTTTCCTAATCTAGCTGTCAGGCAGAGTAGCCTGGCCAAGACCACCCAGATCATCATTCGCCGCGACCTGGGGGTGTTACCGGCTTTTTCCGTCATCGGTGCCCGATCCCTGGCAGCTTACCTGTGGCGGATTATGTTGCAAGCCGGCGCTGAATGGGATATTGCCCCACTAGGCCAGGCTGCCCTCGAGGAATTAGGCGCCCTTCTTAAGAAGAGCAGGTAATCCGGCAAATAGCTGAGTACTCTCAGCATTGAAAGGAGTGGAGACGCGGATGTCATCCGAAAGAACCCTGGATCAAGTCAAGACCCTGGTTAACGAGAAAGATCTCGAGTTTTTCCTCTGCTCTTTTGTGGAAATGAGCGGTGCGCCAAAAGCGAAAGTGGTGCCGGCCACGCACCTGGAAGAGATGGCGCAGGAAGGCGCGGGCTTCGCCGGTTTTGCCTCGGGCGAGATGGGCCAGGGGCCACACGACCCAGACATGATCAGCCTGCCTGATTTTAACTCCCTGACTATCCTACCCTGGCGCAAAAATATAGCCTGGGTAGCAGGTGATGTCACTGTTAATGGGGCACCCTGGCCTTACTGTCCCCGCACTATCCTGCGCCGCCAGTTGGAGTTGGCGCGGCAGAAAGGATACTTCCTCAACGTAGGGATTGAGGCGGAATTCATGTTGCTAAAGCAGAACGAGCAGGGGGACTACATGCCCTATGACACGCTGGATAACCTGGGCAAACCTTGCTATGACTTGCGGGCGCTGCATCGCAACCTGGATATGATGACCACCCTGATCAAATATATGCAGGAGATGGGCTGGTCGCCCTATGCCAATGACCACGAAGACGCCAACTGCCAGTTTGAAATAAACTGGTTATACTCAGATGCCCTGACATCCGCAGACCGGCATACCTTCTTTAAGTGGATGGTGCGCACCGTCGCGGAGCAGCATGGGTTATTGGCTACTTTCATGCCCAAGCCATTTGCCAACTTGACCGGCAACGGCGCGCATTTCCATATGAGTCTGTGGGATCTCGCAAACAAGACGAACTATTTCCTTGACAAGCAAGATGAAAATGGCCTCTCCCAAACCGCTTATTGGTTTATGGGGGGTATCCAAAAGCACGCCCGCGCTTTGGCGGCAGTCACCGCGCCGCTGGTGAACAGTTACAAACGCTTGATCCGCGGCGCGCCCCGCTCTGGGGCCACCTGGGCGCCGGTCTATGTCACCTACGGCGGCTCGAACCGGACGCAGATGATGCGCATTCCCGGCCCGGGCCGGTTTGAGAACCGGACGTTGGACGGGGCTACCAATCCCTACCTGGCTAGCGCCGTATTGCTGGCTGCCGGGTTGGATGGCATTGAGCACAAAATTGATCCGGGCAAGCGCAATGATGACAATCTCTACCAAATGCCGGAAGAGGAATTGCGGCGGCGCAATATCGATTTCCTGCCTACTACTCTAAGCGAGGCCATCGATTGCCTGGAGCAGGACGAGGTCGTTAAAGGCGCGCTAGGCCAGGAATATGCTAACTATTACATTCAGGTGAAGCGCCGCGAGTGGACGCAGTATCACCAAAGTATCAGCCGCTGGGAGACGGAGCATTACCTGGGGCTGTACTGATCTCTCCCGGTCACTTTCCTGGGAGCGTTCCCGAACCGGGTTCGGGCGCGTCCCGCTCGCATTAGTGGGCGGGCAGGACACTGTCCGAACGGAGTTCGGGGCGCTCCCAGTTACGCCCGGTTGCCGCCATACGTCGAGCGCAACGCGGCGTTGTCGCTAAAACGCGAGGGGCGTAAGGGCGTGATATCCACCGTGCTGGCTTTGCCATCTACGATTAGTTCCGCCAGGCATAAGCCCATAGCAGGCGCCAGCTTGAAAGAATGGCCGCTGCCTCCGACAGAGAGGTAGAGACCCTCGACTTCATCACTCTTCCCCAACAACATATTCCAATCAGGGGTGATGTCGTAGAGACCGGCCCAGCTCTTAATCACCTTGCCGCGCTCCAACGCCGGTATGCGGTGGGCGATACGCCGCGCAGTATCCTCCACAAACTCCTGATTGGCGCCGCGGCGATAATTATTAGGGTCCGCCGCCTCATTCTCTTTAGGATGCCCAACACCTACCAGGATTAGCCCCCCGGCTTCCGGCCGGAAATAGGTGCGGTCCACCATGTTAGATACGGTGCGCCGGAGCGGCGGCATATCTGCCGGGGGCTCAACCATAATCTCCTGCTCCCGCGAAATCTCAAGCGGCAGATCCAACCCTACCCAGCGCCCCACCTCTTTACCCCAGGGGCCGGCCGCGTTCACAACAATAGGGGTGCTGATCTCCCCCTGGTCGGTGACGACAGTGGATATGCGGCCCTGCTCTAGCCGGATATTGCGGGCGGGAGTGTAGGTTAACACTTCAGCGCCTTGTGCTTTCGCTTTAGCGACAAAAGCGCTGACCATGCCGTAGGGCTCGGCATAGCCGGAATCCGGCTCAAAAGCTACCCGGCCAATACCTGCCGTATTTAACCCTGGGATATCGGCGGCGGCCTCCTGCGGCGTGATTTCCCATGTGCGCACGCCCAGGCGTTGTAACCGGGCCATATTCTCCTGGAAAACGGCGCCGGCTTCGGGGGGCACCAGGAAGAACCAGCCGGTGTTATGAAATACCTGCGCGCCGTCAAAGATCTCTGGAAAATGGTGGAAAATCTCCACACTCTTCTTTACCAGCAGAATGCTGACCTCATTCGAGTAATGCTGGCGTACAATGGCGGCGGAATCTCCGGTGCCGCCGGAGCATAGCTCACCTTTCTCCAATAGGACCACGTTTCGCAGCCCTTTGGTAGTCAAATGGTACAGGATGCTCGATCCGAGGGCGCCGCCCCCGATAATTACCGCATCGGCTGTCTTGCGCATGCAGTGGATCTCCTTTTCGCTGGGGATAATAGCAATACCGCTGGATTATATCACAAAATCGATAGAGAGCTTATCGGAGGGTAAGCTGTTCATGGAAAAAGCTCTTCATGAAAACCCAACTTATCAGTTTTACGATGGTGTGACACACCGTTTCCTTTCCAGGTTCAAGCCAGGCTGTCTAACAATGCTCGCGCCTCCTGCAAATCAGCAGTATCGAACCCCTCGGTGAACCAATTGTAGATCTCCGCCAGCAGTTGCCGGGCTGCGGCGCCTTTGCCCTGCTGCTGCCACAGGCGAGCCATGCTCATGGCGGCGCGTAGCTCCAGGGATTTGGCCCCCTGGCGGCGGGCAACCTCGATAGCCTGCTCATAACACCCCTCGGCTTCAGCCAGGGGCGGTCCGGGGAGCGCCAACAACAATTCCCCCTTCAGCCGGTATAGCTCAGCATCCCACCATTCCTCACCGGTCTGCTGTCCGATCGCCAGGGCGGCAGCTACCTGGCTCAGGCCCGATTCAATATCCCCGGCTGCTTTGTACCTCTCCGCCAATAGGCTGTAGTAATACGGCAACCTGATTCCCGCCCTGTTGGCCTGGAAGGCCGTGATGCATTGCCGCAGCTCCTCAACTTTCTTACTTGACGGTTGATCCTTGGCCCTGGCCCAGGCTTGCAGAATCTGGCACCATCTCAGGCAATAATCAAAGCCGTACCTGGTGCATAACGCAATGGCGACTGTGACGCGCTCCTGGAGGGCCTGAGCATCCCCGCGCCACTGATGCAGCATGACGATATAAGCCAGGGCGATGGCTTGGCTAAAGGGGTGGGATAGGGCCTGTGCCATTTCCAGCGCCTCTGCGGCGGACCTGAGCGCCTGCTCGGGATAGCCCTGCTGCCAGATTCCATGCGCCGCAATGCCGCGGGCCCCCACGCCAGGGTCATAGCTTGTATAGGCAACTTGCGCAGCATGTTGGCTGGAGTCGTAAAACGCCAGGACCTTATCAAAGTGTTCCCGAGCAAGCCCCAGCCGGCCCAGAAGGCTCAAAGTCAGGGCGGCCACATGATGGGCTACCACGAGATATCCTGGCTGTTGCAGCTCTTCCGCTATAGCCAGGAGCTGGTGGGTTATCTCATACACTTGACGTACATTTCCGCGCACTAGACAGACCGAACAGAATCCATAGAGCGCCTGGAAGATCTGCTCCTTTGTACCTAATTGCTGGCACAACGCCTGCGCCCGGCTCAAGACCTGTTCCACCTCCGTAGCCGCATACCCCAAAGTCACTCTCAAAGCCGACGACAATGGGATCTGCAAGGAAAGCTCTTGAGCGGCCCGCGCCGGGGTATCCGGCAGTTTCTCCACTAGCGCCAGCCCCCTCTGCAGCAAGCCAATCGCCTCCAGGTTGGCGGAGCGCTGGACGGCCCGCTCCCCCGCCCGCTGCCAGTAGGGGATCGCCTGGCCACTCAGCCCGGCCTCGGAATAGTGATGCGCTACCAATTCCGGCTGCGTCTCCGCCACCTCCGGAAAGCGCTCGACCAGCGCTTGGGCGATCCGTTGGTGATAGATCTGCCGCCGGCTCTTCAGCAGCGACTGGTAGGCGGCATCCTGGATCAGCGCGTGCTTAAAGGTGTAGCTGGCCTGAGGCGGCGCACCGCGTTGGTAGAGCATCTCCGCATCTACCAGGCGCCCCAACCCGGCCTGCAAGCTGGCTGCATCCAGCGGCGAGACGGCCTGCAGCAATTCGTAGCTAAACTCACGTCCGATAGCAGCGGCCAGTTGGGCTACTTCTTTGATACTCGCCAGCCGGTCCAGCCGGGCCAAGAGCGAATCTTGCAGCGTAGCCGGGATCGCCAACGGCGGCAGGGGACCGGCCAGCTCATAGCGTTCCGCGGTCTCGCGCAGCAGCCCCGACTCCAACACCATCTTGGTCAGCTCTTCCACAAACAGCGGCACCCCGTCGGTCTTGGCCACGATCTGCTCTGCTACCTCCGCCGGCAGGGGCTTGCCGTGGGCGACCTGCTGCACCATCTCGGCCACCTGGCGCGGCGTCAGCCGGCTGAGGTTGATCTGGGTTACATGGGACCTGCCGGTCCAGGGGATCTCGAAGTCGGGGCGACAGGTACACAGGGCCAGAATGCGCGTCGTGGGACCCTGGTTTACCAGCAGGGTGAGGAATTCCAGGGTGGAAGGGTCGATCCAGTGTACGTCCTCCACCAGGAATAGTAAGGGCTGCTGCGCTGCCCGCTGCAGCAGGATACCCAGCAAAACATCCATCGTCTTTCTTTTCTGCTGTTCTGGGGAGAGACCGAGGGAGGCATACCGCCCATCCGAGGGCAGCGACAGCAGCCCGGCCAACAAGGGCACGGTTTCGGCCAGGGGCTGGCCGTACTGTACCAGGAAGCCTTCCACTTTGTCCAGCTTCTGCTCAGGGCTGTCGCCCTGCTCGAACCGCAGCACGATATGCTCCAATAGCTCGATAATCGGGTTCAATGCGCTGTTCTGGTGGTAAGGGGAACATTGGCAGGGGGTCAGCCAGGCCTGGGGCTCGCGCGCGATCTGCTCCTTCATGCTCTGCACTAGGCGCGATTTGCCGATGCCGGCCTCGCCGCTGAGCACCACCACCTGCCCTACCCCATCCTTCACCCGCTCCCAGCACTCCATCAAGGCGCCGAGTTCCTGCTTGCGTCCCACCAGAGGCGTCAATCCTACCGTGGCGGCGACATCCATGCGGCTGCGGGCGCCGCTCTCCTGCAGCACGCGGTAGACCGCCAGCGGCTGAGAGAGGCCCTTCAAATGCTGTGGGCCCAGCGCCTGGCAGGCGAAGTAGCCCTGGACCAGGCGGTAGGTGGCTGCGCCGATCACCACCGCATTGGGAACCGCCAGGGTCTGCAGCCGCGCCGCCACGTTGGCGCTCTCTCCCACGATCGCGGCGGCTTCGCGCGTCTCCCCCGCCCCCATCTCGCCCACCACCACCAGCCCGGTGTGGATGCCAATGCGCAGGGCCACCTGGACGCCATGCTCCTGCTGCAAACTGGGGTTCAGCCGCTCGATACCCTCCACGATGCCCAACCCGGCGCGCACCGCACGGTGGGGGTCGTCCTCGTGCGCCTGGGGATAACCGAAGTAGACCAGCAAGCCATCCCCCAGGTACTTGGCGATGTGCCCATCGTGGCGGCGAATGACGTGTTCGCAGACCTCCTGGTAGGCGCGCAGCACCTCGCGCAGCTCTTCGGGGTCGAGCTGCTGGGAAAGGGGGGTGGAATCCACCAGGTCGCAGAACATGACGGTTAGCTGGCGCCGCTCTGCCTCGGGTGCAGCGCGTTGCGGGGCAGGTGGCGGAGATGCGGCCCGGCCGGAAAGGGGCATACCGCACTCGCCGCAGAACTTGGCAGTGGGCTGGTTTTCAAGGCCACACTGGGGGCAGCGGCGCTTGAGTGGGGCGCCACATTCGGTGCAGAACTTCAATCCCTCGGGATTCTCAAATCCGCAGGCCGGGCAGTGCATAGCAGTACCTCTCACCAGGATAGGTGGGATAGGTTATAGGGCAAAGGGAGGCGAGAGTGGGGCGTGATTGAGCGTTCATCTGCCTTTTGTAGCGAAGGGCAGATACGCTTGACTAACCTCCACGTTGTAATAGCGTCCTTTATTGTCAGATACTGTAACATTGCCCGCTGTGTCAAGCATTTGCACGAAGTAGAGCAGACCGGGTTGGGCGGGGATCTCAGTAACCCACTTCATGCGGGCGGCATCATACTGGAGATCAATACTCTGCCATTGTCCATTGCCGCGGGTATAGGTCACCTTGCCGCCTAAGACTCCAGAGGGATCTATGGCCTCGACCTTGACCGCGGCAATTTGCCGAGCCAGGTCTATCCGCTCACCCACATAGGTGATTTGAGGTCCGGTCCAATCCGAACTACTGGAATAGTAGAGCTCGATGCTCATGCTATCGTAGAGACGCTCATGCTGCGTCTGCCCGTTATACTGGCCCAATTGGGTTAACAGCGTATCCGTAAAACTCGCGCCAGAAGATAGGTTCTGCAGCGCCACGGGCCGGGTGGGCAGCCAACCATCGTGGTCCAAGACCGGCTCGGTCCATTCCTCCCTGGGTACCCATTCGTTAACCGGCCGGGCAATCAGCGGGTCCACGGTGGCCGTCTCAGTGTAGCGACCGGTAGTCATGATAGCGCCATGCGCCCGGCCTGCGATAGGCGCGGTGACATTGGCAAAGAATTGGGGTTGCACCGGTTGACCAGCAGCCACCTGGGTGATTTGATTGATACCAAAATAGGTCCCATCCGTCGTCTGATGCTCATCCAGGGCACTGAAGGAGCCCGCCAGATTGAAATTCAAGAAACCGGTACGAACCGGGCCGGAAGCGAGCGCAAAGGTAGTGGTGATCTGGACACTCGGGAAGGGGTTTTCCTCGCCCAGGATGCCGCCACTCGATAATTGATACATCGGTAACCCATAAAGGGTTGATTCCATCAAAGCCTTCTCGTCGTAGCTGTCAAACGCCGGCGTTTCATTGAAGTAACGCTGCTTAGCAGCCATCACCGCCTTGCCGATATACACCGAAGAGCCATGCGTCAAGGCGGTGACATAGTTTGCCATGAGGCGCTCCGACCAACCTAGCCCGGCATTTGAGCCCCAGCCATAGCCCGTGTTGGCTATATAGTTGGCGCCGCGCTTAAAGAAGGCCTGAGCCAGATCCAGGCCGGCCGGCAACCCACCCACATCGTTAAGCCCCGAGTGGCACCCCAGGGTGACAACCAGGGCTTGATTTAGATCAGCCGATGCCGCGTTCCATATTTCACCATCCGAGACGCCTCCGCCCTGGGGAGCGCCTTCCAGGTGATGGGTAGCGTGGCCGTTGATGAACTGGACGTCGAAGCGCGGTGAAGTATTGAGCTGCAAGTCGCGCAAAGCGCTGGCCGTCCACCAATCTCCCATCAGGCTGGCATTCACTGTGCCGTTCGGTCCCAGGTCAGAGGTAATATTCGCAGCAACGCTTTGCCCTGCGTCAATCACAAAATCATATCCGGTTACCAGCACATTGTGCATGTTGAGCTGACCTGAAGCCAGGTAGGTATTGATAAAGGCCACAATTTCATCAGGCCCCTCGGGCAGACGGCCCAGGGCAAAATCAGGTACATATATTTCCTGCCCATTTACCACACTGGGTTCCCGGTCGGCGTAATAATCATCGGTTAAGGTCATGCTATCGCGGCAGGCGGCCCAGATGGTAGTGCCCCCGGTGACAAAGGCCTGGTAGTTGCTCTCTGGATGGGAGGTGCGATCGGGGATACGGCGGAAGGGAACGACCCGGTCATTGCCGACGAGGACAATATATTCCACGCCCGGATTGGTATCCAGGGCAGAGCGAATCAGGTTGCGCACAGCACTGGTAACGTTATTTGCCAACGTGGTACTGATAGGGTTGGTATTCCAGAGAGTATAGGCGTTCGCTGCTGAGGTATTTGCCTCTGCTTGCAGGATAAGGCCGCGCACCCGTGAGTCGCCGGCCAGCAACGCCAGGCGATTCATCACATTCGTAGTTGCCGGCGCCCCGTAGAGCGCTTCTAACCGCTCGTGGTTCGTGACAATCAAGGTTTTGACGCCTGAGGCTGAGGGGGTAGGCGTGGGACCAGGGGTAGGCGGTGGTGTAGCGGTAGGCGTGGCGGTAGGCGGCTGAGCTCCCCGGCTCACCGAGAGGTCGTAGGCGGTGCCATGCCCTGACCGGTTGGAGCGGTAATGATGCACCCGCGCGTAATAGGTGCCCGCATGGGAGAAAATATAGGTGATGAGCGACCTGGTTCCGGCGCCGTAGTCATCGTTTCTGGCCAACTCGGTAACGCCGTCCGTATCCAGCAGGTGTAAAGTCGTGTCGCAGTCTCCGGCCAGGTTGGTGGTCTGGATCACATAGGGCTCACCGGCTACCGCGTCGAAGCGTACCCAATCCTCATCACCGGCAGGGGTGAAGTTATGGCGCTGGAGAGTGCCATCGGTAGGGATCGGTTTGGCCTGAGCAGCGGTGTTGTCCGGCTCAAGCGGGTCAACCGGCTCCCCCTGCGTAATCGCCAGGTGATACGCTGTGGTGGGGCCACTCACGGCATCGGGTTGGTTTTGCACCCGCAGATAGTAATTACCCGCCGCGGCCGCAGTCCAACGCAAGCGGGAGGCCAGGCCACCACCGCCATCGTCGTTACAGGCAATCTGGGTTGTGCCATCGGCGCCGAAAAGGCAAAGTATGGTATCGCCATCTGCCCCTAACTCGTACGTCTCCATCACATAGAGCTGCCCCTGGGTAGCCTGAAAGCTGATCCAGTCCCGGTCCCCCGCCGGGCAGAAGCTGCGCACCTGTTCAGCGCCTGTGGATTGAGCCTGGCGCGCCGCCCCTGGCGAGTTGTCGCCCTCGAAGCTATCAGGAGCGCACTGCGTCATATGAACTGCCAGGTCATATGCGGTGCTTGGACCGAAGGTGCTGGGATTGTGATTTTGCACGGCAGCGTAGTATATGCCGGCGGCGGGGGCAGTCCATTCGATCTGTTGGCCATGCACCAGGGGAGCGCCAAAAGCGCATTGGTTATAGAGGGATAGGATCGGGTCGGCATCAGGACCCACCCCGGTAGCCGAAATGAGGTACGTGGCGCCGGCCACGGCAGTCCACTTTACCCAATCCTGGTCCTGCGGCTTACAGAATAGGTGGTGTTGCGCGGCTCCTCCCACGCTGATATCACGGGCGACAGCACAACTATCATCCATTTCATAATCGTCGCCCTGGCAACTCGTGGAGGCGGAGACGAAAAGCTCATAGCCGGTGCTTGGGCCATAAGTAGCCGCGTGGTGTTCGATCTTGAGGTAGTAGACACCGTCAGAGGACGCCGGCCATAATAATTGGGCGCCATTGCCGAAGAATGGGTCGCTAATTGCCAGGGGAGATACGTCACACTGGTTATACAGGGAAAGCACCGTATCGCCGTCGGCCCCCACATTAACCGTGGCAATCGTGTAGGTAATGCCGGCCTGGACCGTGAATTTGACCCAGTCCGTATCGCCCACCGGGCAGAGGGAGTGCATCTGGTGCACACCATCGGTGGTGATCGTGCGTGCCAGGGCGCAACTCCCATCGGGCTCGTAGCTGTCTGCCTGGCAGGGGGCGGGAGTGAGCGTCGGCGTAGGGGTACGGGTTGGGGAAGGCATGGGCGTGGAGGATGGGCTGGCGGTGGAGGATGGCGTCGGTGTGGTACCAACGCAGACGCCAATTGATGAGAGGTTATTTGACTCATTATCCTCGGGTACGGTGTTGTCCCGGTCCACCCAGGCGTAGATCGAATGGTCACAGCCCTGGGTGTCGAAGGTATAGTTCCTGTATGTCCAGACAAAGGAGAGGCCGGCATTCAGGCCAAAGAGAAAGGTCAGGCTGGTATCTGGTGTGTCCAGTTGGGGTTCTCCGCGCGGGTCCACATACAGGTATGTGGTAAAGCCCCCGGCGTTTGCGTTTCCCTGGTTCGTAATTTTGATCTCAATATCCACCGGTTGGCCCGGCGCAGGAAAGGGGGGCGTCAGCTTGATACTCTGAATGACCAGATCGGGACCAGCCGAGAGGCGCGAGAGTCCTCGCGGTGATGCCTGCAGCGGCGGGAGCGCAGCGCCCAGGAGTACTATGATACCCAGGGCCAGGCAGGTGAATCCGACGCCTAAAACCAGGCCCCAATTAACCCGTACCTCAATCTTTATCCTCACAGTTTCCCTCCCTGGCCGCCTGTCAACTACTCAACTTCTATGGTAATAACGGTTTGTATGTTGGGCATTTTTGCCGGAATCCAAGGATTCATTTGTCCGTCTGAAAAGCGTGCGGCTGCATTCCCAGCAAGGCTGGGCACGCACCTACGAGAGACAATTTCCGCCTTCATGGTGTGCGCCGCTCTTCCAGGAAGCTTGCTCTATCCTTGCTCTATCTGGCAGAGCCTGAAGCTTCCTGGAAGACGGAGGGCATAAAAGGGCGCCTATCCTGTGAAGTCTATTATCCCTACCTTACTGCAAACCCTGGCTACTTTCTGGCCCAGGGCAGGTAAATAGAGTTGGGTTGGACATTCACCATAATACTGGTGGTCCGCACCTGGCCATTAGCATTGGTCACCTT
Organism: Chloroflexota bacterium; assembly: GCA_009692745.1. GTDB lineage: Bacteria > Chloroflexota > Anaerolineae > Epilineales > SHYO01 > SHYO01. Next base: position 11,853 of record SHYO01000038.1, read on the forward strand.
GATCGAGAGCGTCTGGCTGCTAGCTTCATCTCCATGCAGCGCCGGCGCCAGCGTGGCTGTGATCGTTGCACTTTGACCCAAAATGCCCCCCACGCTGGAGGTCCATTCATAGGTGAAAGGCGCAAAGGGACCACTCACCGTAGCCGAGATATCCACTACCTGACCGGCACGGATGGTAGCGCCATTGGTTGGCGACATAATCATCACATCGGGAGGGTAGTAATCTGGAGAAGCAGGCACATAGACAATTACGTCGGCGGCCAGGAGTGCTCCCCCCTTCTTAAAATCTGCGCGGAAGACCCAAACCGGGATCATCTCTGCTTGGGAGACGGTATGGGGTTGCTCGTAGTAGGCCAGGGTATCCGAGAGGGGCTTGCGCACGATCTCATCCGCGTCGAGCGGGACAGTGGCCACTGCCAACTGATGATCTTGCAGGAAGTCATTCCATGTCTTGTCCGCGGTTTGGACTTGTACGTTCTTCCCAGGGGCTGCCTGGACATCGCGCGACCCGCCCAACAGGCCTACCGGAAGCTGTTGTTGAGTGCCAGGCCGGTCTGGCAGGCTACCTGCCGATTGCCCCCCGGCTCTACCAAAATACAGCTTGGTGCTTGACCCAGGGCCGACGACGGACACATCCCCCACCTGGCTAAGGCTGGTAGAGGTTCTGGCCGACAGACTGCGGCCATAAGCGACCATCACGTCCACCCCCTGCTGCTGTACGATGGACTCGACGTTGTTGAGGGAGGCGGTTGCGCTTTTCGAGATCCCCATGACCTTTTCCGTCTCAGAGTGTACACTGTTAGGATCGCGATACTGGGCGCCAGGCAGGCTCTGGGCAGCCAGGAAGAAGTTACCTGCCAACTGTACCGCCTCATTTGGATCAGGCAGAGATAGAGGTGCGCCGGGGGCAGGTGGTATCCACAACTGGCTCAGATTTTGGTAGACGTATCCTCCACTGGCCAGGTTGATCTCGAGAGTCCGCGTAACTCCACCCTGCGTATCACTGGTACCCCACACCTGCCCATCAGTCGCCAAGGTGCCTGTAAGGCCCAATGTCGTGGCAATGTTTTGGGCATAGGCCATATCTACGGTGCGAGGCACGATCTGGTAAGCAGGTATGGTGGCGAGCAAGGAGGTATCTACCAGGGCCGGCTCTGGTTTATAGCAATTGTGGTCTAACCAGAAATAGGTATTGTCGACAATATCACCATACGCCGGGCCGCCCCGGTTGTGCAGGTAGTCGCCAAAGTGGCGCGAGTCCTCGGCAAGCACGCGGGCCTGGACACTACTCGGTTGCACCATATCACACATGGTGAACCAGGCCTGGGTGACGGTCTTTGGCTGGCGAAACCAGATGCCCAGGAATTTCCAACCCAGCATCTGGTCGGCCCAGGCGCCACCCTCGTCAGCGTCGTAGGAGATTGTGGTATAACCCAAGATCAGGTGAACCCCGTTCATACAATTGGACCAGCCCTGATTATCGGTGAGTGTCAGGCACGTGCCGAACGCGATCCACTCCGCGTCTTTATCCCCCCAGGCGCCCGAACAATCGCCGGGGACGAGGTTGTTATCCGTGTGGCCCCACGGAAAATATACTGAGCCGTTTGAACCGTGGTCACAATAGTAGGATATATCCACGTTATCCACATAGCTGTTTTCGGACCCCCCCAAGGCGGCGCGTTTCCAGTCCGATTCCCAGGCCAGGCTATTGGCGTAGATGAAATCATTCGCGCCGGTGTAGCCAGAGTTCCGCATAGCATTATAGAAGTTCCAGGCCGATGTGCTGCATGCAGGCAGGTCGCCGCCGCCAGCTCCCGCCGGCGGTGAATCGGCCACGTATTCGACACCCACATCCAAACTTCCATCGTCAGCCCCTGTTAGTCCGGCAGCGTCTAATATTATTTGGGGCGATAGCACCGTTGCGGGCGCTGGGGGTGCAGCGAAAGCTGCCTGAACCATGAACGAAACCACCAGGCCCACCATCAGCAGCACACCTAAGTATACAAACCAAACTGACCGTTTCTGAGCGTCCATTTTCCCTCTCCTGGCTTGTGCCATAAGCCAGCCACCAGGCATGTGTGGCCGGCAGGTAGACTTCTCCGTGCGGCGTACCGGCCGCATGGAGCTTGGGACCCAACGGCGTGTACGCCGCGCTATCCCGCATTGGATTTACTTACTTGCCACCCCCTTTCCGCACGAGGGAAGGTTCCGGCTGAGTACAGCTACTTGCTGAGCAAGCGCTGGATCGATTGCTCGAACTCTGCCGGTGGCTGGACTTGTTGTCCTTGCCAGAAGGGCTGAGAGCCACGTAAGAATGAGGCGCCAGGATTGGCGGCGCCTTCACAAAAGTACTCGAACTCTTGTACCTGGCCTGAAGCAAGTCGGAAGCTCAGGCGAAACTGACCCAGGCAACGCGCTAACGGTCCCCAAGGCAGATTCTTATCAAGCGCTGCCACGAGTTGGGATATTGTGGGTTTATCGGTAATAGTGAGCCGAGGCGTGAAGCCGGTCTGGGGCGCTTTAGCCCGCTCGGCGATCTCAAGCTGCGTGGTTTGAGCCAGGTTGGCGGCTTGGGCCACGTTGAGAGAGCCACCGGATTGGCCAGATATTCCCGGCGGGCCGGTGCAACCTACGACTAACAAATATAGGGGTATCAGGACTCGGGGAAGCACACTATTACGCATGAGCTAATTCCTTTCGCACGGAAATGCTTGGAATGTCTCTGACTACTGTCACGCGCGCCTGGCGCGGATACGGACCTTACTTGCTCCCCCTTCTGAGAGCATTTGGCAGAAAGATTTGAAATTGGCCCGCCGTGACCAATTTTGGTTGAGCATGCGTATCCGATTTATCTTGGGCATAGAATACCACGCGGTACTGCCCACTCTCGGTGAAGCCTCCCGGGTAGTTCGCCCTATATACCTCGGGCGCCAGCGGGTCTGGCTCCAGCAGCACCAGCCCAACCCCTAGATCCAGCGTGGTGACCGTCGGCTCTCTGAAGGATGGGGGGTAAACCGCCGCCCATACCAGGTGTACCGGCTCATCGCCCCGTTCCACCCTGGCGGTCAGCACGCCGTTGCTGCCAGCTATCGTTACTGAAGCTTCCCGGATATGGGGCGCCAGGGCGCCAAAGAAACGGGCCACATAGCGGCTCACTGCGTAGCTTCCATCACCAGCATTCGATAAACCGTCCCCATTATCATCCAGCAAGGGTGTCTGGTTGTTGCCTGTAATTTCTATGGCTGCCTTTGCCTGGCTATAGCATGCTTTGAGATCTCCACTGGCAGCTAAACAGGAGAAGAAGGCGTCAGAGAAGTAGGCTCCCTCCGCTGAGGCGTAGGCATTGTTATCCCGGCCCGTAGAGGTGATCACGACGCGCCCTTGCTTGGAGATACTCTGGGTCACGCTGGCAGCACGGTCAATGAAACTGCCCGAGTGGCAAGCCTCAATCAGGATGTTGATTTCGTCGGCCCCGGTTGCCGATTCCAGGTTGTTCAGCCAGCTATTGAGATCCGCCGGTGTGATGCGTCCGGCGTTGCCACACCCATCTGAGCAGAAGAATTCGATTTCACCGTGGTCCATGAGGTACAGGAAAAGGGGCTTCCCTGGGCCTACGCGCCCTTGAGCCCAGGTTTGGATGGCAGTCCGCAGATTATCGAGCGTAGCAGGCGCATCCACTTCGTTAGAAATCCCGTCTCCATTGGGATCCTGGGGTGTGCCGTTGAGATAGTAAATGCTATCATCGTCATATCCTGCGCCGTGGAATACGCGGTAGGCGCGGTTGGCGGCATTGTTGATATTTACCTGTAAACTGTTCGCATCGTTGTGACCTGCCATGATGATCACCGCACCCTGGGCGGCGCCCAGGCGCCGGATTGTCAGCAAAGTATTGCTAAAGTTACCGGCATCATCAAAGACAGTGACTTGAATCTGGTTATTTCCTGGGTTTAGACCAAGGTTTTCCACATGAAAATTAGCACTACCGCTATTCAGGCTATAGTCCCATCCTTCGGTGGCGCGGGTAATATTTCGCACCTGGACACGGCTGAGATTCCCACCCGGGTCCTGAGCTATACCACCAACGGTTACGGCGTTCTGCGTCGTGGTATACGTATCTGTCGCGCTGGGCCGATTGACGGACACAGAGGGCACGCTGCGGTCCGGCGGTTGAGTTGGAATGGCGCTAATTTCCAGCGATTTGCCGCTTTCGTTGCCGGAAAAATCGTAGGTGCTGAGGGCAAGGTAATACTGGGTACCATTCGTCAATTGCGACAGCTCGTAATAGGTCGTATCCGGTCCGGCTGGCTGGACATCTTCGACGCGGCTATAAATGTGTGAGGCTGTTCCGACCCACACATGGTAGCCAGCCACGTCTGGTTCAAGACTACGCTGCCACTGGATCACCAAAGCCTGGTTGGCGGGAGCGGCGCGGAGATTATGGGGAGCTGATGGAGGCACACTATCTACGGTTACCGAAAGGTCATAGTGGACATCTGTGCCGTAGATAGCCGGATCGTGTTGCTGCAGCTTGAGATAATAAGTGCCGTTCAGCGTGGCATTCCACTCCAGATGGACGGTTGAAGCAAAGGCATTGTCCTCAGACGAGAGCGGGGGGGCATCACAGTGGTCATACAGGAACAGGATCGTGTCTGTACGTGGGCTGTTCGCATTTGAGGTCTCAAGGACGTAAGATTTGCCCGCGACGGCAGTGAATTTGACCCAGTCCTGGTCGCCGGATTTGTGGAAGGTGTGGGTCTGCGGTGTGCCACTGCTGGAGATGGTGCTGGCGCGGGCACAGGCATCGTCATCTTCGTAAACATCGCCCCCCGGCGGGGTGGAGGTAACTGTCGCTGACGGTGTGAACGTAGCGGCTGGTGTGGCAGTTACCGACGGTGTGAAGGTATCTGCTGGTTTAGCGGTCGGTGAAGGGGTAAAGGTAGCGGTAGGTGTCGCGGTGAATTCAGGTGTGGCCGTGGCAGTGGGTGTTGGAGTTGCCTGAGCCCCTATGCCGGACACGAAACCAGCGTCAATGCGGACATTAGCGCTGGAGGAAGTACCGCCGGCCCCGGAGTCCAGAGTATCCTGAAGCAGGTAATGAGCAGATTGTCTCTCCCCCCCGCCAGCCGAAAAAACGAACCAACTGAGATCGAAGTTGGGTGAAACCTGAGCCAGGGCTACGCCTGTCAGTATAATCCCGGCCAATAGACCGGCGAGATAGAGCGGCAGTTTTCGGTTCATAAATTTGCCCTCTGTCTTGTTACTATTAGTAAGCGACCCGGATGCTTTGAATCACCAGGTCATCGGTACAGGTGTCGAGCCTATCGTCCGTTACCCGGAACAAGCCAAAGATGATGGCATCATCCGGCTCCAGTGTTGTGTGGGAGTCCGGTGAAGTGATGACATATTCATGGGCGCTGGATTGGTTCGACGTAGCAGGCGCACTCAGTGACGTGCCCCCCACCGGCGCAAAACCGGTAGTGTCGTCCGGTCCTATGATATTTGTACTTCCAGCCCGCGCTACGCTCATGAAGTAGGGATGCAATTCAATACCGCAACTCTTTGATGCTGTGTGCCAAAGCAACCGGACCCTCAGTTCGCCGCCGGGGATATAATCTGGCGGGATAGTAAATCCAATGGCAAAGCTGCCGCGATTGCTTTTCGGCAGATGAATGCCGGCAAAGGGGCCGGCGCCGTCCCCGTGCCAGGCGGTGCCGTCCAGATAACCGGTGTATGGATTGAAGGAGATAAACTTCGGCAGCACACCACTGGCTAGCTTACTTGGAGTCACCGCGCCATCCGCAATTTTGGCGGTCGACACGGCGCTATCGGCCAGGTCTTCTGTGACGAGCGATCCATCCACGATATCCACGCCCGTATGAGTATGGCCGGCAGGTGCAAAGTCACTGGCCTGTTGCCCATTCAGCGTGCCGGCATCGTTGGCGCGCAAGGCATACGCCACATACGCCAACCGTTGGCGCGGCGCGGCTTCCGGGTCGCTGCCCACCGTCACCCCCAGCCATAAGGAACGCCCATCAAAGTGGGCTTGATTCAATACTGTAGTACCCCCTAGCAAGACGCTGAAGAGGCCATTGTTCACGGCTACGCTCTGGGTTTCTGTCCAAAGGACGGCGCCCCCGCTGGCCACAGCATAGAGGCCGAACAGCATCGTGTAGCTGCCATCCAGTTTGGGGTTCCCGCTAGCGGGATCGAGCAGGCGGCCCTGATAGTGGAGCAGTGGTGCGGATGCCGTCGCGCTCTCCACCTGGATTTCTCCCTGGACAGCGGCGCCCACCCTCGTGGAACGGTTGAGGAGGACGAGGCTGGCCAACGTGACACCTAGCAGGATCAGGACCAGCCCTTTGCCTATCTGTCTAACTACACCCATCTTCTTCCTCCATTACTTACCCCTCTGGTTCTTGGGAGGAGGGGCATTTTTATCCGGCTACATGCCGCTTAGGTAAAAGGTGGCAATAATACGTGGATCGCTGGCGCCACAGCCCGTGCCGATATTCAGTCCATCGACGCCAAGCCAAATGTTGTAGGTTGCGCCGCCGGTTACGGCCACCGGGTACATAATGACGTTGGGGTTAAAGTCACCCCCATTCGATGAGGTATCCAGGGGATGAGCATGCCCCATCGTTATGCCATAGGTAAAACTGGTCGCTGCGGTGGGAGGGCTGGCGGAGGTGGTCACATAAACGCCAAAAGATGCTTGGGTCTGGATATTTCCGGGACAGTTATACCTGGTACTTGCCATAATCAGGATATAGCCATTGGCCGGAGGTCTGACAGTCAGCTTATCGGTAGTAAAATACTGGCGGGTGGTGTTGACGGAAAGCGATTCCGACCAGGTATTGAATTTTAGGAGAGGCACGGCATATCCCGGCGCCACCTGATTTGCTGCGGTTCCGATCTTACTTTCTGCAGTCAGGTCAACATATGCCGAGAACCTATCCGTGTGCAACACGCCGGAAGTAATATCGGCGGCGCTGTGCACATGGCTGGCAGCGGCAAAACTGCTGGAGTCTCTGCCGTCCAGCAGATCGGCATCCAGCCCGGAACCGGCTCCATCCCGGCTCAAGACCGTGGGCATAATCTCACTATCACGCGCGATGGCTGGGTCGATGCGAGCCTCAGCTACGATTCCTGAGGTAATATCTGACCCACTGTGGGTATGGTTGGCGAATGCAAAGTCGCTGGCTTGTAGCCCTCCCAACGTACCGGCGTCGTTAGCGCGCAAGGCATACGCTACATACGCCAACCGTTGCCGTGGCGTGGCTTCCGGGTCGCTGCCCACCGTCACCCCCAGCCATAAGGAACGCCCATCAAAGTGGGTTTGATTCAATGCTGTAGTACCCCCTAGCAAGACGCTGAAGAGGCCATTGTTCACGGCTACGCTCTGGGTTTCTGTCCAAAGGACGGCGCCCCCGCTGGCCACACCATAGAGGCCGAACAGCATGGTGTAACTGCCATCCGGTTTGGGGTTCCCAGTAGCGGGATCGAGCAGGCGGCCCTGATAGTGGAGCAGTGGTGCGGATACTGCCGCGCTCTCCACCTGGATTTCTCCCTGGACAGCGGCGCCGGCCCTTGTGGAACGGTTGAGGAGGACGAGGCTGGCCAACGTGACACCTAGCAGGATCAGGACCAGCCCTTTGCCTATCCGTTCAAATAAGCCCATATCTTTCCTCCACATCCGGACTCTCAGGCGCTTCTACCTGGCCGGGCAACCAGCTACAATGAAAAAGTTAGGGAAGTAACACTGAACTGAGTTTATTGTAATGGAGTTTTCCCTCCTTGTAAAGCGGTACGCTTTCGGTAACAAATTCAATTGATTTGACAGGGAGAGTCAAATGCAGAGTAAAGGTGGCACTGGGTCTAAGAGGGATTATCCTTAAGGTTGACAGCCGAAAAAGGAGATCCGCATCTTTGCGCTTGGGTGTGCGATGTGGTATCCTCTTTAAGACGCCGGATTTGTGGTACGGAGAGGATCTATGAACGATCTGATGGATGATATCGCGGACCAGCTACGGTACCTCACACTTGAAGAGGTCATCGACCTGGTGTGCGATTTTCTGGCCGAGCTGGATGAGACAGAGCAGAGTCGCTTCTTGAATAGGGTCGCGCAGCAGCCGCGCCCGCTCGTGGCTGAGGCGATGGGGTTTGACAATGCGCAGGATCTCTTGGTCCGGATCGAGGATCTGCGCACCGATATCGCTAACGATGTCTATGTCGAGTATGGCGCCGGCTTCGACTCCGAGTACGGTGAATATCGGGGGTTTGGCGACGACAGTTGGATTCAGGAAATGGACGATCTCTTTACCGCCTCCACCAGCTTCTACCGCGCCGGACAGTTTGAGGATGTGGTCGCCGCCTACCGGGAACTCTTCGGCATCTTCGATCTCAACGAAGAGGGTTTTTACTTTACCCGCCCTGACCCGGCGAAAGCGTTGCGCACCAACTTGGATGAAATTAAACAGAACCTGTTTATCGCCATTGTCCGAAGCGATCCCGAGGAGGTGGCAAGAGCAGTCGACACCTCCGCTGAATTGGCGACCTACGGCGATAATCTCTTTGCCCTCCTGGATGCCTGGCAAGGTCACCCAGCCTGGATGACCCGCCTGGAAACCGAACTGACCGAACGAGCAGGCCAGCCGGATGCACAGCAGACGCCTCATTATATTCCATATATTCCATCGCACGCGACCGAGCTGCTGCGCGAGTTCTACCGCCGCTACCGGCAGACGGCTGACTACGAATGCCTCTGTCGGCAAATCGGTTCCCAACAGGGCTGGCCCTATGCAGATCTGATTGAACGCTACTTGCAGGAAGCGAACTGGGAACGGGCACTGGCTTCGGCCGATGATGGTCTGGTTAGACTGCCCGAGGGCAGCGGCTATCGCCCGGTGCTCCAGGAGGTCCGAGGTGAGGCTTTGTTGCGCCTCGACCATCCGGCTGAGGCTGTCGACGTGTTGCGGAGCCTGTTTCCACGACGGCGGACGGCAGACGTCTTTCTCAAACTTCGACAAGCCTCTCAGGCCTCCGGGCAATGGGAGACATTGTATCCGCAGTTGGTGAAAGAGATGCGGGAGCAAGCCCTGGAAGTTGCGGGGCGACAGAGTTATACCATGGGTGATCTCAGGGTCGCACCGCTGCTCGGGTTCGCCTTCCTGTCCGAGGGAAAAATCCTTGAAGCCGTTGCCTGGGGCCTGTCACCCGATATCCCTTCCCGTTGGGGCGATGAAGACCTGGCAGGCACTGTGGCCGCTGGGTTGCTGCGCATGGGGCTGGCAGCTCTGGGGCAGCCGGCCGACCCAGTGCTTCAACAAGCGGTGAACGGTGCGCCTGCGATCATCCGCGAACATGGTGATTTATTGGACGCCGTGGCACATTCGCTGCCGGTCACAGCCTTGTTGGATGGCACGGTGCAAGTGTACGAACGAATGGTCGAGCGCTACATAGCCGGTAGGAATCGGGACAGCTATGCACAGGCCGCTGCTCAGTGCCAGGTGATGCGGTCCATTCTGGATATCCAGGAGCGCCGGGTTCAATTTGAACAGTATTACCAGGGGTTGCTTTCTAGCTACTCTCGGCTTCCGGCACTCAAAGATGAATTGAGTAAGGCACTGACGGGATCGAGGCGCCAGAAGCGTTGATCTGGCGCCATCGGGCTTATCGTGGGCGGGATGATCGCTTAATCTTTACCCAGATGTACCATCTGGGCGATAACTTTACATTTGAGTGTCAAAGACGATGAAAGATAGACTCTTCTGGACTGTCGACGATTACAAGCGCCTGATTCAGGATCCTGATTATTTTGTCCGTGAGTGGGCTGCACGTCGCATCGAAAAAGCGTATCCAAACCAGGTACCCGACTGCTTTGCCGGTCTGTTGAACGATCCTGCCTTTGCCCCCCGGGCCGCGATGGCCATTATACGCAACGGTGACCGGCGCTGTGAGTCGGCCCTGCTGGCGGCTTTGTTTGGCAGCACCGGCCTGGTCCGGCGCTGGATATTCGCTGCGCTGGGCCATCTCCGCTCTGAGCGGGCATTGCCCCAGCTCGTCGCCGCTCTGGACGAGGCGCCGGCCGCGCCGGCCCAGAATATGGACCACCCGTTGTGGGGTGTGATCGATGCGCTGGGTAACTATCCCGATACCGAAGCCCGCGCGGCACTGTGGCGCTTTATCGATCGCTATCCGCAGGATGATACCCTGGCAGGTGCGGCCTTCGGCGCGATCCTCAAAATTCCGGTCGTGGATGATATCCGCCGGCTGGTAGAACGCTACCGGCAGCTCGTGTCGGCCCCCAGTTTTGGGTCGGCAATCCTGGCTTTCGCGGATGCCGCCGGATTGCGTCGCCTGTCTGAGGAATTGGCTGGCGCTGCCCGGTCCAGGCCGGACCAACTGTTAGCGGTCATGACGGGCTGGTTGGCGTACCCGGTGCCTATGTCCATCGAGTTCGACGCGGCATGGAGCGCTTCCCGCCGGAAAGGTTACGCCGATTTGGTACCTCACATCGCTGCTGATATCCAACGCAGGGCCACAGCACGGGGTAACGACCTGGCAGCCTGGATGCGAGACTGGACTGCGGGAGTTATCCCAAGTGGTTACCGTTGGCGAATGCTCTACAGTTATCTGCTCGTCTCTGCCCTGGCCGCTCAACCACCGGCCGGCAAAGATCGCTATCCGGCCGAACTGGCGCTGTGCCTGGCGCTCATGGGTCAAGTGGCCCTCGACCAAAACGACGAGGCTGATCTCCAGGCGGTGGATAAAGGTAGGCGGCAGGCTCTATTGCTGAGTATACTCGGCTCTCCGCGCCAGAACGTCTTGCCGGATGTGGTGGAGCGGGTGGGTGTGTTGGCAGAGGCAGCCGTCCCCGGTCTTATCGAAATTCTGGAGGCCGAGCATTTCTGGGCGTGGCCCCGGGCATTGACAGCTCTGGAGGTGATTGCGCGTGTCCAGCCTGGAGCCGCCGTAGCCGCACTGCCGGCCATCCTAGACCTGATGTCCGAGGATCAGAGCGATTATGTGATGGAGCCGGCCGGAAGCGCCTTGTCTGCGATCGGCCCGGCGGCCGTCGCGACGATTGCCGAACGGCTGGGTCATGGCAATGATACCTATGACATTTATGCCATTGGCGCTCTGTGCGAAATCCCAACCGAGGCTTCGGTCGATGCGCTCCTGGCTTACAGCGAGGAGCATGGGACCGAAGATTGGCTCCTTGAAAGCCTGGTCCAGCTCGGGCATCCGCGCGTCATGCCAGCTTTACGAGCGTCCTACCGTCCCGGCGATGGCAAGATGGCTACTTTCTTGTACACCGTAGGGCGGTTAAATAGCCTGGCTGGACCGGAGATGGACCACTGGCACGCGGAGGCCCTGCCCGAAAAGGAACGTATTGACCGGTTCATGGCGAGCAACACTTTGCTGGACAGTTTCTTGGTCGGCCAGCTACCACAGGCGACCTCCGAAGACCTTCCGCCGGAAAGCCACACCGGGCAGCCGCCGTTCCGGGTTTTGCCGCCTGACAGAGGAGAGACGCAGCGGGGGCGCAAGGCGCTCAGCAAGAAAGAGCTCAAAAAGCGCAAAGCGCAAAGCGCAGAGCAAGAGAAAGCGGGCATCGAAGAAGAAACGCCGCTAACGAGGGCCGGTATTCCCGTTGTCAATATTTCTTAGTACTTTCGGCCACCCCGTATGGGCAGCGATCATCGGTTCATACGATGATGCCCCGGCGGCGCCCAACTTCCTATCCCAGTATAAGAATTTGTTGCATCACTATATCCACCAGACGTCTAATGAAGAGGGATTCACCTTCTGGGGCGCTTGTGGCTCCATCCGGCGCGAGGTATTTCTGGCCGTGGGCGGTTTCGATAAGCGGTATCGCCAGCCATCTTTCGCCGGCGGGTGCTGCTACCAGGCGATTACATACCGGGCGGGGTGATCGACGTGTTCTTAATGCTGAAGGGGCTGGAGATAGCGACCTCGGCGGCCCAGCCGGGCTTGAGATGGCTGAACAATCTGTCGGGCGTCATATCCATCACGTCGCACAGGGGATCGGAAAAACCGTTCCCAGGACCCCATTCCCAGGCGTACCAACCGATCTCGTGGTTGTGGCACGCTTCCAGCACCGTTTGATAGTCGATCTCTCCCCCAGGGCTGCAGATGCTGTCGTTGGGCGCGTTACAGGGAAAGCCGCCATATTGCGAAAACTCGCCTACCAGCAAGGCGTAGCCCAGGGCAGCCGAATGCTGCAATTGGGTGCGTATATAGGCCGCATCGGCCCCACAGGAGATGGACCAATATACATGGACGGAGAAGAGCAGATTCTTGTCGGGATCGGCGCTGGTCAGGGCTGCTGCGGCGCCATCCAAGACTGCCAGGTTCTTGCCCCAATCAGGAGCATCGATCACCAAGGGGACGTGAATTCCGGCCGCGCGCATAGCTTGAACGGCAGTCGTATAACCGGTAGTGAATTGCACCGCGCTCACCTGATCGTCGCCGACCTCATTGCCGATGTTCACCAACAGATATGCCTGGTGTTTCTGGATCAGGCTCACCACGGCGGGCTGAGTCCAGTAAGCAACCAGTTCCGGCAGGCGACTCCAATCGCCCGTGGCATCGTGTAATTCGATCATGGGAATGAGATGATTTTGTTTGGCGGTGGTAATCAGGGCATCCAGGACCGTGATATCGGTCAGGCCGCCCTGATCGTTCCTGATGGTCCAGACGATTCTGACCGAGTTGGCCCCGGTCTGACGGATTTCCGGAAAAGAGGTACTGCCGGTGGGATCGTCGCCGTCCCAGACTGACATTTTGTTGACGCCGCGTAGAATGACTTTGTTGCCTAGCCGGTCAAAGAGATACCGTCCCTGGGCAGTGAAGGTCTGCTTGGGGGCCGGTACTTCCTGCAGCAACTTACGCCAGACAGCCGGCCCGACGATGCTGCTCGGTCGCAGCCCGTTATGGCGTTCAAATTCCTTGACTCTTGCCAGGGTGAGGGGACCATAGTTGCCATCGACTGCCAGTAGAGGTAGGGCGCTGGGTGGCCGTGTGTTCAATGTGGATTGCAGCAGCACAACATCTGAACCGGTATCCCCTGGACGCAGGGTTTTGGGCATAATATCTCCTTTTATTCACATGGTACCGTCAAGGGGTTCTACTTTCCGTTACTGCTTGGAAGACGAGGCGAGGACGTCATCGATACCATTTTTGAGGTCGGTAATGCTGGCGCTTTCATCCCAGTGGCCGAGCACCTTTCCATCTTTGTCTAACAGGAAAAATTCGGGCGTCATGGTGAAGCCGAGATCCTTTTGCAGTGCAAAGGTTTCCGGGTTGTGGATATTGGCATGCACCAGGGTAATACGCCCGCTATATGCTTTTTCCATCCCATACACGATGGGAATCATCTCGCGACAGGTGCTTCAAAGTGGCGAGTAAAATTCGATCAACCGGAGCGATGGGATCCCCGTCTCGGCTGTAGTCGTTTGGGTGGGTAACAAGGTAGCGGCTGCAAGCGATGGCGTGGGGGAAGACGAACTCGCTGCAGGCGTTTGCCCGGGTGACGACGAACAGGCTGCCAGTACAATTATGGCGAGCAAGCCAACCAGACTAAGGATTCGATTGATGCGCAAGGAGCTCCTCGATTCCCCAACTCAAAAAGATAAGAATGCTCTATAGCTAAGGAGAGAATGGCGACACATCTACTCTGGTTATAAAGTATACATGGTTTACAACTTTTGTCTAACGGCCCAATGTTCAGCAGCCTGGAAACACAAAGCCACCTGAATGTTTCGGGTGGCTTTGCAAGTCATATGAATCAGCCCATTTTATGCCAAAATACGGGGAATCTCAGCCAGACCGATGCCGGCCGGCGCACCCGCTTCGCCGCGCACCTGGCGCATCAGGATTTCGTTGTCAAAATAGATGCGCTCGCACAAAATCTTCCCGGCGTTTTCGCCGGAGCCGAACAGGAAAAAGGCTGCCAGTTCGAACCGCACGTGGTTGCCGCTGGCCGGCACCCCGCCGTATGCGCCCAAGTGGTGGCCGTCGATCGTGACTTCGCGGATCGAGCAGCCCGGCGTGTCGTATTCCCCCGTCACGATAATCTGAAAATCCGGGAACGAAACGGTTATGGCCTGATTAAAGTCATTTACCCCTGAAAGGCCCAGAAACCGGGTAGCCAGCGGCCCAACGTCGAAGTAGGCTCCTCCATCCTGGACGAAGGTTTTGTAAACACCCTGCCAGTCCTTTGCGTTTTCGGTCTGGATATGTTCATCAACGGTGTCGCGTTGCAGCTTAATGATATCTTGCATTTTCGTATGCTCCTTGTGATTTTGTACTTTGGATTTTGAAAAGCTCGCTAGACCACGAAAGCTGCACGTCTCAGCATTAACCGCTTCTACCTCCCTTGTTGAATCTGCTTATCGGAACTCTGCGCCTTACCGTTCGATACATGCTGTTTTGCCCCAATGCCAGCAGCTTCGTAAATTGCAACCAGGGTTGCCAGGCTGCGGCGACCCTCTTTGCCGGAGATCAGCGGGTCGCGATTTTCGTCTATGGCCTGAATGAAGTCCCGTACCAGGGTTGCAAAGGGGGTCAGAGGCATAGTGATAGGTTTACCGAGGACATTGACGGACACGGTCGGCTCAGGTTGAGGATCGTCCGCTACGACGGGAAGCGTATCTTGATCGGGGTTTGCCGTCTGCCACCGGATAATTTTCTCCCCTTCCATCTGGATAGCGCCGGTGGTGCCATAGATTTCATATTGGATGCGGGCTGCCGGTTCGCAGGCCGTGGTGGCGGTAATGGTAAACAGGGAGCCGTCCGCATAGCGCAGGATTGCTACGGCCGAATCTTCCACCTCGATCTCCCGCGCCAACGTCCCGGCAAATGCGCGGACCTCAACCGGGTCGCCCAGGTACCAGGATAACATGTCCAGGAAATGGATCCCTTGCATCGTCATGACCCCGCCGCCGTCCAAAGCCCAGGTACCGCGCCAGGAAGCCATATCGTAGTATGCCTGGGGACGCGGAATTACCATGGTCAAGGAGCCAGCCAGCAGTCTCCCCAGGCCGCCGTTTCGGATAGTCTTCTGAATCCGGCGTTGTACAGGTCTGGTGCGTCCTTGAAAGACTACCCCTAATTTGACATTAGCCTTTTCACAGGCCGAGATCATGGCATCAGCATCCGCCAGGCTCAGCGCCATGGGCTTTTCGACCAGCACATGTTTACCCGCCCGTGCGGCCGCAATGGTCTGGCTGGCGTGATGGCCGCTGGGAGAGCTGATCAGCACCACGTCAACTTCCGGGTGCGCCAGCACCTCTGCCAGGCTGAGGCAGGGGACGCCAAACTCAGCGCTGATTTCGGCAAAGCGCGCCGGATTGTAGTGGCCTACTGCTACCAGGTGTGCTCCCAGGTCCGCGTTGGCAGCAATAGCCTCACGGTGGACCTGGGCAATCAATCCAGGACCCACAATGGCAAAACCGATGGATTTTTGCATCTTTAAGGCACTCTGCCGGATGCCAGGAAGATGATCGAGGCGTTAAAAGCATGCGGATGCTGGTACCAGGCGTCAAGATCTCGCTGCGCCTGTAACAGTAGTTCCATAGAGAGAGAGCCAGCAGCGATACGGGCTTTGAGATTCGCCCCATCGGGGCCTTCCGGATCCATGAGGATCTTGGTAACGTTATACCAACTCTCGAAAAGCGGCGCGCCGGGATAGACGCACATTTCGGGAGGAGAATACGCCTCAACCTTGATGTCCGTAAAACCGGCCTCAGAATAGAGCGCCATAAACTTCCGGCCCAGGCTATTATCACGCTCCTTCCCGTTGGGTTTGCGGTAAGTTTCCCATGCGGGGTAAGCAGGATATGAGATGCGGCCCTCCGCGTTTGCCAGGGTGGTTACCACCCGGCCTCCCGGTACCGTTACCCGCTTATACTCCCGCAAGGCTTGCACCGGGTCAGGTAGATAATCCACCATATTCAGAGCATAGGTGAGATCGAAGCTGGCATCCGCCAGGTCCAGGTGCTGGGCATCTCCTACGGCAAAAGAGACATTGCTAATCTGGGCCGCTTCCGCCAGGCGCCTGGCATAGGCAACTGCCATTTCCTGGAGGTCAATACCGGTTACAGACCCCGGGTACACAAGACCTGCCACCTCCAGGGTCATGGCCCCAGGTCCACAGCCCATATCCAGCACCCGTGCCCCTGGGTAAAGGTAGGATTTCAAGGGGGGACAGGTGGTGTCGAGGTGGCGTCTACCCATATAGTCTAACGCCTCTGATTTTCCCCATAGATTCTCTCTGGTTATCGTTTCTAGAGTTGACATAACATTTTCTCCTTATTTCTTGAAGATCGCCGGTCGATACAGCAGATGCTGCTTGCCAACCGACTGATGGGGACCTAACTCAGCCTTCATACGCGCCGTCGCAGTGTATATAGGTCATCCCGTACAATTTCATCCGCCCGATTTGTCAGTTCGTCGAGGGAATCATCGTACCTGATATGGCGCCCAGTGAGATGATCTGCGTGGCCGGCGAGTAGAAACATCAGCAATCTTACACTAGTAGGGAGTCTGCTGAGTCCCAGCGCGGCGCCGCAGACAGAGACTGCGGCGGTAGGTTTCAGTCCTACCCGCCGCTCCCTGCTGGCTAAGGTGGCCGGGGGATCGATTGCCCTGGCAGTCGTGGCCTGGGGAGGCGGGCGTCTTTTGGTTAAACAGGAACAAGCTGCGGGGGCGGGTGAGACCCTGGCCAACAGCAATACTGGAACGGCCGGCTCTGGTGCCACTGTGGTAAGTACGATGGAGGCTGCCACTACCCGCATGGCGGCGACCCCGGCTGCAGCCCTGCCGGCGGCGACTACCGTCTCCGGAGCGCGCATTGATGTCGCGCCGGGTACACGGGAAGAATTGACGGCCAATAAAGACTTTTACCGTATCGATATCGACCTCGAATCGCCCGCGCTCAACAAAAATGATTGGATGCTGGAGATAAAGGGACTGTTCGACAAGCCCCGTTCGCTAAAGTACGCAGATCTGTTGGCCTTGCCCGCGGTGACCCAACCGGTTACCATGGGCTGTATTTCGAACCCGGTGGGCGGCGATTTGATCAGTACCAGTAACTGGACCGGCGTGCGCTTAAGGGATCTGCTGATGAGCCTGGGTATCAAGCCCGAAGCCAGAGAGCTCACCATTCGCTCCGCAGATGGCTTTTTTGAGAATGTGGTGATGCAAGATATGCTGGATGATCGTACGCTGTTGGTGTATGGTATGAACGGTGAATCCCTGGCAAAGGACCATGGATTCCCGCTACGCATTTATATTCCGAACCACTACGGCATGAAGCAGCCCAAGTGGATCACTTCCATCGAGGCGGTCAAAGATCATAAGCAGGGATATTGGGTAGAGCGTGGCTGGAGCGAAGAGGCGCGGCCCCAGATTACTGCGGTAGTCGACATTGTCGCTAAGGATCAAATCCAGGATGGCAAGGCGCCGGTCGGCGGGATTGCCTGGGCTGGAGATCGTGGTATCAAAAAGGTGGAGGTACAGGTGGACGGCGGTCCCTGGGTAGAAGCTGCGCTGCGGCTGCCACCGCTGGGACCGTTGACCTGGGTGCAGTGGCGCTACGATTGGCCGGTGCAGAAGGGCCCGCATACCTTCACCGTGCGCGCCACCGATAATACCGGCGCGCTGCAGATTGAGGAGGCCAAACAACCGGAGCCTGAAGGTGCCACTGGATATTATACCGCTCGGGTGACGATCT
>SHYO01000221.1 GCA_009692745.1 Chloroflexota bacterium
CTGCAGGCAGCCAGTAGAACTAAAATGGCGACAGCCAAGATCAACCCTCCGCGACGAATTGCTCTCTGCTTGATTACACGAAGTTGCATCTCAATTCCTCCACAAATAGGTAAGCCAACGTGAGATTATAACACAGGGTCGAAATGCTTGACAAACTTTGCTATCCATCTTCTATGTGATAGAATCAGCTATCTAAAGAATTAATACTCATGGCTCAGTTATTTTGGAGTGAGATTTTCAGATTTGAGTCATAGCCGTCACCTATGACAACATATATGGGCATCGATCAAAGCGATACAGGCCAAAAGATGTCAAATGACTCAGGGTTTATCACGAAGCACGGATACCGCAGTCCGTTATGGTGGGGAAGAGTTTGCTATCATCCTGCCGGAAACAGGCCAGCTTGATGGCCGAACGTTTATGGCGCGCTGTACGGGAGGCAAAATTCACGGTCGGATTTCCAGCCCGGCCCACGAGTGTCACCATCAGTGTAGGGGTCGCCACTTTCCCAGAAGACGCTATTTATGGCAAAGATCTGGTGCATACCGCCGATAGCGCCGTCTACGTAGCTAAACGGCGGAAGGACCAGGTGGTGGTATATGGCGCAGGACGACCCAAAGTATTTGTTAACTCGTGCTGGTCGTTGGCATAAGGAGAGAGCATGATTTTCTCAGTAGCCGAAAGGGTATTCCGAAGTTCGCGGCGCATCGCACAACACTATTTACCCCAGCCTTTTTGGCAGCACTGGACAGCCGCAGAGCGTGAAGCTTTGCTGGCCCTGCGATATGTGGTCGACGCGGGCCTCACAATGCTAGAAAACAGCACCACACTTCCTCGGACATCTCGGGAAGAGAAAATTGACATCGAAATTGACGGGGATAATCCGCCAACGCAACAAAGTCAGAGTTAACCGGCCCGTGACGCTCTTTGCTCTGGGATCGACCCTAAGAGAGGATTTTTGCGTATATATCCAATAGCCTGTGAGCCGTCAAGTCCCAGGTGAAGTGTCGCACCCTCTCGAAACCGGCCGCAATCAGCGTCCGGCGGGTAGAATCGGACTGCAGCAGCTCCAGTATATTTTCTGCCCAGAGATCTATGCTGTGCCCTGCACAGCGATCTACAGGAGGCAGTAAGCGCCCCCCCTCCCCCACCACCTCACTTAAAGACGAACGATCAGAACAAAGTACCGGCGTGCCGCACGCCATGGCCTCCAGAGGTGGAAAGCCGAAACCCTCATACAGGCTGGGAAAAGCAAAGAGCCGGGCCAAAGAATATATGGCCGGGAGATCGGATTCCGCTACATAGCCGAGAATATGCACACGACGTTGCATCTGCAATGTCTCAATAGTGCGGTACAATTCTTGCTCTAACCAACCCCGCCCACCTACGATGACCAGGTGGAGATCGCCGGCAATCTCCGGCCGCGCCTGGATTAACTGGTGCAACACATGTACCAGCAGAGAAAAGTTTTTTCGAGGTTGGACAGTGCCTACGCTCAGAACGTAGACATTAGGGAGGTGGTATTTCTCTTTAACACGCTGTAAAAGACCTGAATCTGTAACAGGACGATAACTGGCTTCGATTCCGGGATAAAGGATTTCAATTTTCGATGGCGGCGTATGTAGGTATTGGAGTAAATCGTTCCGCGTATGGTATGAGTCGGCCAGCACCAGTCCGGCCTGGGTGATGGAGCGGGGCACCACACGCGCGAGGTAAGATTGCAGAGCGGGTTCAAAGGTCTGGGGTACGACCATAAAAGTTAAGTCGTGAATTGTCAAGATTTTCCGGGCACGCAGAACCGGGGGCAGGGTAAAGTCGGGAGCGTGCACAATATCTGCTCCTCCGACCAATAGATCGAGAAACAGAGGCAGGCGTAACCGTTGCCAGATAATAGCCATGTAGTGTGGCGGAATAGGTACGGAAATCAGGACAAAATTACGGGCAGCGCGCAACCAATCAGGGACCTGGCGTATGGGTCCGGCTACGAATAGAATGTAGCGATGGCGGGGATCCCGGTCGTAGGTTGCCAGAGCCTTCAACAGTCCAAGTGTGTAACGACCAATCCCGGCCCCTTGCTGGAAGGCAGAGGTGGCGTCGAGGGCAACCTTCACCTAAAGCCCCCGGTAGGTCACTAGACGATTGACCCCAAAATTCCAGAAGAGCACGACCATAATAGCGCAGGCCTTGGCCAGGTTATAGCCCATAGGGCCAAGCAGAGGCTCAAAGACAAGGGTGTCCAGAGTTATGAAAACGAATTGGTTAATAATCAGACCAATAAGGTTAACGATCACAAAACTGGTCAATTGCGTGTGCATTTTACGTTGCCGGGATTCCGGAAAGGTCCATAAACGATTCCAAATGAAATTGCTGACGACAGCGCAGGAAACAGAGACCAGGTTTGCATTGAATTTATCCCACCCAGCTAACTGAATGAGCAAATTTAGAATCGTAAAATCTACAACCGCCCCGACCGTTCCCACCAGGCCAAATTTGATGAAGCGGCTGACTTCTCGCGGGGGGATACCCGTCCTTTGAAGTAGGTGTGATACCAGCGGCAGACTTAAAATCCGTGTCATTACTTCCCACCATTTGTACGAAAATCCGGGTCTGGCTTGACCGTAGTCACCACCACCAATCCCAGCAGAAGAGCGATTTGAAGATAAAGATTATGGACAAAGAGACTGTCAAAAAGATTATGGATAGAGACGGCCACTAACATACCCACGCTCCCTAAGGCCACCGCGCGCGAAATCCAGGAGCTCCTGCGTTGCACCGCCGGTAAAGCCACGCGAAACATGGCGATCACAAGCCATAAAAATACAAGCAGACCGATCAATCCAGCCTCAGCCCAAATATTGAGATAATAATTATGCGCGTGGCCCAGCGGATCGGTCCAGCGGGGCAAAGCAAATGCAGCATACGCGACAGGATAATTGCCTGCTCCGATGCCGGTCCAGGGGGCGGAAGCGATCATGCCCCAGGCGGCCTGCCAATGAGCCAAACGTTCAACGATACCAAAATTCGCATCGGTGACCTCCACCCCACTGACATCGGGTATACCGGCATAGGGAAGGACCGGAGCCAACCGGCCGGCAACAAAGGGTGGTAATAGATCGGCGCTATTTAGTAGGGTACCTATAACACCTACAGCTACCAGGATGACAAAGAGGACGGCCCAGCGCCGGCTGAGGGAGGCATTCATAGCAACAAAAGCCACAGCAAATCCTAACCAGGCGCCCCTGGATTGGCTAAAGATGAGAGCCGCACCGAGCGCAACCAGGGAAACACATCCGATCAGCCAAAGCAAGAGACGGCCAAGGTTCAGGGGAGCTGCATCGGCAACCAGTGATGGCGCAGATCCGAACAGGAACCACTTCCTGGTCACACTTTCTTGATGGATCTTCCAGAAAAAGGGGGATATAGCGAGGGCATAAGCCAATGGCAGAACTGTACCGATATAACCGGCATAGGGATTGGGCTGTTGAAAAGTTCCATAGGCGCGGAGGAAGGAGCCACCGGAAATCAGGAAGGCTGGCGGGCCATCACGGAAGAAGAATTGATATCCACCCAAAACAGATTGAGTTAATGCGGCAACCAGTATTGTAGCCATGAGCCAGGGCGCCTGACGCTGCGATACCTGGGTGCTGATCAGACCAAACAAACCCAAGACTTCTAGCCACTTGGCAGTCTCTTTGATCGCCAGGGGTAGATCACGGGCCGGCAGCCAACTGAGAAACAGAGCGGCCACGAATAGTACCAGGGGAAACCAGAGGGAGCTCTCCTGCCACTTCAGACGGCGATAAGCTAGCATTTGCAGCAACCAGGACCCAATTGCCGTCCACACCAGAAGCTCAGTCAAGCCGGCCTGGAAGCCGCCCAGTGAGATCTCCGGCCCACCCCAGGGAATGAGAAATATGAGGGGATAGAGGGCCAAGGACGGACGCAAAAACATCCCCAAACCGCCCATAGCCAGGGCGATGAGGAATACCGCCTGGAATATCGGCAAGCTGGCCAGGAAGTAAGCTAAAAAAGCTAAGGAGATGAGGATTATCAGAGGACGGGCGATAACCGGAAGCCTAACCTCCACACCTCGCAACCAACCCACTACCGGGCTCACGCCACAACTCGCTCCTGAAAGTATTTAATCGTAAGCCGTAACCCTTCCTCCAAGTCCACTAGCGGCTGCCATCCGAGGAGTCGTTGAGCTTTACCAATATCGGGTCGGCGACGACTGGGATCATCCTGAATACGGACATCTTGCGGTTGGACGAAAGTAATCTCTGACATACTACCGGTGATCTGTTTCACCAGGGTGGCAAATTCCCCTATCGTCATCTCCCGCGGATTACCAATGTTCACTGGGAGATGCTCATTGGAGTCCAACAGGCGTACAATGCCCTCGACCAGATCGGAAACGTAACAGAAGGAGCGGGTTTGCTTGCCGTCGTTATAGACAGTCAAAGGCTCGCCCCGCAAAGCCTGGCCGATAAAATTCGGCACCACCCTACCATCATCGAGACGCATCCGCTCACCATAGGTGTTAAATATGCGCACGATGCGGGTCTCCACGCCATGGTAGCGGTGATAGGCCATGACTAAGGCTTCGGCAAACCGCTTGGCCTCATCGTAAACCCCACGGGGACCAATGGGATTTACGTTTCCCCAGTAATCCTCGGTTTGAGGATGGACTAAGGGGTCACCATAAACTTCGGAGGTGGAGGCCAACAAATACCTGGCGCCTTTGGCCCGCGCCAATCCCAGGGTCTTATGGGTGCCCAAGGCGCCGACCTTCAGGGTTTGAATAGGAAGTTGAATATAATCAACCGGACTGGCAGGCGAGGCAAAATGCAGCACAGCATCTACCGGACCATCCAAATACAGGTACTCTGTAACATCCTGGTGGATAAAGCGAAACAGGGGGTTGCCCGCCAGGTGGTGAATATTCCGGATGTTGCCAGTGATTAAATTGTCGATAGCGATTACATGATGCCCATCTCGCAAGAATCGATCGCACAGATGTGATCCTAAAAAACCGGCGCCTCCAGTAATTACGACGTGCATATAATTGCCCCTTGAGAGAATTTGCGCAGGCCGGCTGGCATCTACGCTTTAAACGTTGCAATTATATATTCTTCGCTGCTGCAGGTCAAACATAAAGCTGGACTTTAGACAAAGAATAAAAACGGGCAAGTTGTGACTTGCACAAATTGCCCGTTGGTAGAAAATTGAGAGTATGAACACACCAACTTCTACCAACGAACAACTTAACAAATTAATCGAGTTTCGTCAAGCCATATATGAGCAGG
>SHYO01000039.1 GCA_009692745.1 Chloroflexota bacterium
GCCTTAGCGAACAGTCCCTTTGCTGGCTACGGACCCAAGCGGATCGTGCGGGATTTGTTGACGATGCCGGGCCACCTGACGTTTGCAAGTGACCAACTGGTGGGTGTGGAGTTGCTAAGTCAAAAGAAATTTGCCGCGCACTTGGCTATATGTTGGGAAAGGTTCAGTTTGGAGGCTAAACCCGAATAGAAATGGCCTGTGTTTGCGTTATCGAATAGATTTGCCTTCTGTTTGCGCAAAAATAAGGTGTAAGGTATGGCTGCAGATCATATAATTCCCCGGTCTCCATCTGGCGTAATTATCGCACCATCTAAGGATCAGCAGCCATGCGCGCCACCTACCGCCAGCGAGGCTGGTACTTATTGCTTACCATCTCCTGTGGCTGGCGGGTGGCATCTTGAATGTCGCCTAACTCGGCGCCGTGGCCCAGGGCGCCAAGATCAAGATTGTGGCCGATAAGGGATAATTCTCCAGGATATGATGGTCAAGCATACCGGCCTGGAGCGGGATCTCCTAAAGCAAATGTGCTGGCAGCCGATCCATAACGACGGCCGGGTGAATCTGGATACCATCGTCGACTATCAAAACTGGGCGGTAAAACAGGGGCAATTGGACAAGCCGGCTACCATAGAGCAGTTCTGGGATCCCTCCTATATTGACTACGCCAATAAGGTGCTGGGGAGCGGGGGGAAATAACCATGGTCACACCGACGCCTGTAGGGCCGGGGCAGCAGGTGGCTCCCCTCCATCCGTTTATCCCCTTTCCGCCGGAGGATGTCAAGGGGTCGATCGTCAACCGCTTCGAAAAGATGGTGGCGCAGTATCCCCACCACCTGGCCATCCAGACCCAAACGGAGAAACTCAGCTACGCCGCTTTGAACCGGGAGGCCAACCGCCTGGCCCGCGCAATTGTGGAGCAGCGGGGCGAGGCCGCGGAACCGATCTGCCTCTTATTGGGACAGGGCATGCCGGTGTTAGTGGGTATTATGGCGGTGCTGAAGGCCGGCAAATTCTTTGTTTCGCTGGACCCGGCCTCCCCGGCAGACACCCGCCGCCATATCCTGGAGGATACCGGGGCCGGCTTCATTGTCACAGATCGCCAACATCTTTCCCTGGCCCGCGACTTGGCTCAGGCCGGTGGGCAGGATATCATTAACCTGGAAGAGCTCAGTCCGAGTCTCTCTGTGGAGAACCTGGACGTGACGAGCGGGCCGGATTCCCTGACGTATATTATCTATACCTCTGGCTCTACCGGCCAACCCAAGGGCGTGGTGCGCGACCACCGCTCTATTCTGTTTTCCAATATGTCCGGAATCAACCAGTCGTATATGTCACACGCTGACCGCCAAATGCTGATCAGCTCTACGGCCTTCGGTGGGACCATGGGCATTATCTTCCAGTCGCTGCTGGTGGGAGGGGCTGTTTGCATCTACGATTTGGCCGGGGGTGGCTTAAACGGCCTGCGGGACTGGCTGATCGAGCAGGAGATCACGGTTTACCACTCGGTGCCGCCGGTCTTCCGCCACCTGGCGGCGTCGCTGCCAACCAGTACCAGCTTCCCCAAGCTGCGGTTGATCAAGCTTACCGGAGATGTGGTCTATAAGAAAGATGTGGAGCTGTTCCAGCGCCATTTTGGCGATGACTGCCTGTTCCGCCTGACCCTGGCCTCTACGGAGGCCCCGGTTATTTCCTCCTATATGATCGGTAAACATACCAGGCTCACCGGCAGCCTGGTGCCGGTGGGATACACGGCGTCGGGGGTGCAGGTCATGCTGTTGGATGAGACCGGCCAGGACGTGGGGGGCGATAACGTGGGAGAGATAGCCGTCAAGAGCCGCTACCTGTGTCGGGGCTACTGGCGCAACCCTGAGCTGACCCGCGCCAAATTCCTGCCGGACCCGGCCGGGGGCGACGAGCGCATCTACTTGACGGGGGATTTGGGCCGGTGGCGGCCCGATGGCCTGTTGGAACACCTGGGCCGCAAAGATTTCCAGGTGAAAATCCGCGGCTACCGGGTCGAGCTGCCCGAAATCGAGATGGCCCTGCTGGACCTGGAGCCCATCCAGGATGCCGCCGTAGTGGCCCGGCCTGATCCGGCGGGGGAGCCGCGCCTGGTGGCCTATGTTGTGCCGCAACCATCTTCAACGCTCACCGCTCGCCAGGTGCGGGTGGCCCTGGCGGAGCGCCTGCCCGACTACAAAGTGCCCCCCCTGGTGATCTTCCTGGAGGCCCTGCCGCGCCTGCCCAACGGCAAGCTGGACCGCCAGGCGCTGCCTACTCCCGGCGCTGCCCGCCCGGATTTGGAGGCGGATTTCACTCCTCCCCAGAATCCCTTCGACACGGACCTGGTGCGCATCTGGGAAGAGGTGTTGCACATCCGGCCGGTAGGCATTCACGATGACTTCTTTGAGCTGGGGGGGGATTCGCTGGCCGCCGCCCGCATCTTCGCCGAGATCGAGAAACGCTGGGACCGGAAACTGCCCCCCACAACCATGCTGGCTGCGCCTACGGTCGATCAGCTTGCCACGCTATTACAGCAAGAGGGACCGGCAACAGCGCTATCCTCTCTGGTACCGCTGCAGCCACACGGCGACCGGCCGCCCCTCGTCATCCTCCACGGTCTCGGCGGAGGCTCACTAGAGTATGTACCCCTGGCCCGCGCCCTGGGCACCCTGGCGCCCGACTGGCCGGTCTACGGTCTGCCGATGACCAGCGACGCCAATCTGCAGGCCGAGCTGCCCCGTTTCGAAACGATGGTCTCCGTCTATGTTGACCAGTTATTGGCTTTTCGCCCGGCTGGGCCGTTCCTGCTGGCTGGGTATTCCTATGGCAGCATTGTAGCTTTCGAAGCGGCCCAGCAGTTGCACCGGCGGGGCCACCAGGTTGTTCTGCTGGCTATGATAGACATGCCGGCGCCCAATTTCAAATATCATCGTGTCCGGTGGGGATCCGGTCTACTGCTGCCCTTTCTCCGCAACTTCCCCCATTGGCTGGCGGCCCTCCTGCGCGTGGGTCCCGTGGGGATCTATAACCGGGGACGAAAAAGGTTCCAGTACCTTCTCCGCCGCGGCTGGTACGTGATCCGGGGACGGCGCGGCGCATATAAAAGAAATGTTGAGGATTTCGTGGATGATTTAGCCCGCGTCCCGTCGGAATACCAAAAGATCATGGTGTACCTGGCCCGTGTCAAGAAGGGCTACCAGCCGCAAAAGTATCCCGGCAAGGTAACCCTGTTCCGCGCCCAGGCCCAAGCCTTCCTCTGCTCTTTCGACCCGCAGATGGGCTGGGGAGAGCTGGCGCTGGGCGGGGTAGAGGTCCGCGAGATAGAGGGTTCTCACCTGGAACTGCTGCGAGACCCCTTTGTGGGCACGCTGGCGCGCCAGCTACAGGCCTGCATGGAGGACAGCAGCAGGGCTGCGGGCCAGCGGGACGACTGGTTCACGGCCAGCGACCTGGGCGGCATTTGAGATCAAGGCCATATAATAGTAAAAAACCCCGGTTCCAGGCCTTGAAATCCAAGGCAGGAACCGGGGTTACACTTCCTCGAAGGAAGCTTAAGGCAAGATTTTAGTAGCTGCGCCGATTGCCGCCGCCGCCGCTGCTGCGATTGCCGCCGCCGCTGCGATTGCCGCCGCCACTGCGCTCTTCACGCGGCTTGGCAACGTTCACCGTCAGGGCGCGATCATCCATGTTATAAGCATTGAACATGGTAATAGCCTTTTGGCTTTCATCCTGCGTAGCCATTTCCACAAATCCAAAGCCCTTGGAGCGGTCGGTGTCACGATCTTTAATTACCGTAACTGAAACCACTACTCCTGCCTTGGCGAACAAAGTCCGCAGATCGTCTTCGGTTGTGGAGTACGAGAAATTCCCAACATACAACTTGTTTTCCATAATCTGAATCCCCTTGAACCGGCCTTTCCAGCCGGCAATAAAAAAGCCGCCTACCTATAAAAAGGTTTGGCGGCAAACGAGACACACACACAATTCCTTCATATCTGAACACGGATAAGTATAGCATAGATGCAATTTTATTGCAAATCGCTCTATAACTGCGCCATCTCAATTACCGGCTCGCCCGCGGGACCATCGACCCACACGCCACATTCCGAGCCGCCGGGATTGATCTCCAGCACCACGCTCTCGCCATTCATGCGCAATACGGGGTGGAAGAACTTGGCGACCTTCTGCGCCTCGCCCTGGATGTAATGGCCAATTAAGGCGCGGCGGAAACGGTCAGAGGTATCGTTGGGATAGCTGCCGTGGACCAGCGAGCCGTTGAAGAAGACCACATCCCCTGCCGCCATAGTCAATGGCTCGGCCACCATTCCGTCGGGTACCGGCACGGTAACATCGGTGAAGCTCTGGGTGATATCGGCCTTGGTAGTACACAGGATGGGCCAGGTGTGGCTGCCGGGCACCAAACGCAGACAGCCGTTGGCCTCGTCGCAATCATCCAGGGCCAGCCAGGTGGCCATGCATGTGCCGGGCTGCACCTTCAGATAGTAGTTGTCCTGGTGCAGCGCCTGGCCGCGGGCGCCCGGCGGTTTGAAGTAGAGCATCGACTGCACCGCCAAAGGTTCGGCCCCCAACAAGCCCGTGAGGCAAGCATTGATGCGCGCATCGATCAGCCAACTCAGGCTGATGGGGTCCCAGCGGTGCATGTGGATCATGCGCGGGTAGCGCTTGAGCGGGTCCTGGCTGCCAATATCGATGCCGGGAGAGTCGCCGGGATATTTACCGGCTGCCCGCAATGCCATATAGTGGTCCCGGTAGCGGGCCACCTCCTCCGGGGTGAACAACTGGCGCACGATGGCGTAGCCATTTGCCGCGAAAAACTCCTGGTGTTGGATCGTCAGCATTTCCCCCTCCCCTGTCGAACAATTTTGCAAATTGTTCGACTATAGTAGACCGCAAGCGGCATCTTGTCAATCTAATGGCGGGGGAAAATCCAACAGGATATTTCCCGAACGTCGTTCGGGCGGATGAGGCAGGATAAGGCAGGATTGGAAAAGTCGGTAGCTGCACTGAGAATCAACTAGCTATAAATTCCTCTAATGGTATAGCGATAGTGGGGAATTGCCGCAGAATCTGTTTATCAGTGGTAACCAGGGATACATCCAGGTCTTGCGCCAGGGCCACAAATTCGCAGTCGTAAGCGGAACATATGCTGGCAGCTACTAGGTTTAAGACCTGCAACGAAGTAACCTGGTATTCCCGGCCCTGCATCAGGCTCGTGGCTTGCTCCATTATCCGAACCGCCTCCTCGAAAGAAAGTAGCTGCTTACGGATATAGAGCGCCAACACATTGCGAAACTCGCTGCGCCACAGCAGCGGCGCTACCCATACCGGATCTTTGAGTAGGGCGCGCTCCGCCTGTGTAGACCGCTCTCCGGCAAGAAAGAAATAGCTGATGACGGCTGTGTCTACCACAATCATGGCCGGCCCGCAGCTTTAGCCTGCAAGATTTCCTCATCCGTCAATGTATAGCTGGCCGTCTTAGCCCGGCTGGCGCGCGCCTGCGCCAGAATGGTTTGGAGATCGATAGAGCTACTCTGCACCGCGCGTTCGATACAGACGATAATTTCGCTATTGATGCTCCGATGGTGGGCGGCGGCGGATTGTTTTAAACGCTCGTAGAGATCGCCAGGAATGTTTTTAACCGTTATTGTTGGCATAGCCTTACTCCAATTTGGTTTTGATATGGAACCATTATGGTATCATTCTAGAGGATTGTCAAGTTGCCGGTGAATTTGGGGTGGAGAGATTATAGTTTTACAAGGGGAAGTTTGCCCCACACCACCTGACATGATATCATCTCCCAATATGGAGAAAGTGACAACTCATGCGTAAAAAACGTACCAACGACATGGACATCCGCATCCAGGCGGCGTTGGCCGAACTACAGGAGATCATTAAAGGGAAATATCCCGAAGCCGAGTTCGAGATCGGCGCTGGCGAAGACCCTCCGGGGATTTATCTCAGAGCTACGATTGATGCGGAAGATATGAATGACGTGATAGATGTCTTCATCGACCGGCTGCTGGATATACAGATCGAGGAAGAATTGCCGGTGTACGTCATCCCCATCCGGCCCCTGTGGCGCGTCGCCGAAATGATGGCTCGCAAGTAAGGTAGGAGCCCCCGCACGAAACCCTTACGAGTCTTTTAATCTGCGGTTACCTCTTTTGCCTTAGACGTCCGGTGTCAACCGCCCCGCTATCTCCTGCTCGTGTTCCCATAGGTGCTCCAACATGCGGCGCATGCCCCGCCGCGCCGACCAGGTCACCTGGCCGTGGGGTACCATCTGCGAGCGTTCTACTTCGGTCATGCCCGCCAGGCGCGGGCCAGTAAGCTGCCACAGGCGGGCCAGCAGGGCAGGGAGGCCGGTCCCACCTTGTTCCACAGCTTTTAGGATGGCGGAGGCGCCCTCCACTTTGCCCACGAGGTTGTGCAGGTAGGCATAGTGGGATTGGGCGATGTGCTCCAGGATGCGGAGAATAGGACGGCCCTGGTCCGGCTCGGCGGCCAGTTGCTCCGGCGGGACAGCGCGCAGCAGCGCCACGAGGTCGGCCTGCAGCCAGGCCAGGCGCTGCAGGTAGGTTGCCAGGTCCGCGCTGCTCAAGGGTTGGAAGTCAGGGGCGAAGCCGGGCGCCGGGTCACCGTTACCCAACCAGGGGCCTTCTATCACATGGGCAACCACCGCCGTGCTGAAGGGACCCTCCGGCCCCACCGCGTCGCCATGCCGCTGCAGAAAGCGCAGGTAGGCGCGGATGGCGTCCGGCGTGGCCGCCAACGCTTCCTCAGTAGTTGGTCCCTGGGCAACGCACCCCAGCAGATCCAGCACATGCACCTGCGTTTTGCGGCGGCGCGGCCCGGATTCGAGATAGAGGGCGTATATGGTCATGGCGTTTCTTCAAATCCTGTAAGTGCTGCCTCCTGGCAGCACTATGGCTACAGCAAGACGTGCGGCCAGGAGACCGCACCTACCAAATAAAACTGGCTAAACGGGGCGGGTAGGCGTGCGGCCAGGCGATGATTAAATCCGTTCAATCCGTTCCAAAAATCCGTTGTCAGCTATCTTTTCACCCCTAGCATCAGGTCAAAGCCCTCCACCTTCTGGTTTTCGGTATGCGCCTCCGCCGGGGGCTGCTGCGCCAGCAGCGCTGTGGCCAGGGTTTCGGCGCGGATGTAATCACCCCAGTCCGCGAAAGTCTGGGCCAGCTCGCCGGAGGCCACATAATAGACGGTGATGCGGTCCTCCACGTTGAAACCTGCCTCCTTGCGCATCGTCTGGATGCGGCGCACGATCTCGCGGGCCAGCCCTTCCTGGCGTAGCTCTGCGGTAATGACCGTGTCGACCGCTACTGTGGTGCCTTTGTCGGTGGCTACCGCCAGCCCGGCGGCGGGCTCGGTATTGACCAGCACCTCGGCCGGGGCCAGCGTGACCGTCTCACCCTCGACCTGTAACGTGACCGGCTGGCCCGCCTGCACCTGGCGCGCGATAGCGGCAGGATCGGCAGCGCTCAGGGCGGCGCGCACTTTGGGGAACAGCTTCCCCAGCTTGGGCCCCAAAAGCTTGTTATCCGGCAGAAGGCGGTAGGTGACCAGGCTGCCTTCGTCGCTGGCGAAGTCCACCGACTTGACGTTTAACTCATCGGCCAGCATTTCAATCAGCGCCTCGCTCAGCCGGCCATAGCTGCGCTGGCCGTCCCCCCCCAACCCATCCCCGGTGTAAACCAGGGCGCGCGCCAGGGGCTGGCGCAGCTTGATGTTGGCGCTGCCGCGGGCGCTCAAACCCAGGTTGGCCACCCGCCGCGCCAGCTCCATCTGGGTCAGCAGGTTCTCATCGATGGCGGCCCGATCGGCTGCCGGCCAGGCGCAATGGTGGATACTCTCATAGGCCGCGGGATAGACCGAGCGCACCAGGTTCTGGTACATCACTTCGGTGACGAAGGGCGTGATAGGCGCCAGGGTAGTGGCCAGCTTCACCAACACATGGTGCAGCGTGGCATAGGCCGAGTTTTTATCGCTATCATGCTCGCTCTTCCAGAAGCGGCGCCGGTTGCGGCGCACGTACCAGTTGGTCAGGTCATCGATGAAGCTCTCCACCGCACCGGTAGCGCTCAGGAAGTCGGAAGCGTCCAGCGCTGTCGTGCAACTGGCTGTCACCTGGTTGAGGCGCGCCAGAATCCAGCGGTCCAGCGTGTTATCGCTCTGGGGCGTGGCGCCGGCGGGCTGGGCCGGGTCGAAGCCGGCCAGGTCCGGTTGCCAGCCATCCAGATTGGCATAGGTGACGAAGAAATTATAGACGTTCCACAGCGGGATCAGGAACTGGCGGCGCACCTCGTCGGCGCGATGGTAGCCGAAGAGCAGGTTATTCTCCGGCTTATGAGCGCAATAGAGCCAACGCATCACATCCACGCCCATCTTATCGGCCGCCTCGTTGAACTCGATGGAGTTGCCCGAGCTCTTGTGCATGGCGCGCCCGTCTTCGGCCATCAGTGTGCTGTAGCCGAAGTTTTCCAGGAAGGGCGGGCTGTTGTCGATAACCGTAGCCATCGCCAGCAAGCTGTAGAACCAATTGCGGAATTGGCCGGGGAAGGACTCGCTGATCCAGTCCGCCGAGTACCATTTCTCCCAATAGGCGCGGTCGGTGCGGTAGCGCAGCGTACTGAAGGGCACAATGCCGGCGTCCAGCCAGGGATTGCCCACCTCGTCAATACGGCTCATCGCGCCGCCGCACTTGGAGCAGGCGATCTGGACCGCGTCTATGAAAGGGCGGTGGGGCGTATGGCCGGCGAAGGTTTCCCAGCCGGCGGTGGCGCGGGATTGCAGCTCCTGCTCATCGCCGATGACCTCGAAATGATGGCAGGCGTCGCACTCCCAGAAGGGCAACGCCAGCCCCCAGTAGCGCTTCTTGCTGATCATCCAGTCGTGCATGTTGCGCAGCCAGTCCAGCTCCCGATCCAGCCCGAAGGCGGGGATCCAGTGGATCTGCTTCGCGACCTCGATCATGCGGTAGCGCAGCTCATCCATACGGATGAACCACTCGTCCACCAGGCGAAAAACCAGCTCGGTCTTGCAACGCCAGCAGATGGGGTAGCGGTGGGTATACGGTTCGACGGTGTAGAGCAGCCCCTTACGCCGCAGGTCGTCGAAGATGCCGGTAGCCACCTCGGAGACGTGCCGGCCGCTGAGCCAGCCGAAATCCTCGACGAAGTAGCCCTCGTCATTCAGCGGCGCCACCAGGGGTAGATGGTATTCCTTGCCCAGCACAAAGTCCTCGGCGCCGCAGCCGGGGGCGATATGCACGATGCCAGTGCCTTCGGCCTCGCCCACTTCATTCCACAGGAGGATGCGATGGGCTTGTATCGCGCTCTGCGGCACGTCGCGGATCAGCTCGGCCAACTGAGTATGGCCACCGGGTTGCTGCTCCGCAGGCAAATCGTCGAAGGGGCCGTCGTAGCTCCAGCCTTCCATCTCCCTGCCCTTCAGCTCACCCAGTACCTCATATTTGCCGCGCAGCATATGGATGGCGCCTTTGGAGAGATACAGAATCTCCTCCCCCTGGCCTACCCTGACATAGGTCAGGTCGGCGCCTACCGCGGCAGCCACGTTGCTGGTCAGCGTCCAGGGTGTGGTGGTCCAGGCCAGCAGCGATTCCCCCGGCCGGCCGCGCAGGGGCATGCGGAAGGTGACACTGTCGTGGGTCAGCTCCGAGTAGCCATCGGTGACAATCTCATGCTGGCTGATGCCGGTGGCGCAGCGCGGGCACCAGGGCATCACGTCGGCGCCGCGGTAGAGCCAGCCATGCTCCCAGCACTTTTTGAGGAAAGTCCAGATCATATAGTTATTTTCGTTGGAGAAGGTGAAGTAGCTGCCGCCTAGCTCCGCCAGGCCCAGGCGCCCCACGATCTGTTCCACCGTATCGGTCACCGGCCCCTCAGGACCATCCACCGTGATGACCTGGGCGGGATCTTCGATCAGGCGCTCGGCCATCCAGCGCAGATGTTCGGGGCTGTTCCAGTCCATCCAGTAGCCCAGGCGCATCGACTGGTTCGTCTGTACGGCGGCATAGCGCAGCACCCGCTCTTTGCACTTATTCACAAAGCGGTCCAGGCCATACGCCTCGATATCTTTCTTGGATTTGAAGCCTAGCTCCTTCTCGACCTCCACCTCCACCCACAGGCCCTGGCAATCGAAGCCGTTCTGGTAGCGCAGCTCGTGCCCCTTCATGGTCCAATAGCGGTTGTAGAGGTCTTTGTAGGTGCGGCCCCAACCGTGATGTACGCCCATGGGATTGTTGGCCGTGATCGGGCCATCTATGAAGGACCAGGGAGGCTCCCCCTTATGCAACTCTCGCATCTTTTCGAAAGCCTGGGTCTCCTGCCAAAAGCTTAGGATTTCCCGCTCCTGGGCGGGAAAATCCACTTTAGTCGATACTTCTTTGAACGGCATAATCTTCCCCTCTGTGAACCCATGCGCGCGGATAGGAGTTGCCCATGGGTTTTAAAGTTTGTATATATTGTACCATAAATCGGAGGAATCTACCTGTTTAAGTTGGCCGGGCACCCACGCAGGGGTGCCCCTACCGTAGGGGCGGCCCTATGTGGCCGCCCGGTTTCCGCAAATGTGAACAGTTACGGGTGATGAGAACGAGGTTATTTGTGGTCCGAATGACTACGGTCAGAATGACCCAGGGATCTTTGCGGGTCTATGCGGTCACGCACCAACTGCTTCAGCTCCTTGGCCTCGGGGAAGCGGCCTTGCCCCTTGCGCGACCAGATAGTCTCGCCGTCGAGGCGCACTTCATAGACGCCGCCGGAGCCCGGTACCAGGGCGACTTCGCCCAGCTCAGTTTCGAAGGTGGTCAACAGCTCCTGGGCCATCCAGGCCGCCCGCAATAGCCAGCGACATTGGGTGCAATATTCAATTTCGACGCGCGGTTGTTTCTCTATATGGTTTTCCATGTGGTTCTCCCTGTGGCCCTAGGCGAAATGCAGCCGGGTACCGGCGCTGGTCTGGACATAGGCTTGCGGCATGGCGCGGGCCAATTCGTGGGTGGCGCGCCAACCGGTGCAGTGCCCCGGCACCACCACCGCCGGGCCGATGGCTGCCAGCTCGGCAACCGTGCGGGGGATAATCGCCTCGAATAGGCCGCCGGTGAGATGCAGGCCGCCTACGAAAGCATACACCTTGTCGATGCCGGTAAGGCGCTGCGCATGGCGCAGCACATTGATCACCCCGGCGTGGCTGCAACTGGAGAGCACCAACAGCCCCTTCCCTTGTAGATGGCAGACTATCGCCTGGTCGTCCCAGATCCAGGTATCCCGTTCCCAACCGTGGTCGGTGTGGGCATATTGCAGAGGAAAGCCCTTTTCGAAGTCCGTCACTCGCTCCACCTGGCCGGTCACCAGGATGGTATCGTCGATCAAAAGGGAGGGGCCGCGCTCCTCGATGATGTCGACACCCTCATGATCCAGGTCATTATGGCTAGGTGGTGGCATGTGGATCTCCACCCCGGTGGGGAAAATAACTTTGCGGTCGTGCCAGACGTCGGGGTGCAAAACCAGGGGCATGTGGGGCCGGCCTATGGCGCGGATGATCCCTTCCAACCCGCCGTGGTGATCGGCGTGGCCGTGCGAGAGGATCACGGCGCGCAACCCTGCCGGCGAGATATTCAGCACTTCCATATTGTGACGCACAGTGTTGCGCCCCAGGCCGGCGTCGTAGAGCACCGACTCCCGCCGTCCTTCCCATTGGACGGTGAGCACCACCGCATAGCCGTGTTCGGCGATTAACTGCTCGCGTTCCGACCAGTCAAAGGCCAAAGGCGCCCGCTGCACCATCTCGTTCCCCGGCAAGAGGATATCGATAAAGTTGTCCACCAGGATGGTGACATCCGCTATGTCCACCGGTTTCAAATGAACCTGTGCGCACACGTTTCTATCCTCCTATATTGGTGAAATCACATGAAAGTGTCCGCCTTCTCAAAGGCTTTCATATTTTCTTCCAGATCCAACTGAAAGAGGGGGTCCTGGACTGCCAACTCGATTTCTCGGAGCTTCTTACTAACCTCAGGCTCCAATTCTTCTAATATATCTTTTACTAAAAGGTATTCGTCGATCGGCAGGATCACTGCCACCGGATTCCCTTTAGAATCGTGGATAAATTGTCTGGTGAGCATTAATTCAGGCATGATTAACCTCCATACGGTAATTATTATACGCATTTACCCGACTGTCAACTGCGTACCGGTAGATCACAAAGCAGGCATTTTCCGAGAAATGCTATATAATAGTAAGAGTGGTACGGTTATCCTCGTCAATGGGAGTATTTCAGGCCGCGCATTAGGACGGTATAGGGGAGGGACACGATGTCTGACGTAGTAATTGTCGATGCGGTGCGGACGCCGTTAGGACGGCGCAACGGGTTATTGAAAGACTACCACCCGGTAACCCTGGGAGCCCTGGTATTACAGGAACTGGTGCGGCGCAGTGGCCTGGACCCCGCCATCATCGACCAGGTGCTCATAGGGTGCGTGGGCCAGGTGGGGGAGCAGGCGATCAACCTGGCGCGCAACGTGGTGCTGGAAGCCGACTTCCCCATCGAGGTGCCGGCGACTACCCTGGATTTCCAATGCGGCTCCAGCCAGCAGGCTGTCCACCTGGCGGCGGCTCTAATCGGGTCGGGCCAGGCGGAGATTGTCGTAGCCGGAGGCGTGGAAAGCATGACGCGCGTGCCCATATTCGCCAATGTGGAGCAGGGACCGGGGACGCCCTTTACCACCAAGCTGATGGACAAATATAACCTGGTGCCTCAAGGGTTGGCGGCTGAAGAGATCGCGGCCCGGTGGGATGTTTCGCGCCAGGAGATGGACGAAATTGGCTACCGCAGCCATATGCTGGCCAGCCAGGCGCTGCAGGCGGGGCGCTTCAAGCACGAGATCATGCCCCTGCCAGTGCGCACAGACGCCGGGGAAGCAATGGCGCTAGATAGGGATGAGGGTATCCGCGCCACCACCTCTATCGAAAAGATGGCTACCCTGAAACCAGCCTTCCTGCCCACGGGACGGATCACCGCCGGCAATTCCAGCCAGATCTCCGACGGCGCGGCCATGGTGCTCTTGATGCAAGAAAGTACTGCCCAGCGCCTGGGCCTCAAACCCCGCGCCCGCTTGGTGGCTACCATGGTGGTGGGCGTAGATCCCCATACGATGCTCACCGGGCCGATTCCGGCCACGCGCAAAGTGCTGCGGCGCGCCGGGATGCGCCTGGACCAGATCGACCTGATCGAAATCAACGAAGCCTTTGCCGCAGTGATCGGCATCTGGCAGCGCGAGATCCAGCCTGATATGCGCCGGGTGAACGTGCATGGCGGCGCTATCGCCCTGGGCCATCCCCTGGGAGCCAGCGGCGCGCGCCTGATGACTACCCTGCTGAACGCCCTGGAGACCCACGATAAGCGCTATGGTCTGCAGACTATGTGCTGCGGCGGCGGATTGGGGACGGGCACCATCATCGAACGTTTGGGATGAGGATCGTTTCCATATCGGCCAGGAAATCGGCCAGAGATTCGGCGGCCTCCAATTGGCCGCGCACGGTGAGCTTGTGCGTCTCCTCCTCCAGCATAGTATAGTTGTGGCTGCTCACCGTCGCTTGCCGCGTGGCCGGCGGCCCGGCCGTCCAGGTGGCAATAAACCGCACCTGTCCCCCCTGGTCGATATAGACCTCCCGCGAGATCTCCTCGGCCCGCACCCCGTAGATCACATCGCTGACCTGGGTATCGTACCCCTGCGCCATCAAGGCCGTCTGCATCGCATTCACATTGTATGTAAAACTCATAGGATTACCTCTTGTATTCCCTCTATCTGCTCTCTGTACTCTCTGTACTCTCTGCGGCTGCTTTTTCCGGCTTGTCATGGTTGTGCCTTGTTCCAATCCCCCTGGAAGACGCTGCGCAGCCGATCCAGGATGGGCGCCTCGCGCACCAGGATGCCAGCCTCGCGGTTAAAATCCAGGGATCGGGCGGAAATATTCTCGGAGCCAATAAAGGCCAGCTTCTGGTCTGCCAGCATCATCTTAGCATGTATGTAGGGGTTCTTCAAGTACCGCACCTGCACACCTTCCTGGCTGATGCGCTGCAAGCCGGGAGCATTACTATCGACGGGGCCGCTGGCCGGCGAAATCACCACGCGCACCGTCACCCCGCGCCCGGCGGCCGCGATCAGCCGCTCGATGATGCCTTTATCCTGCATCTCCTCTGCCTCAATATCCAGCGTGCGGCTGGCGCCGTCGATCACCGCAACGAGGCGCTGCCGGGAATTGTCCGGGCTCCACACCAGGTCGGGGTGGGTGGGCTTGAAGGACTGCCGCTGCCAGTCCGCTTCGAAGACCTGCCGCACCTCCGCTACCTGCCGGGGGTCGCGCGTGATAATGGCATATTCCCGGTTGCCGGTGAAGGCGGCATGGGATACGTTCAGCGACAGGATCGCCGCTACCTGGTCGTCCACTACCACGGCCTTCTCGTGGGTCAGGGTGAAAACCGGGTTGCTGTCCTTCACCGCTATCCCGGCGGCGGCCAGAGTCTGCCGCGCCTTATTATTGATGGTGGGCAGGCCGAAGGGCTTGTCCTCCAGCATCACCTGCACCGTTACACCGCGCTGCTGCGCCGCCACCAGGGCATCGATGGCGTCCTGCTCTGTCAGGATATACATAGTCATACGGATGGAGCGTTTGGCCCCATCCAGTAAGTCTCCCAGGGGCTTGAAGCCGTCATCGGGCTCCACGAAGAGCGTGAGCGGCAAGCTGGCGGCGGCTGAGGTCGGTGTTTTCCCCGCTGAGGCGGGTTGGGTCGCCGAGGCCCGCGGTGTCTGGCGCGGTGCGGCGGTAGGCTCCGGCGTAGGCGCATCGGCGAACAGGCTGCACCCTGCCAGCAGGCAGAGCGCAGCCAGCGCGGCTAATACCCTCACCGTTGATCGGCGCTGTAAATGTACCATAGCTGCACTCGTTTCCGGAGACTATCATGATATAAGTCGATTATAGGCCCGCCCCCCCCGCGGGGTCAATGTAGCAGAGCAGGATGGCAGGTTTGACTTGAGAGCTACCTGCCCTAGAATCTAACGCATAGTCTTATAACGGAAAAGGAGCGTGAAAATATATGGCCTCCCCTAAACAACCCCATGCCATCCACCTGGTGGGCAGCGTCCCTTTGCAGAGCGCCGCAGAGGTGTTTCGCACGGTGTGCGACATCCTGGGCGCCCGGCTGCAGCGCCTGCCGGATGGCGAGACAGGCGCCCGCACCAGTTGGATTAACTGGCAATATGGCGTGCTGATGAACCAGCCGCAGTTGGAGCCGGTGCCGCCCGACCCGCATAAGTACGCGCCCTTGCCTCAGGTGCAACTGCGCTCGCCCCTGCCTCCCGGCGAGATCCAGATCGGCCCGCTGGGCTATGCCGCCGCTGCTATAGAGTCCTACGCCATCTTCGCCGGCCTGAAACAAAGCGGCGCCATCCCCGCCAGCCTGCGCTTCCAGGTGAGCCTGCCCACGCCCCTGGCCGTGGTCCAGGTCTTCATCGCACCACACGACCAGGCCGCCGTGGAGCCGGCCTACGAGGCGCGCCTGCTGCAGGAGCTGGACGAGATCACGGCCGCTGTTCCCCACAGCGAGCTGGCGATCCAGTGGGATGTGGCCGTCGAGTTCGGCATTCTGGAGGGGGTATGGCAGCCCGCTTTCGGCAATATACAGCCGAGCATCGTGGCACGCCTGGTGCGCATTGGCCAGCGCGTACCTGCCGATGTGGAACTAGGATACCATCTATGTTATGGCGACTACGGCCACCGGCACTTCAAGCAGCCGGAGGATACGGGCAAGCTGGTAGAGATTGCCAACGCCGTCTCCGCCGCGGTGACTCGCCCCATCCAGTGGATACATCTGCCGGTGCCGCGCGATCGCAGCGACGATGCCTACTTCACCCCGTTGCAACATCTGAAGCTGCAGCGGCATACCCAGCTCTACCTGGGGCTGGCGCACTATACGGACGGGGAGGCCGGCGCGCGGCAGCGCATCGCCGTGGCGCAGAAGTTCGTCCCCGACTTCGGCATCTCCACCGAATGCGGCATGGGCCGGCGCCAGCCCGAAACCATTCGCGACCTGCTGCGCATCCACGCCGCCGTGGCCGGATAGCAGCCCTGGCGAGCAAGCGCCAGGGCGATGCCGTTCTCGGCGCGGATGCGGGCGCCCAGGTCCGCGGCCCGGCGGCGCATGGTTG
Source organism: Chloroflexota bacterium (assembly GCA_009692745.1). Taxonomy (GTDB): domain Bacteria; phylum Chloroflexota; class Anaerolineae; order Epilineales; family SHYO01; genus SHYO01. The sequence goes on from SHYO01000039.1 coordinate 16,274, forward strand.
GGTCTGAGGTCGCGCTGCGGATGGCTGCCGCCAGGGCAGGCGCCGTGAGGCGGTGGCGCGGGATAGCCCTGGGCCCGACGCCCAACGCCTCGACCCGCTGCCCCCAGTAGGACTGCTCGGACATGTGGGGCACCAGGATAGACGGCACCCCGGCCCGCAGCCCGGCTGCGGTGGTGCCGGCGCCGCCGTGGTGTACCACCGCAACCATCCGCGGGAACAGCCAGTTGTGAGGGGCGGCGTCGAGCCGGAAGATACTGCCGGGGAGTTCAATGTCGCCCAGCCCTGCCCAACCAGATAGCAAGACGGCGCGCCGCCCGCTGCGCTGGACTGCCTCGACCAGCAGGCGGGTCGTCGCCTGGGGATCGCGCCCGGTCATGCTGCCAAAACCGAGGGAGATGGGGGGAGCGCCAGCTTCCAGAAAGCGCACCAGCTCCGCAGCGGGCGTCCAGCGGTCGTCTTCATCCAGGAACCAGTAGCCGGTGGTATGGAAGTTTTCCGGCCAATCGGCGGGGTGCGGCACCACGAGGGGGCTGTAGCCGTGGAGCACCAACCGGCGGCGCATGGTATCGCGATGCTGCGCCCAATCCTGCGCCGGCAGTCGCAGCACATCGCGACGAAAACGGGCCAGAATGTTGCCGTACAGGCGCCACCCCATCGATTCGGTCAGCACCTGGCCGAAAAGATAGTTCAGCAGACTGGTACGGTGCGGCAGCGGCGCGTTGATCGTGGCCGCACCGCTGCGGGTCGGCGCCAGGGAAGGTTGCAACAAGATGCTGATATGGGGGACCCGCGCCTTCTCAGCGATGGACAGCACCAGGGGATCTGAGGTGAAACTGCCGATCACGGCCCCGGCGCCCTGACAGGCCTGGGCCATATCCAGCGCCATCTGCCAGCCTACCTGGCTCAGCAGCTTCTTCATAATCCGCATCTGGATGATGGGGTTATTGCCCTTCTCAATCCATTCCAGGCCGCCCTCGCTTTCCATCACAGTCTGGATATCCACGCCGGATACGGCGGCTTCCAACCCATGTCCCTCGATCCAACTCTTGAAATTCGCGCCGGCCAGCAGGCGTACCTGGTGCCCCGCCCCGGCCAAAGCCCTGCCCAGGGCCAGGGCCGGCTGTACATCCCCGCGCGTACCAATAGCGATGAGTGAGATTTTCATGGCTTCCTCCTGAAGATCAGCTTACAAAGGTTACTGGCTTTCAGGGGAAATGCAAATCTCCATGTGGACTACGACCTCTTCTACCAACTGCGGAAAAATTTAAAATGTTGGGAGCCGGAAATATGGGACCCTGATTATTCAAGGCGTGCCCTTCCGCGCCGGCGATAAGGTGGAAGTTATCATTCTCCCATCTCACACTGAAAGCCGGGGGGACCAGCAGGATCGCTATCCTTTGCGTGGCAGCGTAATCCGCTATGAGGCGCCTTTTAATAGTGTGGCTGAGAACGATTGGGACACATTGCAATGATTGTCCTGGATACCCATGTTTGGGTCTGGTGGGTAGATGATCCGGGAGGGAAATCACATCCAACATCAAGCCGGCATTGATTCCCAGCGGCGCACCAGCTCTGCTAACGCTTCAACCTGCGCGGGCCAATCGTGCAAGGTGGCGGGGTCGAAATCTGCCCCGTTAAACCAGACCAGTGTATGCACTTCCGGGTCTATTTGCACCCGGTCAAACAGGGACAAATCCCGTAACGGGCCGTAAAGTTCACCGGTTAAGATGGGACGGAAATCGATTGTCTGTTGGGTTTGATCGTCAAACCATACCTGCAATGTGTAGGGTGCCACTTTTTCAAAAGCTACCACCCGGTAAATCGGATGCTCCATCATACACTCCTCAGCTCAATGGTTCGATCGGCAAAGGTCGCTGCCCTGCTTGCAGCCGTTCCCAATCTGCCCTGAGATCATCCTGGTGCAACTCGGCCCAGGCTTCCACAAGGCGTTGCTGGCGCCGGGGCAATGCTCCTGCTATTAACTCGACGGGTTCGATACTGTATATTGCCACCGCATTCTGATAATAAGCATGAAAATGGGGTAAATGGTGTGGCGCGTTAAGCTCCATGTACATTCGGATAATGATGCCGAAAAATCGGCTCAATTCTGGCATACAGCAATTATATCAGGATTGGATGATGGGAACAATTGCCCGGTATAATACGTTGTCCCGCCCCACAATTATTCGCTATACTTTCGCACCACAAAATCCTGGCTGCAGAGTATCACATTATCCGAATCGGGATATTTGGTTCAGCGGCCCACCACCACCCCGAGTGGCACGCGGCGATTGAGGAGGGGATTGCGCTGGGGAGGGAGTTAAGGGAGGCAAGGAGGGAGAATGGTATTGGTGGCAGCGGATGGAAAGCGGATAACTGCCACCGCGCGCAGTTCCCATCCGTTTATCCGCTTTGATCCGCTGCCTCCCCCTTGCCCGCCCTCTTGTCATCATATATCTCCAATGGGGTGCTGCACCCTGGTGAGCCCTGGTGTACTGAAATCCGCGAGGCAGTACTCCGTGAAGCTGTGCCGGTATGAGAGATGGCGGCCTTTTATCCTACCTTCAACCAGCCTTGATTTGCTGCACTACCCAATCCAGCACAGCTAGAAATTGGCTCAATGCGGCTGGCTCCTTGAACATGGACAAGGGAATACTAGGGCGGAGGTTGATGGCATGATCTGGAAGGGAGATGCCGGGAATTTGGTTCAGACGGCGCACCAACTCCAGGCGATTGGCATCCTGATCCAGGAAGAGATGGTCCAGGGACCACTGGTCCGGGCCATGCTCCTCTCCCGGCACGCCCATCTCGCGGGAGACCAGCAGCCAGCGGCGCGGCGCCGCCTCGTTGATCTGGTCCCTGCCAAGACTTTGCTGGCGAATCCCGTTTTCCGTAGATAGGGCACCGGATTTCGCCGGATGTTACGCTTAGTGGTGACGTTCTCCACTCCGATTTTCGAAAATTTTCGGCTCCAAAAACAGATTTTTTGAATTCGCCAGCAGAATCTTGTCAATTGACCCCGCCGCCTCAATATGCTATCCTTCGCACACGAGCGTGAACCCGACCCCAAGCGAGCTGAGGGAAAGACTATGAGCCAGCAACCTGCCATCCTGGAGTACATCACCACCGATAGCGTCGCACCTTTGCTCCAACAGCTTGTGCAAACCCGCAGCTACAATCCCCCCGGCGACGAGTCCGCCGTCGGCGCCAGGATAACAGATTGGCTGGGCCGGGCCGGTATCGAGGTCACGCGCCAGGTGGTGACGGGCGGCCGGGCCAATATCATCGCCCGCCTCAAGGGAGACGGGTCGCAGCCCGCCCTGCTGCTCTGCGCCCACCAGGATACCGTCCCGCCCGGAGAGGCCGCCTGGTCCCGTGACCCGCTGGGAGGGGAGATTGTAGAGGGAACATTGTATGGCCGGGGCGCGCTGGATACAAAAGCGGCCCTGGCCGGCATGATGGTTGCCCTGCAAACTATTACCCAGGCAGAAGTACCGCTGCGCGGCGACCTGGTCTTCCTGGCCACGGTGGACGAGGAAGCCAACGGCCTGGGCGCGCAGGCCTATTTGCTGAGCGGCGGCATGCAGGGAATCGGCGCCGCCGTGATCGGCGAGCCCACCTCGCTGGATTTGATCATTGCCCACCGCGGCCTGCTCTGGCTGGAGATTACCACCTACGGCAAACCGGCCCACGGCTCCATGCCCGACCGGGGCGTCAATGCCATCCTGCCGATGAACGCCATCCTGACGAAGCTGGCGCGCCACAGCTTCCCCCACACACCCCACCCCTTGCTGGCGCCGCCCACCGTTAACATCGCCACCATCCAGGGAGGCGTCAAGATCAATATGGTACCCGACCTGTGCCGCGCCACGATCGATATCCGCACCATCCCCGGCATGTCCCACGCCGCCATCCTGGCGGAGACCCGCGCCATCGCCTCCGAGGTGGCCGAGAGCTGGCCCGGTCTGACGATCAAGGTCGAAAGCCTGAACGATAAGCCGCCGCTGGTGACCGCCGCCGATAATCCCTTTGTGCTCACCGCCGTGGAAGTCTCCGCAAGCCTGCTGGGCCGTGCGCCGAAGCTGCGCGGCGCCCCCTACCTGACCGATGGCTCGCTGCTGGCGGGCACCACCCGCACCCCGGCCATCATCTGCGGCCCCGGCCCCGAGACCATGGCCCACCAGATAGACGAACATATCGCCATCGATGAAGTTGTGGCGGTCACAAAATTCTACACCGCCCTGGCTTTGCAGTATTTGCAATCGTAGTTATTAGAAAACCAAGTGAGCATCCGTCGATATGTTGGACAAATTTCAAATTTGTCCAACATGAAAGGAGATCCATCATGGTGGAAAAACTGAACCTGAGTGTATTGGAGGAAGATCGGGACTACGTGCTGCACCCGTGGCGCGCCCAACAGGACCGGCTGGGCATTGTCGTCACGGGGGGGGAAGGGGTCTATTTCTTCGACGATGCCGGCACGCGCTACCTGGATTTCTACTCCGGCTGGACCCACCTGACCCTGGGGTACCAGCACCCGCGCCTGGTGGCGGCCATCATCGACCAGGTAAAGCGCATCGTCAACGTCAACCCGGATTACGTCAACGAGCCCGCCGCCCGCCTGGGCCACCTGCTGGCAGACGTGACCCCGGGCGACCTGGTGAAGTCCTACTTTACCACCGGCGGCACCGATGCCGACGAAACGGCCATCAAGATCGCGCGGGCCTACACCGGCCGGTCGAAGGTCATCTCGCGCTACCGCTCCTACCACGGCAATTCCTACGGCGCCGGCACCATCTCCGGCGATCCGCGCCGCCTGCTGCTGGAACCGGCCCTGCCCAACACCGTGCGCGCGCTGGACCAATACTGCTACCGCTGCCCCTTCGGCCTGGCATACCCTTCCTGCCAGGTACACTGCGCCGATCACATCGGCGAGCTGATCGAGCTGGAAGGGCCGCAAAACGTGGCTGCGGTGATTGCCGAGCCTGTCGTTGGCAGCAACGGCGGCATGGCGCCGCCGCCGGAGTACTGGCCAAAGCTGCGCCAGATTTGCGACCACTACGGCGTGCTGCTGATTGCCGATGAAGTGATCACCGGCATGGGACGCACCGGCAAGTGGTTTGGCGTCGATCATTGGGGCGTCACCCCCGACATCTTAGTGCTGGCGAAGGGACTGACCGGCGGCCTCATGCCGCTGGGCGCCACAGTGATCCGCCGCCCCATCGCTGAGTTCCTCGAAACCCGCTACCTGGACGCCGGCCTGACCTACCAATCCCACCCGGTCTCCTGCGCCACCGGCGTCGCCGCCATCCAGGTGCTGCAGGATGAGAACCTGATCCAACGGGCCGAACAACGGGGCCGCTACCTGGAAGCCGGCTTGCGTCGCCTGCAAGCCATCCACCCCACCGTAGGCGAGGTGCGCGGCCTGGGCCTCTACTGGACGCTGGAGCTGGTGCGCAACCGCCAGACGCGCGAGCGCCTGGTGCCCTGGAATGCGCCGGCTGCCGAATGCCAGGCCACCCAGGAAGTCAGCCGCCGCCTGCTGGAACGCCACACCAAGGTGTCGGTGCGCTGGAACAATATGCAGATCGCGCCCCCCCTGATCGTCAGCGAAGCCGAGATCGACGCCGGCCTGGAAGCCATCGACTATGCCCTGCAGGGCGCGGATCAGTGGTATACGGGGAGTTAGCGGACAGTCAGCGCGGCCGAGAAGCGCGCGGCGATCAATCGCCGCGCTACCAGACAGCGCCCCGTCAACGGGGCTGGTCCGTTCCTAATAGCTGGATTGATCCGGCGCTGTCCGCTGCCGGCCGGTCATTGATGATTCTGCCAGAAATCTCAATGGCCTGTCGCTATCCAGCAGATCCTCGGTCGGCTGAGACATGATGTGGAGACCGCTTTCAGCGTCTTAACCACCGTTTTTACTTTTGAAACACTATGATCCCGTTCCTTATCCGGTCTGATCGTGCGTACCACGGCTGAGAGTACTCAGCTAGCAAGATTCTGGCCCATACGGTGAGCTTCTTCTTAGCTGAATTGCTCACCCAAAGCTTCCCACAATCCACAACTTAGCAATTAGAGTAGGATATAAAAATGTCCCTAGCTGAGCTTTACACCCGTTTGAGAAATGAGGCCGCCAAAGTGATTGTCGGCCAGGAAACCGTCTTTGAAGAGATTTTAATCGCCTTCTTCAGCGGCGGCCATGTGTTGCTGGAAGGGGTGCCGGGGACAGCTAAGACGCTGCTGGCCAAGACTATGGCCCGCCTGGTCGATGCAGAGTTCCATAGAGTCCAATTTACCCCGGATCTGATGCCTAGCGATATTATTGGCACCCAGGTTTTTGATATTAACCAGGGGAAGTTCTACTTGAGGAAGGGACCGATCTTCACCCAGATCATGCTGGGCGACGAGATCAACCGGGCGCCGGCCAAAACCCAATCGGCTTTGTTAGAAGCTATGGAGGAACGGCAGGTGACCATCGATGGGCAGCTTTACCCGCTCTCTGCCCCTTTTATGGTACTTGCTACCCAAAATCCGGTGGAGTATGAGGGCACATATCCGCTACCCGAAGCCCAACTGGACCGGTTTATGTTTAAGATCCAGGTCAATTATCCGCCACCGGAAGTGGAGCGGGAGGTGTTGCGCAGGTATCACCAGGGCTTCGATGCCCGTAATCTGGATGGTACAGGTATCCAGCCGGTGATCCGGCCGGCGGACCTACCGGAAATCTGGGCCGAGATTCGCCAGGTGACGGTCGAGGAGGGGATTTTGGGATATATCACCCAAGTGGCAAATGCCAGCCGTCGCAGCGCGGATCTGATCCTGGGCGGCAGCCCGCGCGCCAGCATTGCCTTGCTGCTGGCTGCCAAGACGTATGCTGCGTTGCAAGGGCACAGGTATGTCACCCCGGATGATGTCAAATTCCTGGCCGCACCCACGTTGCGCCATCGCATTATCTTAAAACCAGAGGCCGAGATCGAAGGATTGGATGCCGATGCCGTTATCCGGCGCATCCTGGCAGGCGTGGAAGTGCCGCGTTAAGTACCGGCTGCGCGCTCGAGCTGATATTATGCACTGACACTATGCAAATAACGGCCCGCTTTCTGATACTGCTCCTTATCACAGCGTTGCCCCTCGCGGCGAGCGGCTGGTCGCCGGTTTTCGTGTCTCTGACGGTGGCCTGGTTGATGTTGCTGCTGTCCTTTTTGCTGATCGATCTGCGCCTGACCCCCCGGGCAGAGGATTGGGAGTTAGTCCGCCGCCACGAGGAGCGCCTCTCCCTGGCGACCTGGAATAAGGTAGGGGTGGAGGTGCGGTTGCGCCGCGGCTTGCGCAAATTACGGGTTTGGCTGCGAGATGAACCGCCCCTCTCTTTCCAGTTAGGGATTGGGAGTGGGGAGCGGGTGGGCGATATCAAACCGCTGCCGCATAGTATCCTACCACCGGAAGGGACACAGGAGAAGGCCTTTGCCGCGCCGGGATCGACAGGGCACTTTACCTATTACCTGTACCCGCCACGGCGCGGCGATTACCGCTTCGGTGATCTATATTTACGCTGGGAATCGGTGTTGGGATTGGTACGGCGGCAGGCGCGCTTCCCGGCACAGGAAGGCGTAAAAGTCTATCCCAACCTGGTGGATATCAAAAAATATGACCTGTTGCTGCGCCGGAATCGCTTATGGGAATTGGGGTTGCGCACCACCAGGATCTTTGGCAGCGGCACAGAATTTGAGAGGTTACGGGATTACCAACCCGACGATGAATACCGTAGGATTGACTGGAAGGCTACCGCGCGGCGCGGCAAGCCCGTCAGTGTCGAATACGAGACGGAGCGCAGCCAGAACTTGATGGTTTTGCTAGACATCGGGCGCATGATGCGCAGCCCGGTGGGGGATGTCAGTAAATTGGATTATGCCATCAATGCGGTGTTATTACTGGCTTATGTGACGGCGCAAAAGGGTGATAAACTGGGTCTGCTGACCTTCGCCGACCAGGTGCAGAGCTGGCTATCACCGCGAGGGGGCAAGGGGCAATTCCAGCGGATGTTGGAACTGCTGTATAGGGTGGAGAGCGAGCCGGTGGAACCAGACTACAATACTGCTTTTGCCTATTTTGCCGCCAAGCAATTCCGGCGCAGCCTGGTGCTGGTTTTTACCGATCTGACCGGCAGCGTCAGCACGGATGCACTGGTGGCGCAGATGGGGCGCCTGCGCCGCAGTCACCTGGGTCTGCTGGTGACGATTAGCGACCCGACGGTACAACGGCTGGCACGCCAGAGTGTGGTAGACAGCTCTACGCTTTACCAGCGCACGGTGGCGGAGCAATTGCTGGAGGAACGGAAATTAACGCTGGAACGGCTGCGCCGCCAGGGGATCCAGACGCTGGATGTACCGGCAAACGAGCTCAGCGTAGCCGTGATCAATAAATACCTGGAGATGAAAGCCCGGGCGCAGATTTGATAGCCGCGCTTACTCGAATCATGCCTTTATCTCTCGTTCCGGCCACCCAAAAGCCAGTAACCATATAATAATACGCCCGTGGCAAAACCAACCATCAGCTTAAACCATGCCGGCAGGCTGCTGGGGCTGATAAAGCCTTCGATGAGACCGGCCAGGACCAGGAAGGGTACGCAGCCCAGGATGAGCCTGACAGCCAGGCTGCCGCGCTGCACCAGGGCATCGCGCCGGCTGAGGATACCGGGGCGCAGCAGGCCGTCTGCCAGGTAAAGACCACATCCCCCGGCGAAAAAGATGCCACTTAGCTCAATAAAGCTATGCGCCAGGATGAAACTAGCAAGCCCGCTGCTGAGCCCGTGATATTGCAGCAGTCCGAAGATTGCGCCCAAATTGAGGCCGTTGCTGATGAGAATCCAGACGGTGAGCAGCCCGGCGGTGATACCCCCGGCGAAAGTGAGAAACATAACCTGGATGTTGTTGGTGAGAATCGTGGTAGAAGCCGCCGAACGCACACTGGGAGCGATGTCGGTCCAGAGTTTTCCCTGCTCTACTTGCTTTACCAGTCCATCAATACCGGGACCGAGAATGGTGTAGATCGCCTCGGGATGGCGCCAGACTGACAGGAAAGAGGCCAGGGCCGGCAGGAGGAAGAGGAGAAAGGCGAAGGTCGTATATGGCCACAAGTGGCGGTATAATTGTGGGAAGCTTTGGCGGTAGAAGTGCTGTATGGAGCGCAACCGGAGCGGCTCGCTCTGGTAGATGAGAGTATGGGCGCGGCCCACTAACTGGTTCAGATAGATGGCCACCCGTTGGCCAGCGTAATCCCGCTGAGCAACAGCCAGGTCGGAGGCCGCCAGCCGGTAGAGGCGTCCCAGGTCTGCCAATTCCTGGTCGGAGAGCAACGCCAGGTTGCGCCCGGCACGTTGTAGCAGGTTTTCCAATTGGCGCCAGTTGGGCTGGCGGATTTCGATAAAATCGTGCGTGTTCATAAATGGGTTGGCAGATTGGTAAGTTATATGGTTGAAAGGTTACCGCATACCGGATAGGATATATGTCAGATTTTCTACGGGAAGATTATACCATTGACACACCGGAAAATGTAACTTTCGGTTATGAGGTAGCGGGAATTGGCTCGCGCTTCATCGGTACATTGATCGACAGTATCCTGATCGGTATGGCGCTGCTGTTGCTCAATGTGTTGCTGGTGGTGCTGCTGGCGGTTATCGGCGACTTGATGAAATTAGACAGTAGCAGTCTGTTTGATAGTGGCGTGAGTTGGGTTGGGGGGCTGATCATTGCGCTCTATACCTTGCTGAACTTCGGCGTGTTCTGGGGATATTACATGCTGTTTGAACTGCTATGGAATGGTCAGACGCCTGGCAAACGCTGGGCGCGCATCAGGGTGGTGCGGGTAGATGGCAATCCGGCTGGGGTCATTGAAATTGTGGTACGGAACCTGGTGCGCATCGTGGATTTCCTGCCCTCCGGTTATGGTATAGGCCTGGTAACCATGTTTTTCAACCGCCAGGCGCGCCGCCTGGGAGATTTTGCCGCCGGCACCCTGGTCGTTAAAGAGCGCCGCGATATTAAATTGGAAAATTTGCAGCCGGCCCGGCAGACTCCCGCCCCAGCGCCGGTGGCGCCGGATGCTGGGCGGATCGATAGCTTATTGGTGCTGTATCCGCAGCTCCGGCGGCTGACCGAGGCGGATTATGACCTGATTCAGGAAACCTTGGGACGGGCCAGCCGGCAGCAGGTGGACCAGGCGCTTTTGTTGCGCCTGGCAGAGACGATTGCCACTAAAGTCGGGGCGGCGCGCCCCCGGCAGAACGAAGCGCGGAAGTTGCTGGAGGATGTAGTTTATCTATACCTGGCGACCACCTCGGCGGTTAAGTAGCTTCTCATCGAGGCTAAAAGCGCATCCATTTATAGAAATCAGCCGCTAGGTTCATCTGGGGGGAGGGACTGGCCCGGCGGTTCCTGGCGGGTGGGACGGCGGAAGAGGAGCAGATAGACGACCCCCACGATAATCGCCAGGAAAATGCCGCCCAGGCCGCCAAGCTCATTATTTCCGGTGCCATTACTGCCGCCGGGAACCGTCGTTAATACCAACGGGGGCTCGATTGCGCCGACAGGAATGACGATGGTGGGTGTGGCAGTGGCGGTGCTGGGGCGCGGCGTCACAGCTTGGATGCCGGCCGGCAAGGTAGTTGTGGGAGGTAACGTTACCTGCGGAGGTGTTGGCGATTGGAGGGGCGGTGGTGTGAGAGATGCCACCGGGGGCAGCGTAGCCGGGAATGTGGGTGTGAAAAGCGGCACGCGGGGCGGTACAGTCGCCGTGGCCGGCAAGGGCGGTGGTACGCCCTGGGTAGGAGTCGATAATCCGGGGTTCGTAGCAGTTGGGATGGCTGGGGGCAAGGTGGCCGCCTGAGTCGGGGTAAGTTGGGGAGCCGGATAGGGAGTCCCGATAGGTGGTGAGGGCAAAGGGTAGCCTGCAGGTGTAGCGGTGTTGGGAGGAGGGTAGGGAGTTGTCTGTAAAGGTGGCGCTGCCCCAAGCCGGGAACTTATGGGAAGCTCCTTAAGCTGGGCCGCGAAGAAACCCCACCCATTCCACAGCAGCACCAGCAAAACAGGCGCAGTACATAACCGTAATATAACGCTCCACACGTGGCTAATCGCCCCCTCCAGAGTTCCTGGATAGTACCATAGCACAGAAACGCCGTCAACCGCTGTTATACTCGTCAAGGATTAAAAGTGACGTTTTCAAAAGTCTGAAACTTGGGAGTGAGTAGGGTCTCTAAAGCCGCTTTGTGGGTGGTATGAGTTTGATCCAGACAGTTCGAAATACCAGTAACTCACACACTGACAAGGCATTGATATAAGAGTGGTTGGAGATGGTGACCAACTCGTGGCCGATGGGGTGCAAGGCCCCCAGGATATTGAAGCGTTTGCGACCACTGGCACTTTTAACATAGCGCACCGTCAAGGAGTACAAGTATCCCAAGAAGGGCAGCATCACAAAGTAAGCGGCATCGACAAAGAAAAGATGGATCTGTCGTTGCCGGGCCTGCTCGATCAGGGGTTCAAGTCCACCCTTCAGATACAGATCCAATTATTCCCGTAAGGTGGTTTCGCTTATGCTCAAAATCTTGACAAGGTCCTTGTGGAGTAACCCTTGGGGTTTCAGAAGCAAAACCTGCACCGGATCCCGATGATACGCCATCACATTCAGGCTTAACACAATATCAAAGCTGCCATCGGCAAAATCAAGCTGACAGGCATCCCCCACCTGGAAGGTCAAGTTGGGGATATGCGACTCGTTAACCATCTTTACTGCCAGCTCAATGGATTTCGGTGCGCTGTCGATGCCCACCACCGGCCCAGGGTTAACGATCGCGGCGATATCGCGGGAATCGGACCTGGCCCACAGCCCACATCCAGCACCTTAGCCCCTGGAGTGAGATAGGCTTCCATCGGTGGGCACATCTGAAAAAACCTTACGTCTCATCAGTTCGGCCACCACATCATCCCGGGCCCAAACATTTTTCTCTGACATGATCCCTCCTCCTCAGTTGAAATGGAATTATGCTCTTATTGGCGCTTGGACTACCACAACCTAGCGGCGTTTCAAAAACGTTTCTTTGCGAGATATCCCCAAATCTCCGATTTGGGGATATCTCGCTATGAGGCCAGATTCAGGTGAGAGAAGGGAAAGGGGGCGAGAAAGTGGTCTCTAAACATAACTATTCTACCCCGAATTCTTTAGTTTGTACAGCGCCTTGTGGCCCCCTCTCTCTGCCTGTGAGGCTTCTCAACTCACCGGCGGGTTTTGCTACTATACGCATTAAACCACAGCGGGACTGCCAGGTCCAGACCAAAAGCCGCCAAAAACTGCCATTATCAGCGTTTCTGCCGGCCAGGGGCTCCTCTGGCGATTATGCCTGTTCCAGGGCCGGGGGGCGGGCCAATTCGCCGCGGGGCACACGGAAGTACCACCAGAAGAGCAGGATGCCGGCGGTGGTGATCGCGGCACTCAAGAGAAAGAGACTCTGGTAATTCAGCAGCCGGATGATATAGCCGCCTCCCAGGCTGAATACGGCAATACTCAGCCCGCCTGCCATCGCGCTGAAGCTGGACATGGTGGCCCAGCGCCCGGCGGGCACCAGCTCGAGCTGATAGATACTGATCGCGGCAAAGGTGAGACTATTGAGCGGGATCAAACAGAGGTATGCCACACCGGCCGCGGCCCAGTGGGAGATAAGCGCCAGGGGTAACATAGCGCACACCATCCCCAACCTGCCCAGCAAGAACAGCCGGTTATGTCCCAATCGCGCCACCAGCAGCGGCATGCTGAGCGTTACCGGAACCGACAGGAGCTGGGAAGCGGCCACCAGGGTACCAATGAGCGCCGTGGGCACATGCAGGCTGGAGTCCATGTAGACGTTGAAGAAGGTGGAGATCGCGGCGGCGCCGGAGGTGCGGAGCAGTAAGACG
>SHYO01000222.1 GCA_009692745.1 Chloroflexota bacterium
GGCCCAGCTCTTTTGCCAGATCCGCAGCTATATCTCCACCGCCCGCAAACAGGGTCAACGGGTTTTGGATGTTTTGTTGCTGGCCTCCCTCGGTTCTCCCTTTATGCCGCCTTCCCTTTTCCCTGACTCACCTACCTGAGCAGTTACAGCCCGGCACAGAAAAGGGATGCTCCTGAGCGTGATAACCCAGAAGCACCCCTCAAAACTATGCAGTCCGTTAAAGATGCGCCCTACTAGGAAGTTGCCGGAGCGACATGCGCTACACGGGCAGGAGGTTCCCGTTCTTCTTCCAGGCGAAACTGACTCATATAAAGATCATAATAGCGGCCTTTTAGGGCCAATAGCTCTTCGTGCCGCCCACGCTCTACGATCTCACCCCCCAGCACCACCAGGACCTCATCAGCATTGCGCACAGTGCTCAAGCGATGGGCAATCACAAAACTGGTCCGGTTGGACATCAACTGCTCCAGGGCACCCTGGATCAGGCGCTCAGTGCGGGTGTCCACACTGGATGTAGCCTCGTCCAGGATCAAAAGCGCCGGATTCGACAGGATCGCCCGGGCAATCGCTATTAACTGCCGTTGCCCCTGGCTCAGCCCCGAGCCGCGCTCTCCCAAGACCGTGTTATAGCCATTAGGCAACCGGTCGATGAATTGATCGGCGCGCGCCATTTTGGCGGCTGCGGTTACCTCTTCATCCGTAGCCTCCGGCCGCCCGTAGCGAATATTGTTTATCACCGTATCGCTAAAGAGGAAGGTATCTTGCAACACCAAACCGATCTGCCGGCGCAGACTGGCACTGGATACGTCCCGCACATCAATCCCATCGATCGTTACCAAGCCCTTGGTCACATCGTAAAAGCGTGGGATCAGGTTCACCAGGGTAGTCTTACCGGCGCCCGTAGGACCAACCACCGCAATGGTCTGTCCCGGCTCGGCCACCAGGTTAATACCGCGCAAAACCGGCTCGCCCGGCTTATATTCTGCCCAAACATCGTCGAAAACTATCCGTCCTTTGATGTGAGGCATAGGACGGGCATCGGGCTTATCCTGCACATCAGGAACCGTATCCAACAAACCAAAAATTCGCTCGCTACCGGCGATGGCGTTCTGGATATTTGTCCACAATACGGATATCTGTTGAATCGGTTGGTTAAAGCGCTGCACATACCCCAAAAAAGTTACTATCAACCCAAGAGAGACCACCGTACCAAACAGAGGTTGGTCGCGCAATAGCGCCAAGCCGCCGGCAACTGTTACAATCATAATCGCTATATATCCTAAGGCTTCCAGAACAGGCGCCAAAGCACTAGTAAAAGCTACGGCGCGAATATTGGCATCGCGGTTCGCAGCATTTACCTGCCGGAAACTGGCAATGTTCTCAGTTTCCCGGCTAAAGGCCTGGGCTTCGCGCACACCGGCGATGCTTTCCTGTAAGTCAGCGTTTACGTTGCCGATCTCTTGCCGGCTGCGACGGAAAGCCTTGCGCGCCTGGCCGGAAAACCACATTGTCGCCAGGAACATAAACGGCACCACTGCCATGCTCAGTAAGCCATATGCCAGGCTGAGGCTCAGCATCTTGTAGGCAATCCACACAATCAAGAGCACACCACTGGTAACGTTTACCAGGGCAAAGCTCAGGGCCTGCTGCAGAGCGTCCGTGTCATTGGTAATCCGGCTCATCAGGTTACCAACTTCATTTTGAGCATAATAACCCAGGGACAGGCGATGCAAGTGCTTAAATACATCCAGCCGTAGTTTCATTAACACATGCTGCCCTGCCCAGGTCATCATGAAGAACTGTAAGCCGCCGGTAATAGAACCAACCAGGTAGAGCACTATGGTGATCAATACCAGACTTCCCAAACCTTGAAGCAGATCATTCGTTGTTCGGGTGGTCGACACGGTCGTAAACCAGCAATTGTTTTTGACCCCCGTAGACAAACCGGGAATTTGAGCCTGGGTAGATGCTTGCGGCGAAAGGTAACAATCCACCGCCTGCCCGAGCAACTCCGGCGCAGTCACCTGTGTCCAGGTACCTATAATCATCAGCACAACTACTGCCAGCAAAGCCGGCCACCAGCTCTTAAAATAACCGGCGAGGCGAGCCAGTGTCGCACCGGTATTTTTCGGTTTTAGGGTATCCTGTCCAAACAAACGTTGAACACCACCGGGGCCTCCCATCATAACGGCATTCCTCCAGAACGTAGGGAACGGAACTTGTATGTCATCATTTTATCCTTCAGCCACCAAAGCCTCTGCCCGGTTCCCATTTTCCAATTCCACATCGCTCACCAACTGGGAGTGGTAGATCTCTGCGTATATTTCGCTGGTCTCCATCAATTCGGCGTGCCTGCCATTAGCCACAATCCGGCCTTTATCCAAAACCAGAATCTGGTCGGCATTCAATACCGTGCTGATGCGCTGCGCAATCACAAAACTAGTACGCCCTTCCATCAGCTTATCCAGCGCCTTTTGAATCTTATACTCGGTGATCAAATCCACGCTGCTAGTGGCTTCATCCAGAATCAGAATCCGCGGGTTCAGCAATAGGGCGCGCGCAATGGCCACGCGCTGCTTTTGGCCACCACTCAAGGTCGAACCCCGCTCACCTACCGGGGTATCGTACCCCTGCGGAAAACTCATAATAAAGTCGTGCGCTTCTGCCGCCCTGGCTGCCGCGATTACATCATCTGAAGACGCATTGGTCCGGCCAAAGGCGATATTGTCGCGAATCGTGCCACCGAAGAGGGTTGTCTCCTGCAGCACAATCCCGATCTGAGAGCGCAGACTTTCTATCTTTACATCCCGCACATCGTAGTTGTCAATTAACAAACTTCCTTCGCTCACATCGTAGAAACGCGGAATCAGGTTAATAATCGTCGTTTTACCGCTGCCGGTTGCCCCCAATAGCGCAATCGTCTGGCCTGGCTGGGCATCAAACGAGACACCCTTCAAGATAGGTTCCGAGCTGCCAAAATAGCGGAATGTAATCCCTTCGGCCTGGACGTGCCCTTGAATGGGCGGCAAAGCAATGGCCCGCGGTTTGTCGGCTACATCGTTCTTGGCATCCAAAATCTCGAAGATACGGGTCGCCGAAGCACTGGCCTGCGACATCAGGTTGATAATAAAACCGAGCTGCCCCATAGGGAAGAAGACATATACCAGGTAGAGGCTAAATTTCTGCCACTCACCAATAGTCAATGTCCCTTCGATAATCTGCCGCCCCCCAAAATATAGCACCGCCGCCTGGCCCAGGTTGGCTATCAGGAAAATCATCGGAAACAGGAATGCGAAGGTGCGGGTGACTTGAATCTGTTGGTCCATCAGAATACTGGCAGAAGTCTCAAAGCGCTGCTGCTCTTGCGGTTCGCGCGCGAATGCTTTTACCACTCTCATCCCGGCCATATTCTCCTGCAAGATGGTGTTCAGAGCAGACAGTTTAATTTGGACTTTAGCAAATAGCGGTTGGGCCAGAGAACCGAAAATGAAAAAAAGCACCATAGCGATAGGCAGTACCGGCAAAACCACCAGGGTAAGCCAAATATTCGTGGCAAAAAGAATAATTAGGGTACTTATCAGCAAAACGAAGGCTTGCAAGGCCATCAGCAATCCCTGGCCAATGAACAGCCGCACCTTTTCCACGTCGTCGGTAGCCCGAATCATCAATTGCCCGGTCTGAGTCCGGTCGAAATAACTGAAAGACAGGCGTTGAATCTTGGCAAACAGCTCATTACGGAAATCGAACGCCACATTTTGGGACAGCATTTCTGCCATATAGCTTTGGGTAAAGGCGAATATGCCGCGCATAATCGCAAAACCGACAATACCCACTGCGGCAGCAATTAGGGCCGATTCAGCATTGTTGTAATTGCTTTGCGCCTGCTCCAAGGTAAGCCCCAGGCGCTGTAGCGCCAGGGGTTGTACATTGGCCGGCAGTGATTGAATCACCCTGCCAATCGCACCCTTGGTCACTGCATCGATGATATTTTGCACCAACTGCGGCACCACGAGCTGGGCACCGGTAGAAATAAACAAAGCTAGATAGGCGAAAATTGCCACCTTAGGATAATGGCCCAGAAATCTGATCGCCCGCCCCAGGTTGCCCATCCCCTTCCCCGCGTCCTGGTTGCGGCCTGCCCTACCTGGCGAAGCTGCTGTTGATACTCCCATAGCCTCACTCCTTGTGAAAATGATTCAAGACAAAATACACCATAAGCATGTTACGCCATCCTTTGCGCCATGCAGGTCCAGATTCAGACACCCAATTTTATCTTGCTTTGTGACAATCTCCGGCGTGGAGCTGCAACGTTTGGCGCAGCTTTTTCAAACCATCAACCATGGCGCTATATTCATCTGGAGATAACCCCAAAAGCAGATGATTGAGGTATTCCGCATGCTCCGGAACTGTGCTATGAACCAGGTCTCGTCCTTGCGGGGTCAATCTAATGACAAAGCGGCGGCGGTCGTGGGAATCCAGATGGCGCTGGACCAATCCCTGATCTTCTAACCGTCGCAGCAATGTACTGATAGTATTCTTACTCACATGTTGGAACTGGCTCAAAGTTGACGGAGATAGGCCCGCACTGCTGCCCCGCTCCTCTTCTAGAAAGAGCCGGAGCAACATCCGCCAGCGGGGTCCCGACACATTATGACTGCGCATCCGTTCGGCTACTATCGTATCCAACAAATTGGACACCGTTTTGATTAGGCCCAGGGCTTCAATGCCCCGGGAATCATCGATCCCGTAGCGCTCCAGTAAATCCGCAAGAAATTGCTCTTTGCTTGGAGATGAAGAAATCGTCATACATGGAACTATACCATATATGACGAAATCCGTCAAGGTGAGATGGTGAGGTGTAGCGGGGGCCTTCCCCACTCAGGAAATGCTTACCCTTATTTTAAAATACTCTAAGAAAGCTCTCATCTAATATTCATGGAATTGTGACATGCTATAGAGAGAGAGCTATTCTACCAATTTGCAATATCCAACCCAGAAATTAGCGTAAGTTTTGTGCAAATAGAAGCCAAACGGCTCAAAACGACGGAAAAATAGAACTTTTACAACTGCAGCGAAATGCGTAAGCTCAGGCAATCCACCGAAAGGAAAATTGCCATGAGTGAAAATGAAGAGACAACCCTGACGCATC
>SHYO01000040.1 GCA_009692745.1 Chloroflexota bacterium
TCTGTCACTTTGCTTTTCTGCGCCTCGTCGAAGCGCGGCACAACTTGCCTGGCGCCGAACTCTGGCTGATCATCCGGCGTAATTTGGCTGACCCTACCGAGATCAAGTTCTATTTTAGTAATGCCCCAGCTACCACCCCGGTGATCGAATTCGTGCGCCTGAGTGGGATGCGTTGGCCTATCGAAACCATTTTTGAAGAAGCCAAAGGCGAAGTTGGTTTTGACCACTACGAAATGCGTAGTTGGCTGGGCTGGCATCATCATATGCTGCTGGTTTCCTTGGCCCATCATTTTTTGGTGCGCCTGCGTATCCGTTTTCAACCACTAGCTCCCGCTTTGACGGTTTATCAGGTGCGGCTCCTATTGACCAGTATTTTGCCCAAACCGGTTTTCGATGCTGCCGCCGCTTTACGCCGCGTGTTCTATTACCAGAAGCGTAACTATCAAGCTTATCTTTCACATCGCAAGTCCAGGCTAACTCGCCTTAAAGCTCTTTTGCCCGACCTTGCGCTGTAATACTAAGCTTACCAGGTAATTCGCGATTTGCCTATAAATTTCAGCGAAAGGTCAGTAACTGTTCATATTTCCAGTAGATGCGGTCTCGGCTGTCCGGAAGACAGCATGCCGCACATCTTTTGCAAGTACCAAAGACGTGCAGCCGGAGGCAGTACCTACAATAAGTTTCTTAACCGAGATTCTGCACAGTAACCAGGAAGCTTCCGGCTGAGGGTACTCAGCATGAAATTAGCAAGCCGGCCACCTTTATGATAGAGCAGCATGATATTCAGCCCCATCTGATGACGGAGCAGCAGGCGCGAGCCCTGCGCTTCATCCACCTGTGTCTGCGCGGCCACTGGGATCCGCCTGCGTTTGAGCTGGCCTGCCAAATGGTGGGCGATGGGCCGGCAGGGGAAGCTCTTGATTGGGAGTATCTCTGCCAATTTGCGCTAAAAGAAAATATCGCCCCGCTCATCTATTACATGGTGCGTTACGAAGATATCGTACCTGTTTCCATCGAAGAGCGGCTACAAGAGGTATACGTGCAGAGTGTGCTGCACAATACGCTGCTTTTCTCGGAGCTTGACCGGCTGCTGGTGGACTTTTTGCAAGCGGGTATTGCCATTATCCTGTTAAAAGGGGCCGCCCTGTCTAAGACGGTATATGAGGACATTGGCATCAGACCGATGGTCGACCTGGATCTTTTGGTGAAACGCGGCGATGTGGATCAGACCCTCCAGCTACTCGCCAGCCATCATTATGGCTTTCCTACCCCTGAAATGCATCCTGGCGCTAAAGCTGAGCATGAAAATGAACTGCTCGTCTATAAGCCTGGCCAGTTCCCAATGATTATCGAGGTTCACTGGACCCTGTTCGACTCACCCCATTACCAGTATAACCTGCCTATGGCGTGGTTCTGGGAAACATCGCTCCCTATCGACTCTGCCATCTGCGCCACGCCTGCCGCGCCGCAAGCTGGGCCGGCAGTGCGTATGCTGGGGCCTGAAGCCCAGTTACTGCATCTCTGCAGCCATATCCTGTTACACCATAGTAGAACACCAGGCTTGATTGTGTACGACCACAAACTGCATTGGTTGCATGATATCGCCGAAGTGATAAACCATTATCAGGGGCAGATCGATTGGGATCTGCTTCTAGCCAAAGCCCAGGCATTTGATCTGGTTTTGCCACTGCAGCATGTAATCTCTAGAGTAGTAGATGAGTGGTCCATGCCGCTGCCGCCCGGCGTGCTGACCCGCTTACAGTCCTTACCATCCTCACCCGCCGAAAAGCGAATTTTTGCGCTTATGACCGGTGAATACCAACCGGTGGCCCAGCACTTGTGGGATGACCTGACGACTATTCCGCATTGGCGCGCCCGGCTTTGGTACATCTGGCGCCATCTGTTCCCTTCCCCCGCTTATATGGCCTACCGTTACCCTATCCGCCATCCCCGGCTGCTCCCCCTCTATTATATCCATCGCTGGTGGGTGGGATTACGCAGCCTGTTCTAGCCACATAGTGCAGGGCGGCCACATAGCGCAGGGCGGCCACATAGCGCAGGGCGGCCACATAGCGCAGGGCGGCCACATAGCGCAGGGCGGCCACATAGGGCCGCCCCTACGTGGGTGCCCATTCCCGCCAAATTGCATAATTGGGGATATATGCTATACTTGCTTTGTTGGATTAAGCCTCTATGGCGGATGCCATTCGTATGCCTGCCGGCGACCCTGCGTGGCGCTGAGCACCAGCCTACTGCCGCGATAGAGCCCTGAATAGTTCAAGCGCGGATCGTCGCTTGGATCGCCGGTAGTCGCTACCCGACCGAGACGATAGGACGAGCGCTTGTGAGATGCTGGAATCTTCCCGCCTCCCAAGCCGCGCCTTGGGAGGTTTTTTTATGCTTTCAGGAGCTTAAATGCTTGAAATTTCGGACCTGCAGTATAGCTATCGGGGGGGCAGCGGCCAGCAATTTCCGGCCTTGCGCGGCGTAACCCTGACGGTCCGGCCGGGGGAATACCTGGCATTGGTCGGGGCCAACGGGTCGGGCAAATCGACCCTGGCGCGCCATATCAATGCCCTGCTCCTACCTGACAGCGGCCGGGTGCTGGTAGAAGGGCGGGACACGCGGCAGCGGCACGAATGGCGCGCCATTCGCCAGGCAGCCGGCATGGTCTTCCAGGATCCCGAGGCTCAATTTGTGGCCACGACCGTCGAAGAAGATGTGGCCTTTGGCCCGGAAAACCTGGGCTTAAGCAGCGCTGAAATCCAACAACGGGTAGCGCAAAGCCTGGCGCTGACCGGCATGGCGGCCTTTGCCGCCCGGCCCCCCCACCTACTCTCGGTCGGCCAAAAACAACGGGTGGCAATTGCCGGGGTGCTGGCGCTGGAGCCCCATATCCTAATCTTTGACGAAGCTACTGCCATGCTGGACCCGCAAGGGCGCGCTATGGTCTTGGAAATTATGGAGCAGCTCCACCGGCAAGGGCGCACGATTATCACCATCACCCACTTTATGGAGGAAGCGGCGCGCGCCGGGCGCATGGTCGTGCTCCACCAGGGGCAGGTCGTCGCCGATGGCGCGCCGCGCGAGATCTTCAGCCAGGCTGAGACGCTGGCATCCTGGGAGTTGCGCCCGCCGGCTATGGTAGCCTTATCCATAGCCCTGGCGCTCGAGCCGGTGGGTATGACAGCGGCGGAAGTCGCCGCGGCCCTCAACCGCAGATCCGATGGTCGCACTTCTGACGCCACAAGCACGATTGCTCCTGTGGCGCCAGCCATAGCGCCGCTGGAGGCGCCGGGAGGCGCGGCCATGATCCAGGCGCGAGATTTGAGCTATACCTATCTGGTGGGCACGCCGCTCGCCTATACCGCTCTGCACAATCTACAGCTTGAGATCTTCCGCGGCCGGTCTATGGGCTTGATGGGCCAGACCGGGTCGGGTAAATCCACCCTGCTGCAACATTTCAATGGGCTGATCCGGCCGCAGACCGGACAATTGCAAGTACTGGGAGAAGATCTAGGCCGCGCGCGGCTGGACTTACGCCGCCTGCGCCAGCGGGTGGGGCTGGTCTTCCAGCAGCCGGAAAAACAGATTTTCGAACCGGTGGTCGGGGATGATATTGCCTTCGGGCCGCGCCAGATGCGTTTGGATCGCGCCACGGTACGGCAGCGGGTGCAGCAGGCGATGGCGGCCGTGGGCCTGGATTTTGAGAGCTTCAAAGACCGGCCTACCTTTGCCCTGAGTGGGGGCGAGCGGCGACGCGTCGCCCTGGCCGGGGTCCTGGCGCTGCAACCTGAAGTACTCTTGCTAGACGAGCCGACTGCCGGTCTGGACCCGGCTACGCGCGTGGAGCTCCTGGAATTTCTCGATCAACTGCGCCGTACCGGCACCACCCTGGTAGTCACCTCCCACCAGCAGGAAGACCTGGCCGTATTGGTGGATGATCTGGCGCTGCTGGCGCAGGGGCAGGTTTTACTGCAGGGCAGCCTGCGCCAGATCCTGGGACAGGTGGACCGGCTGGAGCAGATCGGCCTGGTACCCCACCCATTTTCCCAGTTGCTCCGGCTCTTACGGCAGTCAGGCTGGGCGGTGGATACCCAGGCGCTAACCCTGGCCGAGGTGGTAGCCACAGTGCAGCATGGGCTGCGCCACGGCAGCGCGCCTCTCGCGCATCATAGTTCTGTAACGGAGTCCGCTAATGGCCAACACCCAGCCCTCTGAATTTGATTTCCTGCGAAATGTCAGCATCGGGCAGTATCTGCCGGCCGGCTCCTGGGTACATCATATGGACCCGCGCTTTAAGCTGCTCGCCTTTGCCTTGCTGGTGGGGCTGGCGACACTTTTGGGTTCCCTGGTGGGGCAATTGGTGTTGTTAGCAGCAACCCTGCTGCTGGTATGGCAGGCGCGGGTGCCCATCGCCTACGCGCTCAGGACAGTGTGGCTTACCGTGCCCTTTATACTCATCTTTGCTGTGCTGCAGCTCTTCTTTGCGCCGGCTGCAGTGCGGGCCACTGGGTGCCAGATTCTCTGGTCCTGGGGACCGCTGCTGCTCACCGATTGCCTGGTACAGCTCATCGCTCGCTCGGTGTTGCGATTTGCGACGTTGCTGCTGCTGACATCGCTGCTGACGTTGACGACCACCACGAACAAGCTGGCGCAGGGCACCGAGAAACTGCTGCGCCCCTTTGAGCGGGTGGGCTTCCCCGCTCATGCCGTGGCAATGACATTGACCATTGCGCTGCGCTTTGTGCCGACGCTGGCGCTAGAGTTGGAGACGTTGGCCAAAGCCCAGGCTTCGCGCGGGGCGGATTTTGGCAGTGGCTCGCGCTGGGCCGTGCTACAGCGCACGCGGCGCATTCTGCCGCTGATCGTACCGCTCTTTGTCAATAGTCTCGACCAGGCTGAGACCCTGGCGCTGGCGATGGAAGCGCGCGGTTACATGGGCGGCCAAGGGCGGGGCACTTTCCGCCAGTTACAGGCACAGCCGCAAGATTGGCTCGCTTTGGCAGTAGCTACGGCTTTTACGGTACTTTTGTGGGTTTGGCTGCATTAATTATTATCCAAAGGACTGAAGGAGGCTTACATGAACACCACGTTTGACGCGCGCAAAATCAGCATGGCCGGTGTACTGGCAGCGATTGCGATTCTCTTGGGCGTGACCGGCCTGGGGTTTATCCCGGTCCCCACACCGGCCCAAAACGCCACAATTATGCACGTCCCGGCAATTATCGGCGGGGTGCTGGGGGGCACGCCGGTGGGTTGGTTGGTGGGGCTAATCTTCGGCCTGTTCTCCTGGCTACAAGCCACCACACCCTTCTTTAAGGATCCGATTGTCGCCATTTTGCCGCGCATGTTTATCGGCGTGTTTGCGGCTCTGACCTACCAGGGGCTGCGCCGGGCGAATGTGAATGAGAATGTGGCGATTACAGCCGCCGCGGTGGTAGGCACGTTGACCAACACCATCGGTGTGCTGGGCCTGCTGGTATTGCGCGGTTACCTGGACATCGGCGCCGCCCTGGGTATCGCTGTCATCAACGGCATTCCCGAGATCATCGTGGCTGCGATTATCACCGTGGCCGTGGTCGTGCCGGTACGGCGCATCGCCATGCCGCGGCGGTCGACGGTGTAGATGGGCCGTGTAGGGGTTGTTCCGACACGTCGTGGTAGGGAAAGATGCTTGTAATCTATTTCATCGTATAGTATCATTAGCATGCAAGTAGCAGCATAATGATAAGTTAGGCCTTAGTCTCTCTAGAGGAAAATTGTCAATGACTGTAAAGGATCTAATCTATGCAGAGATCGACAAGCTTGAAGAGGAAAATCTAAGCGAGCTTTATGAGGTCGTCAAACACTTTGCCCAAATCAAATCACCTCAGCATAAAACAGGCGCTTTGCACAAATTGAAGCGGATCAAAATTCAAGCTCCTGAGGATTTTGCTGCTAATCTTGATTTATACTTGAGCGGTGAAAAGCAACTTGCCAACGACCCCAATCTTTGTTGATACATCATTCGTTATTGCGCTTATCAATGAGCGTGACCAATATCACGCACAGGCATTGGAGTTGGCTGACAAGGTCGATGGTCAATCGTTGCTTATTACTGACGCAGTGTTGCTTGAGGTAGGTAATGCCTTGGCTCGCAGCTACAAGGTAGAAGCCATTGAAGTTATTGATGATCTGCTTTCGTCAGAGGATGTTGAAGTAGTGCGTCTAACAACTGAATTGTTCAGCCAGGCATTCGAGCTATATAAAACCCAGATAGACAAAACCTGGGGATTAGTGGATTGCATTTCTTTTGTGGTTATGCAGAATCAAAATATTGGTCGTGTGCTCACCTTCGATCATCATTTTGTGCAGGCAGGATTTCAGGTTCTTCCACTTGCATAGAGGCAGGCCTAACAAAGGGCTCGCAACCCGGCAAAAGCAGATTTTGTCCAGCCTCTCAAGTCCAGCAATTTGACCCTACCGAACATCCGTGCTATTCTTCATAGCAGTTCCCATGCCCTTGCGGGCACCATGAAGGATGAAAATACCTCCCGTAGGTGCGGCTTGTAGCCGCACGATTTTCAAGACGGACAATTTTGGCAAATTGTCCAACATGCCGAAGGGTATTTTCATAGTAGGAGCATCTATAGCGACGGAGGTGGGGTCTCATGGATACTGTAGAAAAACTGAATCTGTTGGGAGAAGCAGCCCAATTCGACCTGTGTACCACGACCGGCCGGCCGACGCCCAACGGGTTGGATATTAGCCAGCATATCGTGCCGGTGGCAACGCCGGGCGGTTCTGTGCCCATGCTGCGCATCTTGCAGACCAGCGCCTGCGCCAAAAACTGCTTCTACTGCCCCTTCCGCCGCGGGCGGGATTTCCGGCGCGCCGCCTTTCAACCCGAGGAGCTGGCCAAGGCGACGGAGCAACTGTACCGCGCCCGCCTGATTAAAGGGCTCTTCCTCAGCTCCGGTGTCGTGGGCAAGGGCGACTACTCCCAAGAAAAGATCGTGGCTACCGCCGAGATTCTGCGCCACAAGCTGGATTTCAAAGGCTACCTGCACCTGAAATTGATGCCGGGTGCCAGCCAGGCGGCGGTGGAACGAGCTGTGCAACTGGCCGACCGGGTTTCGATTAACCTGGAGGCGCCCAATCCGGAGCGTCTGGCGCGCCTGGCGCCGGAAAAAGATATGCACCAGGAGCTCTGGTCTCGCTTGCAGATGGCCTACCAGGTGCGCCAGACGATGAGCCGCCCGGTTTCCCTGGTGACCCAGTTCGTGGTCGGGGCGGCAGGGGAAACGGATAAAGAGATTTTGACGACCAGCGCCAAGCTCTATCAGGAGCTACACCTGGCGCGCATCTACTATTCCGCTTTTCGCCCGATTGTAGATACCCCACTGGAAAATTTGCCGCCCGAGGACCCGCAACGGGAACGCCGGCTGTACCAGGTGGATTTCCTGCTGCGCCAGTATCAATTCACGCTGGATGATATACCGTTGGATGCTGATGGAAATCTGGTGCGCGGGCAAGATCCCAAACTGATCTATGCACAACGCCACCCCGAGCTGTTCCCGGTAGAAGTGAACCGGGCGACGCGCCAGCAATTGTTACGTATCCCCGGTATTGGCCCGGCTACGGCCGATTGCATCCTGGATTGGCGCCGCAGCGGCGGGCTGCGCGAGATCTCCGATCTGCGCAAAGCCGGGGCCGATGTGAAACGCGCCGCGCCCTACGTACTGCTGAGCGGCAAGCGCCCGGCCGTACAGCTCACGTTGTGGTAGCGTAGCAGCAACCCTCCCGGCGACAACCCTAGCTCGTGCCACCCTGTGCTCCGCACGCGTGTCACCACGCTCTGTAGAATTCCGTTCATGCTCCGCACTCGTATCATCACGCCCTGCAGAATTCGGTAGGTGCTGCTTGTAGCTGCACGCCTTTTGCTAAGCCATCTCAGCTTTGCCTCAGTTGTGATATACTTGGTATCCAGATACAATGGGAGCGGGTATGCGCCGCGGGCGAATACGTGCGGCCAGGAGACGGTATCTACTCAGGAATATAGGGCCATAACAGACGGATGAGGAAAGATGCATGTTGAGGAAAGATGCATGTTGAGGAAAGATGCATAGCGAAGAAACTCTAGACCGCCAGGTCATCTATCGCGGTAAAGTAGTGGGACTGCACGTTGATACCATCAGGCTGCCTGGCGGTGGCACCGCCATTCGCGAGATTGTTGAGCATACTGGCGCGGTGGCTATGGTGCCGGTAGATGATCAGGGGCGCGTCTGGTTGGTGCGCCAATATCGTAAAGCGGCGGAAAAGCCCTTGCTGGAAATTCCGGCCGGGACGCGGCAGCCAGGAGAGGATCCGGTACTCTGTGCCCGGCGCGAGCTGCAGGAGGAGATCGGCCTGCTTCCCGGTAAATTGACTCGCCTGGGTGGTTTCTACCCGGCCCCCGGTGTGAGCCAGGAATTTGTGCATATCTTCCTGGCGCAAGATCTTACCCCCGCTGTGCTACCACATGATGAAGATGAATCGTTGGAGATAGAGCAATGGGATTTAGCGCGCGCCGTGCAGGCCGCCACCCTGGGGGAATTTGAGGACGGCAAGACGATTATTGGACTCTTGATGGTAGCAGCGCGAAATATTGACTTATAGGCGCTAGAGAGATAGAATAAGTTAACCACGGAGAATAATCCTATGAATCTGAAACGCACCCCACTTTATGACTGGCATACAGCCCACGGCGCCCGGATGGTCGATTTCGGCGGCTGGGAAATGCCTGTGCAGTACAATTCCATCCTTGAGGAACACCGGGCAGTCCGCCAGCAGGCAGGCCTCTTTGATGTGTGCCACATGGGAGAAGCGCATATTCGCGGCCCGCAGGCCGGTCGCTGGTTGCAGCAGATGGTCACCAATGATCCTATGACACTGCAGATTAACCAGGCGCAGTACAATGTGATGTGCCAGGAGAATGGCACTGCGCTGGACGATCTGATCATCTATCGCCTGGGAGAAGCGCATTTTCTGGCAGTTTTGAATGCCTCAAATGTCGATAAAGACGTGAATTGGTTGCGCCAGCACCTCGAAAGCGGTGTGACGCTGGAGGATGCGTCGGATGGCACGGCGCTGATGGCGTTGCAAGGTCCGGCCGCGCAGACGATATTGCAAAAGTTAACCGCGGTGGATCTGTCCCAATTGCGCTACTACTGGTGCCAGCCGGGCGCGGTAGCCGGTGTCGATACCCTGATTTGCCGCACCGGGTATACTGGCGAGGATGGCTTTGAGGTCATGGTTTCGTCGGATAAGGCCGTTGCTATCTGGGGAGCGTTGATGCAGGCCGGTGCGAGTCATGGGTTGCTGCCGGTGGGGCTGGGAGCGCGCGATACTTTGCGGCTGGAAGCGGCCATGCCACTGTATGGCCATGAGCTGGACGAAGAGACCACGCCGCTGGAGGCCGGGCTGACGCGCTTTATTGTGCTGGACAAGGATTTTATCGGCCGGGATGCCGTACGGGATGAGAAGGAAAAAGGGCTGAAGAAGCGCCTGGTGGGGATAGAGATGGTGGATCGCGGGATACCGCGCCAGGATTATGCCGTGCTCTACCAGGGCGAGGTGGTGGGTAAAATCACCAGCGGCACGATGTCCCCTACCCTGGAGAAGGCAATTGCGATGGCCTACGTCCGGTCAGATTTGCGCGAGGTCGGGACCGAATTGGCAGTAATGATCCGTGACCGGCCGGCCAAGGCGGTCATTGTGCGCCGGCCGTTCTACAAGCGCTAATATTGGTAACGGATGCGCATGGTGAAATCTTTTTTACCGATTGTGGGTACCCGGGTGATCTTAAGACCATATGATGGGAATTTCAGCGAGGAAGATGTGGAGCGTCTTTATTGCTGGAGTTTGGATAGGGAGGTTTTACGGCTCAGCGGTGGTACTCCCACGGATCTTACCCTGGATGCGTTCCGGCGGGAGCTACAGCGGAATATGCAGTGGCAGGATACAAACCGCCTGGCTGTGTTGATTGCCCTCAATCCCGAGGGTGACCACGGCGATGGCGGCGGTCAGAGTGAGGGGTGGCAACATTCCGGCATTATCGGCCGCATGGGTGTTTATGGCCTTGATCGCCGGCGCCGCCAGGCAGAGTTGGGCGTACTGATTGGTGAGAAGGCCTATTGGGGTAAAGAGTATGGCCGCCAGGCTATCTGTCTGTTCTTGAAGTATGTTTTTGCCGTTTTACCGCTGGACCGGGTCTACCTTTATACCTATCCTGACAATTTGCGGGCGCAACACAGTTTTGCGGCTTGCGGTTTCCACCCGGTGACCACTCACCGCCGTTTCTCACTGGAATTGGGTACACATAATGAGATCGAGATGGAAATCTTCCATAATCAAATAAAGATGGAAGACGTATAATAAAATTTTTCAGCTTTTCAAGGAGACACGTATGGGTTATATCCCCAATACAGACGCCGACCGCCAAAAAATGCTAGATACCATTGGGGTAGATTCAATAGAAGAGCTCTTTGCCGATGTGCCAGTCCAAAAGCGCTTCCCAAAGTTAGATTTGCCACCGGCCCTGACGGAGTTGGAACTCAGCCGGACCCTAGCTCAGATGGCCGGTCGCAACCAACACGTAGGAGAATTGGCTTGTTTTTTGGGTGCGGGGGCTTACCAGCACTTCATACCTTCCTTGGTAGATCATATCTTGCGCCGGGGCGAATTCCTCACAGCCTACACACCGTACCAGCCGGAGATTAGCCAGGGGACGCTCATGTCCATCTACGAATACCAGAGCTTTATCTGCGCTCTCACCGGGATGGATGTGACCAATGCCTCCATGTACGAGGGGGCTAGCTCCCTGGCGGAGGGTATCTTGATGGCTGCCCGCCTCACTCGCCGCGATCATGTGGTCATGGCCCGTAACATTCACCCGGAGTACCGCGAAACCGCTAGAACCTACGCCCAGGGTATTGATATGCCGCTGGGTGAGGTGGGTTACGATGGGAGGCGCGGCACAATTGACCTGGATGCCTTGCGCCGGGAAGTGAGCGAGGAAACTGCCTGTGTAGCCGTGCAATACCCTAACTTTTTCGGCTTAATCGAAGACTTGGGAAGTATTGCCGAAATCGCGCATGCTAAAGGCGCCATGCTGGTGGTGGCTACTAACCTGACAACCCTGGGCCTGTTGCGTCCCCCGGGAGCCTATGAAGCTGATATTGTGGTCGGCGAGGGGCAGAGTGTCGCCGTGCCGTTGCAATACGGCGGTCCGTATGTCGGGTTCCTGGCCTGCAAGGATAAATATGTGCGGCAGATGCCCGGCCGGGTTGTAGGTATGACCCATGACATGCAGGATCGCCGCGCGTTTGTCATGACCCTGCGCACGCGGGAACAAGATATCCGGCGCGAAAAGGCCACCTCCAACATCTGTACGAACCAGGCTCTAGTTGCTCTGGCTGCTGCTATCTACCTGGGAGCCATGGGCAAGCACGGGCTGCGCAGTGTAGCCGAACAATGTTATCAAAAGGCCCATTATGCTGCCCAGCAGATCAGCCAATTGCCGGGCTATGAGATGCTCTTCGACGGTCCCTTCTTTCACGAATTCGCCGTCCGCGGCTCCCATAAACCGGCGGAGATCAATGCTGCGCTGCTTGAGCAGAAGATTCTGGGCGGGTATGACCTGGGCAAAGTTTATCCTGAATTGGCAGGGGCCCAGCTTTTTTGTGTGACCGAAATTAACACTAAAGGCCAAATCGACCATCTTAGCGCGGTTTTGGGCCGGCTGAATGGGAAGGGTGGAAAATGATCGCGCCACAGCACAGTGAACCGCTCCTGTATGAACTGAGCTCTCCAGGTCGCACCGGCATCATCTTGCCGGCGCTGGATGTGCCCCAGACATCTCTACCAGAGGAATATTTGCGACCGGATCTGCCCCTACCGGAAGTCAGCGAGATTGATGTGGTGCGCCATTTTACGCGCCTATCAACCCTGAATTATGCGATTGACACAGGCATTTATCCGCTGGGTTCGTGTACTATGAAGTACAACCCCAAGATCAATGAGGATGTGGCGCGTTACCCCGGTTTTGCGTTACTGCACCCATACCAGGATGAATCCACGGTGCAAGGGGCCATCCAATTAATGTATGAGTTGCAGGGCTACCTGGCCGAAATTGCCGGGATGCACAGCGTTACGCTGCAACCGGCCGCCGGCGCACATGGTGAGCTGACCGGCATGTTAGTGATCCGCGCCTACCAACGCCATATCGGCCAGGGGCAACGAACCCGCGTACTGGTGCCCGATTCCGCCCACGGCACTAACCCCGCTACGGCGGCAATGTGCGGTTTTACAGTGACGGGGCTGGCCACCGACGCCCGCGGGAACTTAAGCCCAGAGGCCGTAGAGCAGGAAATGGATGAGACCGTAGCCGGTTTGATGTTGACCAATCCCAGCACCCTGGGCTTGTTTGAAGAACATATTCTGGAAGTGGCGGAGATTGTACACCGCCGCGGGGGATTGATCTATTGTGACGGGGCTAACATGAATGCCATGTTAGGTATCGCCAAGCCGGGTGAATTGGGTATGGATGTGTTACATTATAATCAACATAAAACCTTCTCAACCCCGCATGGCGGCGGTGGTCCGGGCGCCGGAGCAACGGCGGTGGTGGAAAAATTGGCTCCCTTCCTGCCGGCTCCCATTGCCGCCCGGCGCGCCGATGGCGCCTACTACTGGGACTCTGACCAGCCCCTGTCTATTGGCCGGGTGCGCTCCTTCCACGGCAATTTCGGGAATATCGTCAGGGGATATGCCTTTATCCGGGCTTACGGCTCTAATTTGCGCGATATCTCCTTCAATGCCGTGTTGAATGCCAACTATGTACAGGCCAGGCTGCGCGGAGCTTACGATCTGCCGTATGACCGGTATTGCAAACACGAGGTAGTCTTCTCAGGGCGGCGCCAGGCCAAGTTGGGGGTCCACACGTTGGATATTGCCAAGCGGCTGATCGATTACGGCATCCATCCACCCACCATCTATTTCCCCCATATTGTTCCGGAAGCCATTATGATCGAGCCTACGGAGACGGAAAGCCGGGAAAGTCTGGACCATATGTGTGAAATCTTCCTGAAGGTCGCCCAGGAGGCGGCGGATGATCCCCAGGTGGTTTTGAGTGCGCCTCACACAGCGCCTGTTTCGCGGTTGGATGAGGTCGGTGCGGCGCGGCGACCGAATTTGCGATATTTCCCGGAGATTGTGCCGGTGGAAGCTATTCTTACCAAGTAAGGTTCTTACCAGGTAAGGGGGGTGGCGCTGATTTTTGACAAAAGAGGAACAACTTATTAAAATATCTGTGCCCTACGGTTTTGAACCGTAAATGACCATGTGGGGTGTATTATAAGTAAGGAAGGGGCTAATGCGATGAGGCCATCATCGGCGACGGCGCAAGATGATGCGGTGCTGGTATTAAGGATCAGAGCCGGAGAGATTGAGGCGTTTGCGGCTTTGTATCAGAAATACCACGCGGCTCTTTACCGCACCGCCTTAGCTGTCACCGGAGATTCTCCGGCAGCAGAGGAAATTTTGCAGGAGTGTTTCCTAAGGGCGTTTCGCCATATTGAAAAGGTGGATGCATCTACCTCCCTGGCTCCCTGGTTGCATAAGATTGCGCTAAACCTGGCGCGGAATTGGTTATCGCGCCGTGGCCAATCCGCAGCCCCCCTGGAAATGGTGGTCAACCGGCTGGCCTGTCCCGCCTGGCTGGTGCCGGAGAGGATTAGTGAAAGCAAAGAGGTACAAGCGGTCGTGCGCGATGCCATTCTAGGGTTAGAGTTTCGCCAACGCGCCGTGGTAGTTTTGTTTTATATGTGGGATTTCTCGGTGCAGGAGATTGCCGAAATTCTAGATGTTCCGGCCGGCACGGTAAAGTCCCGTTTATATTATGGTCGCGAACAATTGCGACGCTTATTAAGGGCGGACAATCGCCTGCCCGCGGAGTTGGTATACAGTGTTCCATAAAAGCCGGGATAAGGATGAGATGGTGGAGAGTTGGCGGCAGGATGACCTGGGCCGGCGCATTCGCCAGGACTTGCAGGCATCTTATGGCACTGCCCGCCCCTCGGACCAGGTCTGGCAGCGAGTGCGTCAGAATCTGCCGGCTGCCACCGCTGGCAGTGGTCCGAATTTAATAGTACGGTTGGTACACAGGGCTCTTTTTACGTCAATGGGACCTGTGGTCTTATTAGTAGGCATTATGATGATAGCGGGATTAGGTTATTACAGCACCACCACACCTATCTTTTCGCGAGTTCCACTTCCTCAGAATGAGGCGCAATATCCCCAGCCGGTAAGCGCCGCTTATGAAATTTGGCTGGATAAGTCTCTCGACAAGGAAGGCGCATCCGTCCATCGCATCGTGACTTACGAGCAATGGGAAGGCCCTACGGTTCCAGTATCTTCGGATTCGCCCAGCTATCGCGAAAGGTTAGCGTGGGGACGCTGAGGGTGATATGCAACAAGGAGGTGAGCAACAGCAAGGAAATGAGTGCCCTAGGGATTTCAATCGACCGTAGTAAATCGATATCAATTTAATTTGGAGGAGAAGATGAACAGATTTAGCAGGCTACCTGTCATGTTAGGGGTTGTGGCAGCTTTGTTCGTCGGGGCCATCGCCCTGGGCGCATGCGGCGCCACACCTACACCTGAAGTTAGGACCGTGGAAAAGGTCGTGACTCAGATTGTCGAGAAGGAAAAGGTTGTCGAAAAGGCGGTGCAGCAGACGGTCGTGGTGCAGCAGACGGTCGTGGTCGAGAAGGAAAAGGTTGTCGACAAGGTAATCACCGCCACACCTACCAGCGAGAAGGTGCTGCGGATTAACCTGGCTACCTATCCTGATACCATCGACCCCCAGAAGTCCTCGTTCGTCAATGAAATTGCCCACCTGAAGCTGATCTATGAGGGACTGACCCGCCTGGATAAGGACCTGAACACCGTCCCGGCCGCCGCCGAGAAGTGGGCCTTCAGCCAGGACGGCAAGACCTTGACCTTCACGCTGCGCAAGGGGCTGAAGTATAGCGACGGCACCGTCCTGGATGCGCGCCGCTTCGCTTTCGCCATCAAGCGCAATATCAACCCCGCTACCGCCGGTGAGTATGCCCAGATTACCGATGAGGTCATGGGCGCGCCGGAATGGCGCGGTGCTGATGCGAAGACCCCCAAAGAGGCTATGGCCAAGCTGGAAGCCACCGTCACCGACTCCGTCGCGGCGATGGATGCCTCCGGTAAGGTCTGCTCCAAGGACACCAAGGCCGAAGATTGTTTGACCTTGAAGCTGACGCTATCCAAGCCCGCTCCGTATTTTGCCACCATCATGGGGCTGTGGGTTACCTATCCGGCGCGCGAAGAGCTCATCACCCAGGGTAAGGAAACCTGGTGGAACAGCTCCAAGTTCCAGATCGGCAACGGTCCCTTCGTGTTGAAGAACCTGGAGCCCTATGTGCGCGCCCGCTTCGTACCGAATACCAATTACTGGCGCGGTCTGGCCAAGCTGAATGCCATTGAGTTCTCTTACATCACCGACTCAGCGATAGGTTTCCAGGCCTACAAGAACAACGAATTCGATATCGTACCCCTGGTAGCCGAAGACCTGAAGACGGTCCAGGCTGATGCCAATATGAAGGACCAGGCCAATGTCTACGCTGGCTCCTGCACTTTCGCCGTCATGTTCCACCAGCAGAAGGAGCCCTTCACCGATCCGAAGGTACGCCAGGCTTTCTCAATGGCGCTGGACCGCGAGGGCTGGGTGCGTGACGTGCTGCAAGGTCTCGGCGCTCCCACGCTGACCTGGATTCCGCCCGGATTCCCTGGCTACAAGAAGGGTGAGACCCGCTGGGGCTTCGACGCTGCGGCCGCTAAGAAGGCCCTCTCCGAGTCCAAGTATGGCTCCGTAGACAAGCTACCGCCGGTCAAGCTGACCTTCAGCGATAGCCCGCGCAACCGCACCCGCTATACCTGGTTGGCCGGCAAGTGGAAGGATGTGCTGGGCGTGACCGTGACACTGGACCCGGTTGAGCCTACCACCTACACCGCTCTGACCAAGAATGTGGCGACCGCACCGCAGGCCTACATCCTGGGTTGGTGCGCCGACTATCCTGATCCGCAGAACTGGCTCTCCGTGTACTGGCACACCGGTGGCTTTGGCTCGCGCATCGCCTATAGCAATGCTGACCTGGACAAGGCTATGGATGCGGCCGACGTGGAGTTGGATACGGCCAAGCGCGCGGATCTCTACGCTAAGGCGCAGGATATGCTGGTAGCAGAAGCTCCTGTGGCTTTCATGTGGAACAACGTCAATAGCTACCTGGTCAAACCCTGGGTAACCGGTATCGTGAAGACCTCCAACGATTCCGACTTCCCTGGTTCTGGTGATCCACTCACCATTGACATCGACCTGAGCAAGATGAAGAAGTAAAGCAGGCAGGACCCGGTTGCAGGTGACCGGGGGACCGGCTGGGGGTCCTACGCTGACAGCGTGGGACCGCAGCCGGTCCTGCCTTACCTTAACCTCGAGCCTCATTTTTCACTTTTCGTAATCCTTGACAATTGTAGTAAGTTTGATCATAATATATTGAGGATTATTATTCGTTCTTAGTTGCCGCTCCAGCTAACTTGAGGTGGGCACATGACAAAATATATAGTTCGGCGCCTATTATGGATGATTCCCGTAATTCTCGTAGTCACACTGATTACTTTTACCTTGATGCATATGGCGCCGGGCGGTCCCTGGGACCGCGATCCGGGGGCGCGCCAGGTGGATGCGCGTACCCAACAGTTGCTCAATACCCGTTTTGGGCTGGATAAACCCCTCTTCTTCAATTTCAGCGATGGCAACCCGCTTGACAGCCAATTCTTCGGCTATCTGTGGGGATTAGTGCATCTGGATTTGGGGCCTTCGTATCGTATCCGGGGTGCTGACGTGCAGGACTTGCTCTTCAAGGCCCCTGAAGATAAGCCCTGGTGGGAAAGCAAATTTGGCTACTCGCTGCGCTTGGGGCTATATGCCCTAGTTTTTTCTATCATTATCGGGATTCCCTTGGGGATCGTTGCCGCGCTCAAACAGAATACCGTGGTAGATTATCTGAGCCTGTTTGTAGCTACCTTCGGCGTATCTGTGCCAAGTTTTGTGATTGCGCTGTTCTTTATCATCATTTTTGCCGTTGGGCTACATATGGTCGACATCGTGATCAGAGATTGGAGTAGCTTTAAACCGTGGATCATTCCGGCCGCGATCTTAGGCTTCCCGACCATGGCTTTTCTGACGCGGCTAACTCGCTCCAGCATGTTAGACATCATGACCCAGGATTATATTCGCACAGCCAGGTCTAAAGGGTTACACGAACGCCGGGTGGTGATGCTGCATATGTTGAAGAATTCCCTCATCCCGGTGATCACGATTCTCGGACCAGCCCTGGCCGGCCTGGTCACAGGCTCTTTTATTATTGAACAGATATTCGGCTTTCCCGGCATAGGTCGGGAATTTGTGTTATCCATCCAAAGGCGTGATTATTCCATGATTATGGGTACCACGCTCTTATACGCTGTGTTAGTAGCATTTGCAAACCTGGCAGTGGATATCCTATATGGGTTTGTTGATCCGCGTATCAAAGTTGAGTGATGGACACTTTAATCGGAAATATGGCGGTAGCATACCAGCCATTTTAGTTGTAGTACTCTGTCACACATGATCTGATGGAGGGTAGTCTAGCCCCTTGTGGGCGTGGGGACGGGCACAAGGCCCTAGACTACACGTCAACTCACGAGTGACCGTCTAGTAGAGAGATGATTCTCAGCAGGTGAGGAGAGATTACATGGCCGTAACAACCCAAACTCAGGCAAAGGTCCCGTCAGGCATGGCGCTGCTAGAAGATCAGTTCATAAAAAGACCACCGCGCAGCTTGTGGTCGGATGCCTGGCGGCGCTTAAGAAACAATACCGCTGCTATGGCAGGTCTGGTGGTTATTATTATCTTTTTGTTGCTGGCGATCTTCGCCCCGCTGCTCTCTCCACACAACCCGGTCGAATTTTTCCCAAATAATACCTATCGCCCCCCCTTCTGGGTACAAAACGGGGTAAATCCTGCCGCCGGCGGTATTGCAAGTTTCCCCTTAGGGACAGATAGCCTGGGGGCCGATGTGTTCAGCCGTACCATTTACGGCGCGCGGGTTTCGATGGTAGTGGGTTTTATTCCCATGCTGATTATCCTGATCGTGGGTTTAGTGATTGGCGTGGCAGCGGGGTACGGCAGTTCCCGCCTTGATAATCTGTTGATGCGCTTTACCGATATTGTCTACGCTTTTCCGGATCTGTTATTTTTCATCATTGTGATGGTGGCTTTACGCGATTCCTGGATAGGCCAATTATTGAACGGCCTCGTGCTGCTATTTGTGGCGTTGGCGATTGTCACTTGGGTGGGTCTGGCGCGCCTGGTGCGCGGCCAGGTGCTCTCTTTGAAGGAAAAGGAATTCGTTGAAGCGGCGCGCATGGTCGGCGCCGGCAATATGCGCATCATGTTTCGCCATCTACTCCCTAATTCCCTGGGACCTATTATTGTATTTACCGCCTTTAGAATTCCGAATCTAATTATTAGCGAAGCCATTTTAGGCTACCTTGGCTTGGGCCTGCGTCCTTCCATCAATGCGCACGATATTTTCATCACCAGTTGGGGGGCTTTGTTATTGGAAGGCCAGACGGCCATTAATGCCCAACCCTGGATTCTGCTGGCGCCGGCCATTTGTGTATCACTGATCGTACTGGCTTTCAATTTCTTGGGAGATGGCCTGCGCGATGCGCTTGATCCGCGCAGCAAATAAATCGAAATAATCTCTTATTGACCCCAGGGGTTGACTTCCCTGGTGCTCTATGTTAATATTTTCACCAGCGACCGGTCACCTAAAGATGATAGAACGGTACCTATGCTCTTACGGAGGAGTTGAGAAAAGAGATGCCGAATCGTAGAATATTAATTATACTGGGAGTTATACTCGTCGCCCTGGCCGTGATGTGTGCCGGGATTGGCGCAGCCGTTTTATTCTTTTCAGCTTCAGCCGGGGTATTTACGTCGCAGGTACCGGCGGTGGTCCAACCGCAGACCGCCCCGCCTAATACCCAACCCAATCAGCCGCAGGCGCCCAATGTGACCCCTGCCAAACCGCAGCCTACCCGCCCGGCACAGGGAGGGGCCCCGGCGCCGAGCGGGGGGGTAAGCGGGATTCTCACTATCCCGGGTGGTGAGCCACCCACGCTGGATCCCGCCCTGGCTCAGGATTCGACTTCGGCGGCCTATATTGTGGAACTCTACAGTGGCCTGGTCACATTGGATCAAAATCTGGATATAGTTCCTGACCTGGCGACCAAGTGGGAAATCAGCGACGATGGCAAAACCTATACTTTCCATCTGCGCGATGCTAAATTTAGCAACGGCAAAGTAGTGAATGCCGACGCTTTTAAATATGCCATAGAGCGGGCTTGCGATGCTGCCACAGCTTCGGTAGTGGCAGATTCTTACCTGGGGGATATTGTCGGCGCACGCAGCAAGCTGCGTGGTCAGACCAAGGATGTTTCCGGCGTCAAAGTCGTTGACGATAAAACCCTGCAGATTACGATTGATGCACCCAAAGCGTATTTCCTGGCTAAGTTGACCTACCCGACAGCTTTTGCGCTGGATCGTCAAAGCGTCGAGAGCGGCGGTAAGACCTGGGCCTCAAATCCTAAATCGGCCATTGGTAGCGGCGCCTTTAAGCTGGCCAAATACGATTTGGGGCAAAGCATTGTGTTGCAGCGCAATGATCAGTATTATGGCACGCCCAAACCAACCCTAAATGAAGTGCATTATATGTTGAGCGGCGGCTCTACTATGACGAGGTACCAGACCGGCGAATTGGATGCCACACCGGTGGGATTGAACGATATTGATGCGGTACTAGATACTAATAATCCGCTGAATAAGGAACTCCACGCCGTTGAACCCACAATGAGCCTTTTCTATGTCGGCTTCGATGTAAAGAAGCCGCCTTTTGATGACATCAACGTACGCCAGGCATTTAACTATGCCATTGATAAGCAGAAGATATTGGATGTCGTGCTGCATAAGACCCAATTACCGGCTAAAGGTATTCTGCCGCCGGGTATGCCTGGATATAATCCCAACCTTGACCCCTATCCCTTCGACGTCTCCAAGGCGAAACAACTTTTGGCCAAATCCAAGTATGCCGGCAAAATGCCGGATATCACGATCAGCGTATCCGGCGCCGGTGGCACGGCGGCCGGATCTGTAGAGGCGATTGTGGAGATGTACAAGCAGAACCTGGGCGTTGATGTCCAAATCGAGCAACTGGAATGGGCCACTTACTTGAATGATCTGAAGGGGCACCGCTTCCAAATGTTCGGCGTGACGGCCGGATGGATAGCCGATTATCCGGATCCGCAGGATTTCCTGGATATTCTCTTCCATTCCGGCAGTCGTGATAACAATTTTAATTATGCTAATTCGCAAGTAGACCAACTGCTGGAGCAAGCACGTGTAGAGCGGGATCAGAATAAGCGCTACGACCTTTACCATAAAGCCGAGCAGATGATTCTGCAAGATGCCCCTATCGTACCGCTGGGGCACGATGTGGAATACTGGCTGGTGAAGCCTTATGTGCAAAATATGCCCTTTCCGCCGATGATTATTCCGAAGTTAAAGTTCGTCACCGTCGCGAAGTAAGGGAGAGCAGGCAGTGTTTGCTTTCCTGATCAAGCGTCTGTTATGGCTGCCGATTCTGCTTAACGCTGTTGGTATCATAACGTTTGCTTTGGGTCTCTACGGTCCCGGTGACCCGGTCGAGGTAATGTTAGGGCCGCGTAGCAATCCGGAGGCCGTCGCCCGGGTACGGCGGGAGCTGGGATTAGACCGGCCTTTCTTTGAGCAGTACGTATTATATGTGGACCGGGCATTGCACGGGGATTTCGGCGAGTCTTTGAAATACCGGGGGCAACCGGTGGGTGAGCTGATTACCAAGCGCTTGTGGGTCTCTTTGCAACTTAACCTGGCGTCTTTAGCGCTGGGGATGGCGCTGGGCATTCCACTGGGTATCTTGGCTGCAGTGCGCCATAATAGTTGGATGGATTTCTTGATAGTGGCCGTGTTGGTAGCGATCATCTCTTTACCGTCTTTTACTATTACGCCGATACTATCCTACATTTTTGCGGTGCAGTTGAAGGTGTTACCGGCGGGGGGCTGGGAAGGGCTCCTCAGTAAGAAGGCGATCCTGCCGGTCATCATTTTGTCTGTCGGCCCGGCGGCAGTTTTCATGCGCCAGACGAGGGCATCTATGCTGGAGGTTTTGGGCCAGGATTATGTACGCACCGCCCGGGCCAAAGGTCTTTCATCTCGCGTCGTACTCATGGAGCATGCTTTTCGCAACGCCTTAATACCACTATCTACCATTTTCGGCTTAATTTTGGCCGGCTCCGTCACCGGCAGTTTCGTGGTAGAAAATCTGTTGGCTATTCCTGGCATCGGAGCACTCGGAGTAGATTCCTTATTTTCGCGGGATTACCCGGTGATCATCGCGCTCACATTGATCATCGCATCATCCTATGTCTTGGCTAACACCTTGATCGATTTAACCTATCAATACCTGGATCCGCGAATCCGGATCCACTAGATTCTAGCGCTGATATGGTCGGTACGATATGGCCTCACTAACTGATGCAAAATCCTGGGGCTTTGAAGGTAGCGGGATGGGCTTACGCCGTTCTCGCACCCTGGAGTTCTTGGGCCATTTTTCGCAGAATCCCCTCGCCGTTATCGGGTTGGGATTGGTTTTGATGATGGTGTTGGCCGGTATCTTTGCTCCTGTGTTGGCGCCCTATTCCTTCCGGGCGCAAGATCTGAATGCCGTAAACCAGGCGCCTACCTGGGCCCATCCTTTGGGAACGGACCAATTGGGGCGAGATCAATTTAGTCGCATTATCTGGGGGGCGCGCACTGCGCTGATCGTGGCGCCAGCCACGGTGGCAATTTCCCTGCTGCTAGGCGTGATCTTCGGCGCTTTGGCCGGATATTTTGGGGGCTGGGTGGATGCCCTGGTAATGCGCCTGGCGGATATTATGTTCGCCTTCCCGGGGATATTGTTGGCCCTTTTCCTGGCAGCGACTCTCACCCCGCGGGTGGACAATTGGTTGAAAAGCGTGGGCCTGGGAGATTTCGTGAAAACCGGCTATGCCAGTTTTCTGGTGGTAACGATGGTTTTAGGCCTGGTAGGGTGGCCTGGGTTGGCGCGACTGGTACGTGGCCAGGTGCTAGTCATCAAAGAAGAACCCTATATCGAGGCGGCGCGGGCAGTAGGACTGACACCGGGCAGGCTATTATGGCACTATCTGGTTCCCAACGCTCTCCCGCCGGTCATCGTGACCCTCTCCTTCGGCTTGGGAGGGGCGATTGTGGCCGAAGCCACCCTAAGTTTTTTTGGTATCGGTATCCAGCCACCAGCCGCTAGCTGGGGGCGTATGATTATAGATAATTATACTCTGTGGCGTACGTATCCCCTTTTGGTGTGGATACCCGGAATTATTGTCGGTGCTATTCAAGCTTCATTTAGTTTCATCGGAGATGGGCTTAACGATGCGTTAAACCCACGGATCGGCAGGTAAAAGCCAAAAGGTGGTACATTGTTAGGGTACAGCAGGTCTGGGACTAACAAGGCACGCCAGGCCAATCCAGTCAGTTACCGGCTACTACAGTCAGTTGAGCGCAATCATCAGAAAAGGAGCAACGGATGGCAACACTGCTAGAAGTGAAAGATCTAAGAACGGTGTTCAATACCCAGGATGGCCAGGTACATGCTGTGAACGGCATCTCCTACACTTTAAATGAGGGGGAAACTCTGGGCATTGTGGGGGAATCAGGCTCTGGTAAGAGCGTTTCCGTCATGTCCATTATGCGCTTAATCCCCCAGCCTCCTGGCAAGATTGCGGGTGGCGAAGTGATTTTTAATGGGCGGGATATTCTCAAGATGTCTGATGAGGAAGTACGGCAGATTCGCGGCAACCGTATTGCCATGATCTTCCAGGACCCCATGACTTCGCTAAATCCGGTATTAACGATTAACCAGCAAATTAGCGAAGCCTTAACGCTGCACTTGGGAATGGACAAGGATCAAGCGAAAAAGCGCACCATTGAGCTGTTGGAAATGGTGGGTGTTGCTGGGGCGCGGAACCGCGTAGACGATTATCCGCACCAGTTCTCGGGTGGGATGCGCCAGCGTGTCATGATCTCTATGGGCCTGGCTTGCAACCCGCAATTGCTGATTGCCGACGAGCCTACCACGGCGCTCGACGTGACGATCCAGGCGCAGATTCTCGACCTGATAGCCCGCTTGAAGTCAGAGCTGGGAATGGCCATTATCTGGATTACCCACGACCTGGGTGTCATTGCAGGTCTGGCCGACCGGGTAGTTGTGATGTACGCCGGTTTCATTATTGAAGAAGCCGACGTGAAGGATCTCTACAGCAACCCACGTCACCCGTATACCCTGGGTCTGATGCGCTCCGTCCCCCGGGTGGATCAGGCGCGCAAAACGAAATTGCAACCTATCGAAGGCTTTCCGCCCGACTTGATCGACCTACCCAAAGGCTGCCCATTTGCTGCCCGCTGCTGGTTCCGTATCGATAAATGCCTGGAGGAGAATCCGCGCTTGATACAGACCGATAATTCCGGGCATCGTTCAGCATGCTGGCGTTGGGAAGATGTTTCTAAGGAAGCAATGGCTCTACAACAAACATAACGGCGCCAGTAGTGTGCCGGTTCAGGTCGTTTGTTAACAAACTGCGTAGGGTTGGCTGGTTGCCTTCCACTACTGGCTACCGATGAAAAGGAGAAGAAATGGCCGCAAGAACCAAGGATATGCCCGCAAGTGGTCAGGCTATAAAGCAAGGAGAAATCCTGCTCGAAGTCCGCAACGTGAAGAAATATTTTCCCATTACTCAGGGAATCATTATTCAGCGCCATGTAGGTGATATTAAGGCGGTGGATGGGATCAATTTAACCATCAAAGCCGGCGAAACGCTCGGTTTGGTGGGTGAGTCCGGCTGTGGCAAATCCACCTTAGGCCGCACCATATTGCAGTTATATCGCGCCACTGAAGGGCAGGTTATATTTGGTGGCGTAGACCTGAGTGCGCTGAAAGGGGAGCAACTGCGCAAGATGCGCCGCCGGATGCAGATGATCTTCCAGGACCCCTATGCCTCTTTGAATCCGCGTATGACGGTTGGCGATATCGTCGGTGAGCCGTTAGAGGTGCATAACATCGCTAAGGGTCCCGAGAAGAAAGAGCGGGTGCAGGAGCTGTTGAAAGTGGTAGGTCTGAACCCCTATTTCGTTAACCGCTATCCCCATGAGTTCTCCGGTGGTCAGCGCCAGCGCATCGGGGTGGCCCGCGCCCTGGCGGTGAATCCTGACTTCATCGTCTGCGATGAGCCGGTTTCAGCTTTGGACGTTTCGATTCAGGCCCAGATCATCAACCTGCTGGAAGATCTGCAGCAGCAATTCGGTCTGACCTATCTCTTTATTGCCCACGATCTGGCGGTGGTGCGCCACATCGCCGACCGCGTGGCCGTAATGTACCTCGGCAAAATCATGGAAATGGCCATCCGGGATGAGCTCTACGAAAATCCGCTCCATCCTTATACCCAGGCGCTGCTATCGGCTATTCCGATTCCTGACCCGGTAGTGGAGGAAAAGCGCCAGCGTATCATCCTGGCCGGTGACGTTCCCAGCCCGGCTAAACCGCCTTCGGGCTGTGTCTTCCATACCCGTTGCCCGATCGCCGATAAGGATGCCTGTGTGCGGCTGGTTCCCGAATTTTACGATAGAGGTAATAATCACTACGTGGCTTGCCACAAGGTACCTTAGTAGGAAGGAACCGAGGGGTACACCATCACAAAGTGTACCCCTCTTCATTTGGTGTGAGGAGAATCGTATATGCTGAGTAGGTGGATACTTTCCGGTCTAGCAATCTTTCTCAGCCTCACCGTGTTGCTGGCCGGGTGTAGCTCCCCCACAACGCCGACCCCTGAAATCCGAACTGTGGAAAAGATTGTCACCCAGGTCGTGGAAAAGGAGAAGGTGGTTGAAAAAGAAAAGCAGGTGGTGGTCACAGCCACACCGGTAGTCACGGCCACACCAGTGGCCACGAAGCGGGGACCTAAGCGCCTCATCATAGGCCAATCGCAAGAGCCCGATACCCTCTATGGATACGGCGGAGCAATGCTAGCGGCTGCCCATGTGCGCCAGGCGATCCGAGATGGGATATCCTGGGGGGGGGGGGATGAGCGCAGTTACGCCTACCAGGCCACCATATTAGAGAAGATCCCTAGCTTGGAAGATAGGGACGCCAAGATGATAGACGTCGATGTCAAAAAGGGCGATAAGTACGTAGAAGCCGGCGCGATTAAGATGGCGGATAAAGATTTGGGGAAGATGAAGGCCCTCCAGGTAACCTTCAAGTTAAGGAAGGAACTGAAGTGGTCTGATGGCACGTCCATCAAAGCCTCGGATTCCGTCTTCGGCTTCAAATTGAATGCTGATAAGGATACCCCGGCCAGTAAAGCGGCTGTTGACCGCACCGGGAAATACGAGGCGCTGGATGATCTGACGACCCAATGGACCGGCCTGCCCGGTTTTATGGACGCCACGTATTTTACTAACTTTTGGCCGATCTATCCCGAGCATCAGTTGGGTAAAATATCTGCCAAGGATATGCTGAAGAATGAAGACTCTACCCGCAAGCCGCTCTCCTACGGACCTTTTATGATTAAAGAGTGGGTGGCCGGCGACCATATCACCGTGGTGAAAAACCCCTATTACTACCGGGCCAGCGAGGGACTGCCGAAGCTGGATGAGATTGTCTTTAAATTCATCCCGGATACCAACAACCTACTGGCACAACTGCTGGCCGGTGAAGTGGATATCGGTACCACGGATGGCATGACGCTGGACCAATCTCCCTTCCTGATCCAGGCAGAGCAACAGAAGATCATCAAACCCTATTTCGTGGCGGGTACCGTTTGGGAACATATCGATTTTAATATTGCGCCGGTGGACCAGCGCTTGAATCCCTGGACAGATG
The DNA here is from genome assembly GCA_009692745.1 of Chloroflexota bacterium. Lineage (GTDB taxonomy): Bacteria > Chloroflexota > Anaerolineae > Epilineales > SHYO01 > SHYO01. The sequence goes on from SHYO01000040.1 coordinate 26,151, forward strand.
TAAATGTACGCAAAGCCATTGCTTACGGCACCGATCGCAAAATGATGAATGAGAAAGTGCTCTACGGCAAGTCTAAAATCCAGACCAGCTTCTTACCCGAAGAGCACCCTATGTTCGCCAAAGATGGTTTGACGGATTATCCCCACGATTCTGAAAAGGCTAAACAGTTGCTGGATGCGGCCGGTTGGAAGCTACCGGCCGGGGCCAAGGAAGGCGCTACCCGTGAGAAAGATGGGCAGAAACTTTCTATCACCGTGATGACTACCTCCGGCAACAAATTACGCGAGCAGTCTACCCAGATCTTCCAGCAGAATATGAAACAGATTGGGGTGGATGTCAAGCTGGAATATTTGCCCACGAATACCCTCTTCGCCGATGGCCCTGATGGCCCGGTCTTTGGCCGCCGTTTTGACCTGGCGCAGTATGCCTGGTCTACCGGCGTGGAGCCGCCCGGCAATCTTTATAAATGTAATGAAATTCCATCCGCCGATAATAAATGGTCCGGCCAAAATGATACCGGCTGGTGTAATAAAGAGTATGAGGCGGCGGTAAATAGTGCCCAGGGCACCCTCGTGAAGGCGGAACAGGCCAAATACTGGTCAGATGCGCAGAAGATACTGACAGATCAATTGCCCATCCTTCCCTTATTCGCCCGGATTAAGGTGGCCGCTACGCGACCCAGCATAGCAGGTTTTATCGTCGATCCCACCGAAAATAGCGAAATGTGGAATATTGAAAATTTTGATTTAAAATAGAGTGGTACAGGTACGGTGGGGAATATTTTGAAAGCTCTACGCTTCAAAGCCTTTGGCCCGCCAGAGAATGCAGAAGTGTCAGAGCTTTTGATTCCTGAGCCAGGTCCCGGTGAAGTACGGGTACGGGTACGGGCTGCGGGTGTCAATCCCAGCGACGTGAAAATTCTGGCGGGGCTGATGTCCAACGTACGCCCACCGCGGGTCTTAGGTCGTGATTTTGCAGGCGTTGTCGATACCCTCGGTGATGGAGTGGATCAGAATTTGCGCGGCCAGCCGGTGTATGGCACCAGCGGTGTACTTGGTTCGGTACGCGATGGTACTTTTGCCGACTATGTGATCGTCCCGCGCGAAGCCCTGCGGCCTATTCCGCCGCAGCTCTCCTTCCTGGAGGCTGCCGGAGCAGGTTTGGCATTTGCCACGGCCTGGATCAGCCTGGTAGAAGTGGCCAATCTGCAACCTGGTGAGTTAGTGTTGGTTTATGGGGCGGCAGGCAGCGTCGGCGGCGCGGCTGTCCAAATCGCCCTGAACCACAGCGCCAAAGTTATCGGCATCGTAGGTGATGCCGGCGCAGTGGCTACGCTGCAGGCGCTGGGCGTCGAGGAGATCATAAATTATCGCAACCAGCGCATTAGCGAGAGGGTGCGCACCGTGACCCAAGGTGACGGGGTCAACGTAGTGCTGAATGTAGTAGGAGGGCAGGGCACCTTTGATGAAAGCCTGTCCTGCCTGGCGCCCTTTGGCCGGTTGGTTTGCTTAAGCTCACCGCTGGAGCGCACAGTGAGCTTTGATCTATTATCTTTTTACCGGCGGAATTTGCGGATATTGGGGGTGAATACGCTGGCAATCCGTGACGAACACCTGGCCCGCGCGCTGGAAGCTTTGGAACCATATTTTACTAGCGGCGCGATACGGGTGCCTATCACCCAAACGTTTCCGCTCACCGCGGGGCGGCAGGCTTTGGAAACCGTCAAAGCCGGACGGGCGATGGGCAAAATCGTGCTCGAAATGAAGTAAACGTATTCCCTCTCTATTTCCTGGGAGCGCGAGCGTCTCGCTCGCAACCGGATGTTCGCGCTCCCAAGACATCTCCTCAGCCAAAAAGCGTGCGGTTAAAAACCGCACCTACAGAATTTTTGCACCACAGAATTTCCTTCAATATTAGTTTGGTGGTCTACTAGACCAAGGGCTTGGGCCGCTTAACGATCTGCAATAGATTGCCGTCGGGGTCGCGGAACCAGGCAATGCGGGCGCCGGTAGCAGCGGTGAACTCATTGAAAAGTTCAATCCCCTTGGCATTCAGGTCCTTTTTAGCAGCGTCATAATCATCGTACAGGAAGGCAACATGGCGCATACCTGCATCGTCATCTAGCGCTTGGGGAATCTGCTTCTCATTGGCCGGGATAATCTCGATCAAACCGCCCTTGGGTGCTTTGATGAAATATATCGAGGGTTTGGCCTCGGTGCGCATGATGACACTGAACCCCAGTTTATCCATATACCATTGTGCTAGTTTGTCGGTATCTTGAGAGGCAATGGCGAAATGCTCGATTGAAAACATGGGTCTTTCTCCTTTGTTTTACCGTTATAATGATCAGATGTGGCGCCGCTGTGATATTTTCTGCCGCTGTTGCTCGGCAAGAATCCAACTCAGGAACGGCTGCATATCATACCATAACCTGACCCCAGTGGAAAACCGCTGGGCTGGGAGCGCGAGCATCCTGCTTAATGGCACTAAGATTTGAACCTTAACAAACGCGGGAGAAGGATTATGCAGCTGTATACTTTCATGGTATTACCTATCATCTCAGGAGGATACCATGCAATCGACTGCTCAGAAACGGACTGCTCAG
>SHYO01000041.1 GCA_009692745.1 Chloroflexota bacterium
TAATCCCCTTCTATCTTGGAGGCGACGAGAGCTCCCAAGTTTGGACAGTCCTGGTATGATAACTGTCGGAGAAGGGGAATATTTTTCTATGCCCAAAAAGTAATTTTTGTTGTAATCTCGTTTTGATATAGTTGTATTACAGATTTCGCCTACGTCCACTGATTGGGATTGATAAAAACAAGGCGAATCAGCACTACTACGATTTTATCAGCTCATCGCATGAAGTAGATGGCATGAATTATAGCCTACAGACCCGGCAGGACGGAGGGCGTATGTCCGAGAAAAAATTCCGCAAAGCACCAAGCAAGCAAGAGGATAACCTGGTATGTGGTGACATCTCATTAGATGTCAAGAGACGCACTTTGGTTAAAGGGGCTAAGACTTATCAACTAACTCCCAAAGAATGCCGCCTGCTCGAAGTTCTGATGCTCCATACAGGCCAGATACTAAGCCGCAAAGATTTGATGCTGCAGGTCTGGGAAACTGACTACCTCGATGATACGCGTACCTTGGATGTCCATATTCATTGGGTAAGGAAGAAGATTGAAAAGGACCCTAAGCACCCCGAATATCTGCGTACTATGCGCGGTGTCGGCTACTGGTTCGGGAATCAAAACGGCAAGGAGCCGAGTAACGAGTGAGGCGCGCCTGGCGCCGCCTCATCCTTTTCGGCTTTGATCTGTTATACGGCCCGCTGGCGCGGTATTATGACTTCATCAGTGGTGTTATTTCTGCCGGCCAGTGGCAGGAATGGGGCCAAACAGTCGTAGATCACCTCTCCGGTCCCAGTTGTTTGGAGATTGGACCTGGGCCGGGCCATCTACTACAGTTTTTGCGCCATAGGGGCTTCGAGGTGGTAGCAGTTGAACGATCACCGGCTATGGTGAGAATGATACAACGCAGATGGCAGAGGCAAGAACCCCCTCCTGTCTGCCGCGGCAATGCCCAAATTCTCCCTTTCCCACAGCATCACTTCGATAACATCGTCATGAGCTTTCCAGCCCCTTATGTGCTGGAGGATTCAACCCTGTTGGAAGTACAACGCTGTCTGCATCCCGCAGGACGGTTAGTTATCGTATCTGATGGGTGGCAGACGGACCATCGCCCTGCCAGTTTTCTCCGCAATTTCCTCTTGTCAATCACAAGCGGTGAAGCATCCATTTTGCCCCAATATTTGCGCGCAGCCGGTTTCTCAGTAAAGGTTGAACAGATTTGCCTGCCCCGCAGCCGGGTAGATCTGATTATCGCCCTCCCGATTGGCGAGACGGATGGTTGATGGAATACTCTACGTAGGCCAACAAAAGTGACGGACCCTAACCAGAACCAAAACAACAACAGCTATTTAGACCAGTTCGCGGCATCCCTGCAGCGTGCAACTGGCGGACGGCACGATTGTGAGGGCCTATTATGCCAACCACATTTTCGCCCACCGGTGGTACCACACGGGAGTGGTGCGGTGGCAGGACGAGTATTGATAGAAGCAGGTTGCCATCTAAATATCAACTTTAATTTGACAGATTTGGTCCTCAATGATAATATTTTGACTCCTTAAATCTGCACATGGAAAATCTGCATAACCCTTGCGTCCTTTTTCCTTCACTCTGCCTATAGTGCTTTTCCTCCACCTGACGCTGGGGGTCCTCTATAACGTGGTTATTCCGCCCTGGGAGGCTCACGATGAAACCTGCCACTTTCCGTATGTGCGTTACCTGGCAACCTACCATAGACTGCCAGAGGCCGGAGGTTAATTGAGCAACTGGTTCTATGAGGCCCATCACCCCCCCTTATATTATACCCTGGGGGCAGCGGCTACCTTCTGGATAGATACTTCTGACTATCGTGAGCCGCGGCTCAACCTCTTCGGCTATTCAGGCACCGGCCTGGGAGGCTTTAACGTAATTACCCATGACCAGGATGAAAGTTTCCCTTACCACGGGATTTTGTTAGCGCTACACCTGGTCCATCTGATTTCGGTGCTCTTGAGCACTTTGTTGGCTGTGATCGACAAAGAGGGCAAACCGGTTACGGCTATCCTGGGGTGTTTCAAGCTGGCTCCCCCCTCCTTTTATCTCTGTCGCCGGGAGTCAGGAAGTCCGCTGGGAATATTGGCTGGGAGAAGAAACTGCCTTGCAATATATTGAAATTCCTGCGGCTGCACATATATCGGCTGCGCCGGGTCCGGGGGAACAGTGGCGTATTACAGCCGCCCAGGCCCGCCAATCCTTTCAGGTGCAGATAGTGTGGCAGGCGCTGCATCCCAACGATCGGGATTATACGGTATTCCTACATCTGTGGGATGCCCAGGGGCGAAAAGTCGGGCAACAGGATCAACAACCTACCAACGGGCAGTATCCCATCGGAATACAGGGGAATAATGAATGGATTACAAATACCGTCAGTCTGCCGCTCAGGCAGCCCTTGCTTGCGGGCCTCTATCCACTAACTGGCGGCATGTATTTGCTGGAGACGATGGATAGGTTAACCTCGATTGATGCACAGGGCCAACGTTTTAAGAATGATACATTGAAACTGGGCAAACTGGAAGTAATCCCATGAATTTTTGGCGAAACCATATTGGCCTGGTTATCATTCTTATTATCTTCCTGGCATTGGGCCAAGTCTATAGTTGGGCCACGCCGATATTTGAGGCTAGCGACGAAGCACGGCACTATTTCGTTATCGACCATCTCAAGAAAGGAGGGGGGTTGCCAATCCAACAACCGGGCGTCCCCACCACCTGGGAGCAGGAGGGAAGTCAGCCACCACTCTACTATGTCTTGATGGCGATACTTACTTCCTGGATAGACACCAACGATGTGCAAGATGTCGCCAGGTCTAATCCCCACGCGGCCATCGGGATTCCTCAGTCTTTAAACAACAAAAATATGTTTATCCACGATCCCCAACGAGAGAATTTTCCCTACCGAGGCACGGTTCTGGCAGTACACCTCATTCGTTGGGTCTCACTTTTGCTGGCGGCGATAGGGGTTGCCTGCACCTATTTTATCAGCCTGACCGCCTTTCCGGGGCGGCGGGGCCTGGCGCTGGGAGCTAGCGCCTTACATGCCTTCAACCCGATGTTCTTGTTTATCAGTGCTTCGGTCAATAACGATACTCTGGCCATAACCCTTAGTTCCATTGCATTCTATTTAATCCTGCGCCTTTGGAAAAAGGATGAAGGAGCCTTTTTGCAGCTTTGTTTAGGGCTCGTATTGGCGGCAGCGGCCCTGACCAAACTGAATGCTCTGATACTGGTGCCCATTGCCGGATTGGCAGTATTGATTGTGACTGGGCACAAGGTCTCTGACCAAGTCCAGGGTAAAGGCTTTAAGGAGATCTTTAACTATCTCTGGCGCAGCGCCGTGGCGATAGGGGCACCTCTGTTACTGTTGGCCGGCTGGTGGTATTGGCGGAATCTACAGCTCTACAGTGAACTCACGGGTACACAAATGATGGTGGCTGTGGCGGGGCCGCGCCGGGGAGCAATCAGCCTGTGGGATCTAGCGCAAGAGTGGCAAGGGTTTCGTTATTCCTACTGGGCCGTGTTCGGGGGCTTCACCGTGATGGCAGGCGACTGGGTGTATAGCCTTTTCGATATGGTAACCACCCTGGCGGGATTCGGCTTGATACTGTGGCTGATGCGGCGGCTATCTCGCCGACAAGGCCCCGGCTGGCTGGTGGTCCTGATGACCCTATGGATACTCCTGACCTTCGCCGGCTTGGTGCGGTGGACAATGTTGACCTACGCTTCCCAAGGGCGTTTAATGTTCCCGGTCATAAGCGCACTCTCGGTGTTCCTCTCCCTGGGTCTGGCGGAATTGTGGAATAGCTTGCTCTTCATTCTGGGCATGATCCTTCCATTCCTCTCGCGCTTCACGATGGGGTGGGCGGATAAAGTCGGATGGTTGGTACCCCTCCCTCTAGCGTTGGTGGCCGTGATTGTGCCAGTACGCTACATCCAGCCGAGATACACACCTCCACCGCAGATCCTCCCTACCGCTGATCTGTCCATCCCCAATCCCATCTATAGATCATTCGATGGGCGCATGGCACTGATCGGCTACGATGTAGATCACTCGCCCGACCAGGTCGGGCAGGATGTCGCAGTTGGCGAAAATTTGTATTTGACACTATACTGGAAAGTTTTAGGCCCATTTGACCGGGATTACAGTATCTACGTCCATATTTTAGACGGAGACAAACAGGTGCTGGGGCAACAGGATACCTATCCTGGGGGTGGGCGTCTCAGCACACGCCAACTTCAGCAAGGGAGGCTCGTGGTAGATAGGGTTGATATCCATATGAACCAACCGCCTGCGGGGACACCCCGGGCCGAGATACAAATCGGGATTTATGATGTGACTACCTCGATCCGCTTGCCGGTTACTAATGAACGGGGGCAGCGTGTAGATGGCCTGCCGCTTACTTATGTCAAGGTTGGTGAGCCTACTACTCCGGCCGGGCTGCCTCCGAACGCGCAGGCGCTGACGGCAAACTTTGCTGACATGATCCGGTTGGAGGGCTATTGGCTGGAAACCAGGAAGCTTAAGCCGGGAATCCCGGTACAGATTATCCTGTATTGGCAGAACCTGCAGCCTCCTCCCAAGGATTATACCCTGTTCGTGCAATTGCTCGATGAAAACGGGAAGCGGGTGGGGCAGAATGATCATCAACCTCTGGCAGGAAAATACCCTACTTCCTTTTGGGAGCCGGGAGAATGGATTTCGGACGAATTTAGTCTGGCGCCGGAAGTTACAGCACTTGCGGGGCGATATCACCTGGAAATTGGTTGGTATGAATTGGCAACCGGTCAACGTCTGGAACTCGTGCAAGTTCAAGGGAAGCCACAAGATACGCGCATCGTCATTCCGGATTTGGTGATTGAGCCTTGATATTTCCGAGAACTTAGAAATTGACGAAAACAACCGGGCGATGCTGGTATATATGGACTTTGGCCGGGGTGCTGGTTATCGGTTTTGTGCGCTTGGTGTTTGGCCTGGGTCAGGATAGTTTATGGTGGGATGAAGCGATAAGTGTACATCGCGCCAGCCACTCCATACCCTATATTCTCACAGGCCAGATTGTGATCGACGGTGTAGTGACTTATGATCAGCATCCTCCGCTGTATTTCATCCTGTTACATAGTTGGATGCAAGTGGCAGGCCAATCTGAGTTCGCACTCCGTTTCCCCAGTGTCATGGCCAGCCTGCTGGTGGCGCCTCTGGTTTATGTATTGGGCAGACGCCTGATCCAGGCCAAGGCTGCTTTATTGGCCGGCGCCCTCACTGCTCTCTCTCCTTTTTTGCTGTGGCAGGCACGCGAAGTGCGTATGTATCCACTGCTAACCCTTACAGGGTGCCTGGCTGTCTATGCCACCATGCAGCTCTTGACGGCAAACCAGCGAAGCCGTCTATTGTGGGGAGGGGTGTGGTTAGTAGCCAATATCGCCATGATGTTGACCCAGTATATCGGCCTGTTCTTGCTGATTTTTGAAATAGGTTTGCTGGCTATTTACCAGTTGCGGCGCAGCCGGCAGCGGCGGTTGTTAGTATCTGTCATCATCCTATTGCTTGCTCTGGTCATACTACCCACCCTGGCTTTGCCCTGGTGGTGGCAATCCGCCTCAGTCTATATAAAGAGCGCGTCCATTTATATAGATGGGCAGCATATCGTCAATGAGCTAAAGCGTACCTCTCCTGACCTGTACAAGCTGCTCTTGACTGGCCTGAATCTAGGAGTTTCGGTAAACGCCGATAGTGTTACCTGGTTGAATTTTATCCTGACGGCCATCGCTCTGCTGGGCGTGATTGGTATCATCTGGGATCTGATTACCAGGCGAAAATTGGGTGCGGGCGGGGGCACATCTGATGTGGGAGTCCCCCTGCCATCTGGGGCTTTCCTGGCAGTCCTGGGAATAACCGGCTATGTGGCTTTGCCGCTGCTGGGGATACAACTGGCCGCCATCATTTCGGGTCTGAATTTTTATGTCCGCTACGCTTTGATGGTGACGCCTGGATATTACCTGGCGTTGGCAGTCGGTCTTATAAGGGCCGGGCATAGTTGCGCTGCTGTCCTTTCCCTGGGGCGAAGCAGCAGCTCGGGAGGGAAAACCTACAGCCGCCCGGGTCTAAGATTCTTAATGCTCTTTCTGCCGCTCATACTACTCCTTTTGGGATTAGGCGGCGCCTGGGGATATGTTACGTACCAATACTTCACGGCAATGGAATTCCATCGGGACGATCACAAAGGATGGGGGCAGGTACTACGCCAGGAAGGCCAGGGTGGCGACCTGGTAGTGCTGGATGGTTCAGAAATCTTTATTCTCAATGATTTTTACGGAAATCCTTCCCTGCCTACATTAGGGCTGCCGCGCTATGCTGCCAATGCAGATAGCCGTACAGAGACCGAATTGGCGCGGGTTTCCGCAAATTACCGCCGGGTCTGGCTGGTTCAGGCCTACACTTGGCGGGACCCGCAAGGGTTAGTACAAAGGTGGTTGGATGAACATGCATTCAAGATTGCCGAGACTGGTTACCCGAGCTTCATCACCAGAATCAGGCTCTCCCTTTATCTGATGCGCCAACCGGTGCAAACCGAGTTGCCGGCGGATCTACCTCCGTCGCCATTTCCGGTACTGCTGGACAATGGTCTGAATCTGGTGGCCCACTTTCTGAAGCCGGTCCAGTTTGCGGGGCAAATTGCCAGCCAGGGGCAAGTACTGAATTCTAGTACGCCGGTGGAAGCTGGAGAATGGCTTTCGCCCCAATTTGCATGGCAAATCTTCCCCACCCATACTTTACCTATCAAAGATGTCTATTTCGCCCTGCGTCTGCAAGACACTGCCAATCAAGTTTGGAATCAGATTGCCGGCCCGCCTTTCGATAACCGCTTGCCCGTTTCCCAGTGGCCGGCCGGAAAATACGTGCTACAAGATTTGAAATTCCAGGTACCTCCTGGCACCCCGGCCGGAAAATACCGTCTGATGCTATCCGTTTACGCTTCGGATACCGGTGTACCGGTGAATGTTTTAGACACCTCTAGCAATCCTATGGGAGTCTTCATACCTCTGGAGACCTTTGATGTAGTGCGTCCCTCACAGATCAAACCTTTGGCAGATATCCAACCACTGGCATATCTCGGGGACGGATTGGAGTTAGTCGAGGCCAAAAAGGATAAAGATACCGCGCGCCCCGGTGAAACCTTAACGGTTTTCTTTACTGTGGGCGCCACCCGGCCGCGGCAAAACCCCCTGGAGGTCAGGGTGGAATTGGTAGACGGCCAGGGAAGCGTACAATTGCAGAAAAATTTGCTCTTGGGAGAGCTTGATCGAACAGGCAAGACTTGGCGCGCTGGTGAAGTGCTCTCCGGGCAGGTGGAACTGACCATTCCTGCCGGAAAAGGCGGAGCGCACGAAGATGCCCAAGTTATTGAATTGGCTTTCTCAGATCCTGCGGATAACACCGGAGATAGTAAAGTCACGTCTACACCCCTTTCCGTACAAGTAGGATGGTGGCCTTTCCATCGTACCGCGGCATATATTCTGGGGAGTCTGACCATTCCGCCAACTGGGCGCAGCTTCGAACTGCCGGCGGATCTAACGCCCCCCTTGCACCAGGGAGTCTCGCGGGTAGAAGCGGGGGGGGTAATGGAGCTGGTCGGCTACGGCCTGCCCCAATCCCTGGAATCAGCCAAACCTTTCCCGGTCATCCTATATTGGCGTGGCCTGGTCCCGATACCGGGGAGCTATAAGGTCTCCGTCCAATTGTTGAACGCCAGCGAGCACCTGGTGACACAGCAAGACGCCATCCCCGGCAAATGGACCCGCCCGACCACCGGATGGCTGCCCGGCGAAGTCATCACGGACTCCTACACGTTAGATATACCGGCTTCCCTTTCCCCCGGTGACTACACCCTCCTGGTCATCGTCTACCACGAATCCGATGGCATGCGCCTCCCCATCCAACAATTCCAGGGCCAGCTCGCTGATACTATCACCATCACGACGCTGCACCTGAATATACTCAGGAAGTGACTAAGGTGAAGGATACCCACAGTCAAACTGGTCCGGGTCCAGTTTGACCAGATCAGAAACCTGGATAGTGCCACAGCTCATCGCTGGCCTCGAACACCGGTGTCGCCCAGGCATAGATGAGCCCCAAGGCTAAGAATAAGATCAGGATAGATAGTATGAGCAGCCGGGCCGTAGGGTTTAACCCTTGCTGAAAACTCATTGAATCACTTCTATAGTCCCTAACTCGATCACATCATCTTTGAAGCGCTGGTTTTGAGTATCCACCGCGGGCAGTCTTTGTAAGGTTTCCAGCAGATACATGCCGCTGGTTAGACGATAGCGGCCTGGATTGAGGGGGTGAATCAGGGGCAAATTTAGCGTATCTGTAACTACATCCCCTGCTCCCCACAGTCCTGTAGGGTAGGCGCCATTTGTTGGCTGCTGATCCACCTGCCCGACCTGCTCACCTTGCGCATTCCACAGATGCACGAAAACCGTATAGTCTTTTGCATCAGGGGTGAGAGCATGCCAAACCATCTGGACCTGCAACGACTGGCCGGCCTGAGCAGCAGGAATTTGCCAGACGGTATTTTGGGAAGCGTTTGCTGGAAGCGGCCCGGCAGCACCACCGGCGGATACTTGCACATCTTGTAGCGCGACGACATTTCCCAGGCGATATTTGCCAGCCTTCCCGCCGGGTCCGGGATTCATCAAGACATAGGGCACAGCTAATTTAAAGCGTCCGAAAATAGCCGTAGCCGCTTTCCCTTCCTTGTCTGTTACCGGTAAATAGGCAGCATCAGGCTTGCCCCCCGCGGTAGATGCCGATCCCTGGGTGCTGGGAGCGGTATACTTATGCACTTGAACCCGCAGATGCCCTAATGAGGGAACTGCCGCATCTGGGCCCAATTCAACCTGGTAAGCATCGCGAATAATCTCTCCGGCATGCCAACGCGCGGTAGGATAGTTGCCATTACCAGGGTAGGTATTCGTGGCCCCCCAGGGGTTTAGCTTGCCATCGAGGATACTCACTCCGACGGTATAATTCTCGGCCATCGGCTGGAGTGCGCGCCAGTAAAGCGTCACGTGTAACACCTCACCCGGCCGAATTTCTGATTCCTCGATATCATACCCTCGTAGTTCAAGGCTATCCCCAAATTTGAAGTCGGCCGGCTGCGTGGGATGCAACGTGGCCTCGGTCAGGCGGGGAGGCAAGGCGTAAACAGGACGAATGACACCGAAGGGAATATAGGTGGCTAGCACAAGCAGGCCCAGGCTCATCAGCAGCACCTCTCCACTCATCCCGCGGTATTCCACAAATGACTCCGGCGCAGCCGGCACGCTACGCGTAGCCTGCGCCGCTAACCAGAGACCTAATTGTTCAAACCCCCCTGCCAGGAGCACACAAATCGCGGAGATACCGGGCAGCAAATACCTGCCGGGTAGCAGAAAAGGATCCTGAAAAAAGATAGCGCGATAGAGAGGTAGCGCCCCGACACAGGCCACGACCAGCAATAGGAACAGCACCGCAGTGCGTGTACTGCGCGGAATACCGCGGACTTGAGAGCGCAACAGCCAAAAGACGATACCGGCTAACATCGCCAGCGTCACAATCGCCAAAAAGCTGTAAATAGAATCGCTCATGGCCACATTGCCCCAGCCGAATACCCCCCAAAAAGTGCGAAAACTATTGTCCAATAACAGCCTCCACCACCCCAAATCTACGATGGAGTGCGCGCTTTTGGCCAACGGAGCCAGGGTAGAGGTGATGGGATTATCGGCAGCGCGGTCTGGCAGAGGGGTGCCGTAGAGCATCAGATTACGGAGATACCACCAGCCGGTAATGATCAGCGACGCCAAACCTGCAATCATCAGGTGGAAAAGGTAGGTAAAATTGAGGGTAGAGCTTACCCCCGCTTTTTCCGATTCAGCGATCTCTGCGGCATACCGTTTGCCGCTCATAATGAAGCTATAGACATAAACTATCATGACCAGGGGTACGAGCGCAATCGCGCCATTTTTCGACAACAGGGCTAACCCTAAAGCCAATCCTGTTAGCATCGCTACTTTCAGATCGCTGCCGCGCCGCAAGATACGAGCCAGGAGCAGGATAACCCAAGAGGAACACAGCGCAACCGCGATATCGTTGTTCACCACGCTGCCCATATATAAAAACATGGGCAAAAAAGCATTGAGCATAGCCCCACCCAAGGCGACCAGGGGGCTGTCAGGAAAGAGCTCAGCAGCAAGTTTGTAGGTGATCCAGACTACTATGGTGCTCAATAGCACCGATACGAGACGCGCCAGGTGTAAGGCAAGCAAGGTACCGTGATAGGGGAAGCTCTCATCGCTATCATGCGTGACCACGTTAAAACCCCCAATACCGGTGCCGGAAAAACCGAACGGGTTTAGTTCAGGCTCGCGGTAATCGGAAGTGTCTATCCAAAATGTAGCCGCAGCTCCCAAAGCGTAGTAGAGTGGCGGTTGATGGACTTCATCAAACCAATTACTGATTTTTTCTCCCGCTGCAGGCAGGCTACCATGCGTAGCCAAATAACGCACATAGGGGAAATGGCCGGTTTCATCATGAGCTTCCCAGGCCGGGATGACCAGGCTGTATATAACTCCCAGCACAAGGTGCAGCAGAAGCACAATGGCAATCGGCCAGGCAGAAGAAAATAACAGAGAATTCGGGCGCGCCGCAACGGAAGGTGCGGACCGGGTAACTCTATTTTCCCTTTGTCCCGGGTCCTGCTCTCCTATACCCGCGGGAACAGTCATTTGACCTCCAATTTCAGCGGGATGATCAGGTGATCTTCACCATTCTCTCGCCCTAAGCGCACGATGGTAGCAGCATCGTAAAGTCCAACTTCAACTTTCGCAGCGCCCCGATAATCCGAAGTTACGAACTGCAACTCATGCCGATCCGTGATGATTTCACCCTGTATCCACGAAGTCGTGGGACGTGTGCCAGCTACAGGTGGCCCATCGTGTTGCGCCACCAATTTGCCATCGGCATTCAACAAGTGGGTGAAAACGGTATAGGGTGGTGCGCCGAAGCCGGACTCGCGCGCGCGCCAATATAACGTCACACTAAAGGGTGCGCCGGCCTGCAGTCTGGTAGATTCTATACTACACCCGAGCAATTCAAACTTGCCGCCAAAGATGGCTTGAAAGGCGTACTGGATCGGCGGCAGCGCGAAAGTGTGGTTAGCTGCATCCAAGACGACTTCGGCCACATTAATCCAATCCCCATCGACCATACTTACCTGTAATTGAGCTTTACCCGGCGGAATGTCGGGCGGGATCTGCAATACCCAATAGTCGAACACGGATTCTTGCGCTATCCAACGGGAGGTGGGATAAAGCCCATAGACAGGTTTCCCGCCGGTCTCAGCTATAATACGAGGGCTAGTACCCGGCGCCTCCTGAACCAGACGCATATGGACGGTATAATCGGGCAAATTATTCTGTTGCGCTTGCCACAGGAATCTGGTCCAGAGTTCTCCTCCCCCTTGTAAAACGGCATCATTGAGGTATATCCCCAGCAGGGATAGACCTGGCGCCGGAGAGGCATGCAAAATGCGCAGATCCTGGGAGTGTAGATCACTCCATAGGTCTGGTAGACCAATCGACTGTCGCCGCACCTGCACATCCCCCAAAAAAACATCCCTACCTGCGGGCGCCCCTGCCTTGTCACGGATATCCAGCGCCTGCCCGCCCTCATCGTAGACGGAAACTTCCAGACGGTAGGTAATAGGCGGCAAGCCAGGCGGCAAAGGCAGGGTATAATAATTTATGGCGCTTTCATCGGCCTGCCACAGCGAAAGGGGCCGGGTAGTCTGTTGCCCGGCAAAGGCAAGCCCGCGAGTACGCGGATCGCTGTTATCCGCATCGATGTTCCCCAAACCTGGCCCGCCACTGACTAAAGGCTGATCTACCAGTGTAACGACCCGCCCGAAAGGATCGCGCAGTTGCAGCGAAGCTTTCAGATTACGGCCGGTTTGGTGTACCAGTTGCCATTGTAAAGCCACGGGCAGACCAGATCCGGTGGCGCCCAGCGTGGTAGTTTGCGCGGTAGTTAAACGGAGGTCACCGAAATCTATCACGGCCGGTTGTAATTGGAGTCCTGCAGTAGTCTTATCGAGGGCAAAACGCCTGAAGAGCAGCCCCGTATCATAGGATTGTTGCGACTGCAGGTATCCGCTTTCGGCCAATACAAAAGGGATCAAACGACGTTTATCGCGATCGGCCTGATGCCAGGAGATCCAAAAGGCCTGGTGTCCCGGGCGCAAGGCAGATATTAAGGCATCCCATAAGGGCGTATCATCATCCCCCACATTTAAGGTGACGACCTGCGCCTGGCCGCGATAATAGTAGGTAAAAGCCGGGTCATCATAATCGAAAAGGACCACATCCGCGCTAGTGGCCTGGGCGGTCACATCTTGCGCTAAGGCGCGTACATTGTCTCGTTGATAGTGGGCGATGCTGAAGATGCGTAGCAAGGCCAACAGGCTTAAGGTGAGCGGCAGGACTAATAGCGCGGCGCCGAGCAGATTGCGCGCCACTCCGCTCCCCCACATCCAGGCAACGCGAAATCCGCTATGATGAGCGGGCAGCGGCCGGATTTTTGCAAAGGCCAGGGTGATCCCACGGGCCAGCAATATCAGCCAGGGAATACTGTAGGCTATGACGTGGCGGGGGGTAAATCCCGGACGTATTTGAAATAAGATATAAGCCAGCAGCAGAGGAAAGATAGCGCACCAGAGTACGACAAACGTTGACGTGCGGTCACTGCGGCGCAACAGGAGAACGAAAGATACTGCGGCCAGCAGCCCTGCCAGCACATAGCCCAGGGCTACCAGACGCTGCTCCGATCCTACCAGGGTGGGGGAACCGACCAGGTAAGCCTGCCATATCTGAAAAATGAACGTCTGCAACACAGGCGGCGCAGCAGCTTCAGGAGCGTAAGAACTGATACGCGCGCCGGCCAACCAAAGCCAGGGGAGGTAAACCACTACTGCTATAGCGGTTGATATGAACCACTGGAGGAGATGTTTACGACGGAAGCTGTAGGTACTCTGACCCAACAACAATTGGGCAACAATTAAAAGGTTCAGGGCAATAATGCCTAGCACGGCGAAATAATGAGTGAACATTGCCAGCCACTCAATGAGCGCCCAAATCCCCCATAACCAGGCCGGCGCCGGTTTCTGACTATGTATTATGCGAGCATAGAGCCACAACAGGGTAATAAAGGCCAGCGCCAGCCAGATATACATGCGCGCTTCCTGAGAATACCACCACTGAGCGGGAGAGAGCGCCAGCAGCACCAGGGTTACCACTGCAGTTGGATGATCAAATAGGAGGCGCACCGCCTGGTACGTTACTGGCAATAACAGTATGCCGGCTAACACCGAGAAAAAGCGGGCACTAAATTCGCCATATCCGGCCAGGTTAATCCAAAAGTGTAATAGATAATGGTATAGCGGCGGATGGAAATCGCCAAAGGTGATGGCGGTCAGCGGTTGGCGCGCTAATTGGATAGAAAAGGCCTCATCCCACCACAAACTTTGTCCAGACAAAGCATACAACCGCAAAGCAAAAGCTCCGCAGATGATAGCAATGTGCAGCAGCATAGCTGCGCCTCGGTGTTGGCAAGAGAAGGGAAAATTTTTCACAAGAACGAGATTATAATAAGCAGGTTGGATTTCGTCCAGTCTCGACTTGGAACCAAGGGGAAGAGGGCAGTTCGTAAGGAAAAAACAATCTTCCCCTATCTCAGGACTACCGGATAGGGGAAGATTTACTGGGAACTGAATTAGATGACAACTATAATGCCGCCCTCACAGGAAATAGGGCGCAAAGATTACTTGATGACCAACTTGCCTACCATGCCAGCTTCTTTGTGGCCTGGAATAGTACACCAATAATCGTAGCTTCCCGCTGCGGGGGCCTTGAAGGTTAACTTACCGGTTTTACCAGCGTCGACCGCCTTTGTGGTCACTTCGCCACTTGGCAATCCTACCACCAAATCGTGCTGCAATTGGCCTTTGTTGTTCATCGTAATAGTGACATCCTGGCCGGCTGTGGCATTCAGGGTAGACTTGTCCCACTTGATATCCGTACCCTCCAGAGTCAGGGTAATGCTGCCGGAGGAGCCGCCGGAGCCACCGCACGCGGCCAGGCTAACCAGGGATACACCTATGAATAAAAGGACTAGGAAACGACGAAAATTCATTGACAGAGCCTCCTTGGACATTAAATATTATCTTTGATGTTCGTGATTAATTTAACAGATGGTCGAATTGTACGTCAAATGCCTGAATTTTGCAAATTATAAAGCATGTTTGCCTTAATTTGAATTCACTAACCCCACCGTTTATGCGGGCGCATCTGGCGTGAAAGGAGATATGCCGAAGGCAATCACCAGAAGTTCCAGATAATGAAACTCAGGCCGTACCAACATGTAGCGGGGGGACTGGGGCGAAAATAATTCATATAGCTCTAGCCGATCTGCTTGATCCAAATAGGGGGCGGCTTTCTCCAATTGCGGATTGATGAAATCATGGATATGCGCTTGTTCCAGGGGACGCAACGGAGCCGTGCGTGCCACAGTATAAATGTGTTGGCCACAGCGCTCAAACCCGGTTTCTTGGAATAAGCCGAGCAAACGCCGGCCGAGGAAGATATCGTGCGCCGGGTTTTCGACCTCTATCGCGCGGAGCAGAGCTGTCTGCACCCGCTGCTCCAGAGCCGGTTCCAGTGGCAAGAAGATACGGCGCGTGTAGTCCGTATCTAGCGCCACTACCTGCCCACCGGGCCGGGCCACGCGCTTCAACTCCTGCAGCACCGCCAGCGGCTGATCCTGGCCATGGAGAGTACTGGCAATCCAGACAAGGTCGAAAGTAGCTGCTGGAAAGGGAAGATGGTAAAGATCTGCCTCTTTTAATTCCACCAGGTGGGAATACGGCAGATCTGCGATCTTTTTCTGCGCCAAATTGAGCAACGGCGCAGATTGATCCACACCCACCACTTTACCTGTAGGGCCAATAGCGCGGGCCAGCTCGGATAAGAAAACCCCGTTGCCGCAACCAGCATCCAACACCCATTGCCCCGGTCGCAAGAGCAGGTGGGCCACAATCTGTTTTCGCTCCGGCAGTTGCGCTGTGTGCCAGCGGTCGAGGCGTGCCGCCAGGCCCACAGCTTGTTCGGCGCTCATAGGAGAGGATTCAGCGCACATGATGCCTACCTCCACGTTTAGCAGTGAAATATTGCCATAGGGCGTACAAGATCAGCAGCGCCAGGGTCGCGCCGCTAATGACCACGCCAATACGGATGCTATCCGGCCAGTAAACCAAGTCAATAGTAGATTTGCCCGCAGCGAGCGGGATGCCGATAAAGGTATAGTCGGTGCGCATGACGGGGAAGGTGTTTGTCTGGGGCTGTTGCGTTGCCGGTTGAATAGAATTGATGGTGGCGCTCCAGCCCGGCATCCAATTTTCACTGATGACCAGCATGCCGCCCTGCTCACTTTCAACCTCGGCGCGTATCCGGTTCGGTGTAAGACGCTGTAAATTTATGTTGTTATGGCCTGGAGCAGCCAAGATATGCATCTGCTGCAGTGCGGCAGGTGATGTATTTGGGCTCATCCCCGGGCAACAACTGTCTGGGGAAACCAGAGCCATCCGATTTAAATCGAAGGTTTTATCCGCCAGTAGATCGACGGCCCCGGTTTCCGGCTCAAGCTGCACTTGATCCACCACCCAAGCGCGGGGGTGGGAAGATATCAGTTGATGCAAGTAGGTGGTATCTTGCGCTTGCGGAAACTCACCGATCAATGTGTGAGGTTCCGCGATATCCCGCGCCCATGTCAGAAAATATCCTACGCCAGCCAGGCGCCAGGCGCGATCTCGCGGGAAATCCTTGAACAGGGCGGCATAGCGAGCCAACAGCAGTGGACTGCTGCCACCCGTATCTTCTATATCGGTATGTCCCTCCAAGGATGCCAGCATACCATAGTCCTCGTAAACGCGATATTCGTTTGCCACCCTGCCGGGCAAATTGGGCGCATCCTGGGCCTCCTGGCGGATCTGGGCCTGCAGCGCCCCAATTTCCGGTAAGCCTACACTATCGCGTACCGTATTTGTGGTATTGAGGTTTGTACCATAGTTTACACTGAAGAGATCCAAAATAGCGCAGGTCAAGAGCAGCGGCATCAACCACCGGTCAAGGCGCCGCTGCCAGAAAAGTACGCCAAAGAGTAAGGCTATGCCACCTGTTTTCGCGGCCACTATCACGAATGGCGCCTGTGCCGCGCCGGACTTCCCGCTAGACTGCCAAATCAGGGTAAAGACAATCGTAGCTCCGATCAGGGAGACGGCCCAGCCAATGGTAAACCACTTACGCCAAATGATCGGGGCATAGCGTAGCAAAGCGGCGCCATATCCTGCCAAAATGCTGCCTGCCAACGCCACCACGAAGGCGGCCCGCTCCTGTCCGCGAAAGAGGTTCCAGCCCGGCGCCCAGCGGTAAAGCACTGGATAGAGGAAGCTATTCCCGCCATAGGAAACCAACAGGGAAAGTAAGGCCAGGACGCCGAAAAAAGTCACACCCGTTCTATAGGAGATGAGCAGACCTTCAGAGCGGGCAGGAAGGAATTCGTTGCCAGGTTGCAGGAATCTGCCCAAGCCCACTCCGGCCAGGGCAAACAGAGCCAAACCGAACCCCACGATACCGATATACAATGGGGAGAAGAACGAAAGCAAATTGGGGAATAAGAGCTGCCAGGTATCCTGCAGTGGGAAGCCACCACTGGCAGCGGTATAATCCAAGTTCGCCCGGATCGTAAGGCGGCTAAACTCCAGGCTCGGCAGAAGCTGCGCTGCCACCAGCAACAGGAAAAGCGCATAAAAGAGTAAAATTCCCAGCCATAGCCGGAATTGAGCCGCGCGATCACCTTTAACCCGCTGCCAGCCGGCGCAGCATAATATCGCGAGCCAGGCGGCTACCACATAACTCAAATGCAGGAATGTTTGGGAATGTCCGGCCAGAAAGGCACAGGCATAGGCGATGGCCGCTGCTATCCAGAGTATCCAGCGGTTCCGGTCGCTTTCACTGTTTCTAGCGGCGGCTAAGTAGAGTATCCAAAGGATCAAAGGCAGCCAAATCGCGGTCCGTAAGATCGCCAGTTGTAGCGGCGGATAGCCGGTAAGATAGCCGGAAAAGGCAAAGATCGTACCGGCCAGGAAGGCGGCCCAACGCTCACCTGTCAAAGTGCGCACCAACAAGTACGTAAAGAAACCGGCCAGTGCCAGGTGTAGCGCAGCTTCGGCCTGCAGAAAATAAAGCCGCCCTGCCGCAGAAGACCAGGGAAGCGTCAGCAGCAATAAAAGATTACTCAGGGGGTAGAAGACAGCGGCCTGTACGTCGGCCAGAAAGGGATGGCCAGCATACGTATAGGGATTCCATAAGGGGAGCCGGCCGGCCGCCAGTTCATGTTGTTGGAAAACACTGAAGGGCAAAAAATGGTAAGTAAAGTCACCGGGTGGCAAGAAGCGTTGGCGGAGCAGTAAAGGGGCATAAAATAGGGCGGCTAGCCCGGCATATGCCGCCAGGGCCAGGAGATCTTGATAGCGGGTCTGCCACCATAGCAATAGATGTTTAGTGGGATTAGGCTGTGACCTTTGAATCACGGATCTGCATCCATAGTATAATGATCAGGAGCGCCTCTACCAGCTTATCAAAATAGGCCAGCGGATTGCGCGCCCCAAGAATAAGCCAAAGCACAAGGGTCACGGCGGCAAATCCCATGAGTAACCAGGTGATCGTTTTTTGACGACCTGCTAATTGGGGCAGCGGCAAGGTGAGCGCGCCCAGCAGCGCCAGGTATCCCAGGCCATTTACGATGAACATGGGCATATTTTGGGTCAGGCCCAGGTAGAGATGAATGACGGCCGTAACAACCGTCAAGGTGCTACTAGCGAACGCATATTTGGCCACAGCTCTCCTCCTTAAACGTTACATAAAGGTCACCACGCCATCCAACCGCCATCAACCAATAAGCAATGGCCCGTCACCAGGTCCGAGGCCGGACAGGCCAGGTATAGGACTGCGCCGACCACATCCTCGGGCTTGCCAATCTCGCCCAAGGGCATGCGGCGCATCACTTCATCGTAGAAATTCTTATCGGCAAACATGGGCGCCGTCAGAGGAGTATGGATAAAGGTCGGGCCAATGGCGTTGACCCGGATTTTGTGGGTCGCCCATTCGACTGCCAGGACGCGGGAGAGGTTCACGACTCCGGCCTTCGCCGAACAGTAAGCCGCCCGGTAGTAAAAGCCGGTCACCCCCATGATGGAGGCAATGTTAATAATCTTGCCGTAATTTTGGGGAATCATACTGGCTTTGGCTACCGCCTGGCACATAAAGAAGGTGCCTTTGAGATCGACATCTAGCACCTTGTCCCAATCGTCTTCGCTGACATCTACCGCCCAGCGCGGAATATTGATACCGGCGTTATTCACCAGGATATCTACCCTGCCCCAGTCCTTCACTACCCGGTCAACTGTCTCACGGATCATGGAGACGCGGGTCACATCCAGCGGCACGATCATAGCGCGGCGCCCGGCATCCCGAATTTGAGAGGCAGTCTCCTCTGCAATAGATTCTTTACCGGGCAGTTCAGTAATGATCACATCGGCGCCATTTTGAGCTAGAGCAATGGCAAACGCTTGACCTAAGCCACTGCCTGCCCCGGTGACCAGGGCGATTTTGCCATCTACACGCATACTGGGAAAATTCATAATGTACTCCTCTGATAAAAATAAGCACCGCACCCTACCACCGAATTACACTACATACAGAAATCTCTTCCGTCGGCCCGACAACTATAGCCAGTAGGTGCGGTTTTTAACCGCACGATTTCTGCCGATTCACTATCTTTGCTGGTCCACTAGCCTATATCCTGCCAACGCGCATGAAAAGGGCGCGCGGCCATGGCCGGAAAATCCCGATTCTTGGTCCAACGCGAGACGGGAAACGGCAGCCACCGGGCTCGGCCATTTCTGGCAAAGGGGCGCATCAGCCAATATCCCAGGCGAGATCCTACACGATAGAGCCAGGCAAAGCGTAAGAAATAGCCAAAGAGGAAGAAAACCAAACGCTCCAGCCAGGGGGCGCGCGCTTTCCCGGCAAAGCCTTCGCCTTTCTCCGCCTCTTCCGTGCGCAGATCGAGCAACATGCGCGGGATATCGATCTTCACGGGGCAGGCATCCAGGCAGGCGCCGCAGAGCGTCGAGGCATGGGGCAGCTCGCGAAAATGTTCAAAGCCTTGCAGCAAGGGCGTCTGCACCGCGCCAATCGGGCCGGAATATACGCCACCGTAGGCATGGCCGCCGATCTGGCGATATACCGGGCAGGCATTCAGGCAAGCGCCGCAACGAATGCACATCAGCGACTCTTCAAACGCGGTACCGAGAAGCGCGCTGCGCCCATTGTCCACGATAATCAGGTGTACCTCGTCGGGACCATCGGGTTCGCCTGGGCGGCGCGGGCCGGAGATGAAATGGGTATAGGTGCTCAGTTTCTGCCCGGTGGCGCTGCGGGGCAGAAGCTGGATCAGCACAGCAAAATCATCCCAGGTGGGACAAACCTTCTCGATGCCCATGACGGCCACGTGAATCTTAGGCACAGTAGTCACCAAACGCGCGTTGCCTTCGTTTGAGACGGTCACCAATGTGCCGGTTTCGGCGATGGCGAAATTTACACCGCTGAGCCCCATGCCGGCCTGCAGGAATTTTGGGCGCAAGGCCTCTCGCGCCAAAGCTGTCATGGCCGGGATATCATCGGGAATCTTGCGCTGTAGGGTATGCTCGAACAACTCGACAATTTGCGCCTTGGTTTTATGCACGGCTGGGGCAATGATATGCGAGGGTGTTTCTCCAGCCAATTGGACAATCCACTCGCCCAGGTCAGTTTCGACCGGCTCGATGCCTGCGGCTTCCAACGCATGGTTCAAATCCATCTCTTCAGTTACCATAGATTTGGACTTGGCCACCATGGTAACGCCGTGAGATTGGGCAATATCTATGACGATGCGGGTGGCATCGGCGGCGGTGATGGCCCAGTGGACTTGGGTGCCATTACGCTGCGCTGCATCGGATAATTTGGGGAGATAGGCGTCCAGGTGGTCCAAGACGTCCTGGCGGATCTGGCGTCCCCGGTCTCGCAGCGCCTCGGAGCTGTAGAATTCCCGGCCGAATTCGGCCAGAGCCTGTTCTCGCGCGGAAAGGAAACGGTCGGAGGATTTCCCCAGAGCGAGCTGAAGATTGGGATCATGCAGGGCTTTGTCAACCCGCCGGTCGAAAGAGAGCTTGGGCAGGTGGGCCATCAGGCTACCTCTCCGGCCAGGATGCGGGCCAGGTGTAAGAAGCGCAGCGGCTTACCCTGGCGGGAAGCGCCGCCGGCCATATGCATAATACAGCCGGCATCGCTGGTCACCACCGTATCCACGCCGGTAGCCATGATACGGCGTAATTTTTCGTTGAGCATGGCGCCGGAAATATCGGGCAGGCGCACACTAAAGCTGCCGCCAAAGCCACAGCACCAATCAGGTCGATCCATTTCAACCAGCTCCAGGCCGCGTACATGGCTGAGCAGCTTGCGCGGCTCGTCGCGCAGGTCCAACGCGCGCGCCATATGGCAGGCATCGTGGTAGGTGACCCGCCCCTGGTAGGCGGCGCCGACATCTTCGATACCCAGAAAATCCACCAGGAACTCCGAAAATTCGAAGGTGCGTTCCGCCACAGCTTTGATACGCGCCCGGTAGACTGGGTCGTGGTCGAAGAGGTGTACATACTCCTTTTTTACCATGGTGGCGCAAGAGCCGGAGGGCGTGACGATCACCTCGGCGTCTTCGAAGACTTCCAGGAAATGGCGCGCTAACATACTGGAATCTTGCTTGAAGCCACTATTAAAGGCCGGCTGGCCACAACAGGTCTGGTTGCGCGGAAAATCGACGCTGAGGTCCAGGCGACGCAGCAAGCGTACCATGTCTTCGCCCACTTCGGGAAAGAAAAGGTCGGTGAGGCAGGTCACAAAGAGACTTACACGTTTGGACATCTGTAACGGTCCTCGTCAGTGGTAGCAAACTGATGGGTCGAGCGTCACCGCTTAATATGCCTGACGATTTTAGCACCCGCAGCAGGGGCTGTCAAACCCTCAAGGTAAAGCTCTTGCTCCAATGGCAGGTGCGTGTATAATTCTTTGAAGATTGAACCTGGTAGATCACCAGAGAGGATTTTGATTGACCATGCAACTTTACAACACCCTGACGCAGCGGATGGAAGCGTTTACCCTGCCGGACCGGCCGATAACGCTGTATGTGTGCGGCATCACACCCTACGATACGACCCATCTAGGACATGCGTTTACCTATACGGTATATGATATTCTGGTCCGCTACCTGGAATTTCAGAGACACCAGGTACGCTATGTGCAGAATGTGACGGATATCGATGATGATATTCTACGCAAGGCGAAAGAGGTGGGGATGGACTGGCGCACGGTGGGCAACCGCTGGACCGCTCACTTTATCCGCGATATGCAGGCGCTGAACGTGCGCCCGCCTGACCACTATCCGCGCGCGACGGAT
Source organism: Chloroflexota bacterium (assembly GCA_009692745.1). Taxonomy (GTDB): domain Bacteria; phylum Chloroflexota; class Anaerolineae; order Epilineales; family SHYO01; genus SHYO01. The sequence goes on from SHYO01000041.1 coordinate 21,666, forward strand.
GTCATGCCGCAAATCACTGCCAGTGTGCAGCGGTTGGTGGATGCGGGGGTAGCGTATTTGTCGCAGGGCAACATCTATTTCCACGTAGACCATTGGCCGGAGTTCGGCAAGCTGAGCCATATACCACGCGACGAGATGCTGCCGGTGGCCAACGAGCGGGGCAACCACCCCGATGACCCGCGCAAGCAGGACCCGCTGGATTTTGTGCTGTGGCAGGCGCAAGCGGCGGGAGAACCGGCGTGGCAAAGCCCCTGGGGATCGGGGCGGCCGGGATGGCATATTGAATGTTCTACCATGTCGACCTACTTCTTGGGGCAGCAGGTGGACTTACACGGCGGCGGGGCGGACTTGATATTCCCGCACCACGAGTGCGAGATCGCGCAGGCGGAGAATAGTACCGCGGTGGAACCCTTTGTACGCTATTGGCTGCACACGGCGATGGTGCGGCACGAAGGGGAGAAAATGAGTAAATCGCTGGGGAACCTGGTGATGGTGCGGGATTTGTTGAATAATTGGTCGCCGGATGCCTTGCGCATCTACCTGGCTGGACACCATTACCGGCAAGCATGGAGCCATGACCTGGCGGAGCTGTGGCGGGCGAACCAGATGGCGGAGACGCTGCGCCAGGCGGTAACTCTGCGTTCTGCGCCTGCCCAAGAGTGCGATAGCAGTGGGCAGCCAGATACGGCGGCAGCGCGGCAGACTTTCGTAGCGGTAATGGATAACGATTTGCAGGCGCCGCAAGGGCTGCAGATTATGGAAAAGCTGGCGCAGGACGTGCTGAGAGCAGAGCATGGTGGTGAAACAGTACGAAAGGCCCAAGCAGCATTGCGCGAGATGGCACAAGTGTTCGGTTTGCGCTTAGATGCGGTTAACGCAGAAGAGCGGGTGATCTCCGGCTGGAATGAACATTTGAAGCGCTTTATGGCCGGGGCAGACTAAAAGGGCCGGGCAACCGTATTTCTCATCCACAAGGAGCGTATCGATGGATGGCAAAGGGCAAAATGGCCAAAAGACGCAAGAGCAGCCGCCGGAGCAGAGCGCCGCAGCAGCGCAGCGGGGATTTGATATCGGGAAAGTTTTGGAGGCGCGTAAAGGAGAACACCACGCGGTCGTGATCCAGGATTATCCCGACCCAGATGCGATTTCTGCCGCATATGCTCACCGCTTGATTAGTAGCGCTTTCGATATCCGGGTAGATATTCTGTATAGTGAGCGGATTAGCCACCCGCAAAATCTAGCGCTGGTGAGGCTGCTGGAAATCCCGCTGCTGCATTATGATCCGGAAATTGATTTTAAACAGTATAACTGCTCAATCTTTGTGGACAACCAGGGGACGACGGCCAGGGAAATCACCGAAGCGCTGGAGAAGGCGGGTGTGCCCGTGTTACTGGTAGTAGATCACCATGAGTTACAGGAGCGGCTGAAACCGGAGTTTGCCGATATCCGCCACACGGGAGCGACGGCGACCATCTATGCCGAATATCTGAAAAATGGACCGGTACACATGGATAAATCCCACCGGGAGCACATGGTAGCCGCCACCGCGCTGCTGCATGGGATTATGACCGACACCGGAGATTTCGTGCGCGCCGGGCCGAAGGATTTAGAGGCGGCGGCCTTCTTGAGCCAATTCCGGGACGCCGACATTTACGGCCAGATTATTAACCAGGCGCGCACCCGCCAGACAATGGAGGTGATTTACCGGGCCCTGGGCAACCGCACAATTACGGAGAGTTACTCCATCGCCGGTATCGGTTACTTGCGCGCCGATGACCGGGACGCCATTCTCCAAGCGGCGGATTTCCTGTTGACGGAGGAGAATGTACACACGGCGATTGTATACGGTATCGTGACGGGCAGCAATCAGGAGGGAAAGCTGGTCGGTTCGATGCGCACGTCGAAAATCACCATCGACCCGGACGATTTCATTAAACAAGTATTTGGCAAAAATGCCGCCGGGGGGTACTTCGGCGGCGGGAAGATGTCGGCCGGCGGGTTTGAGATTCCCATCGGATTCCTGTCAGGGGACAATAACGAAGAGTATCGCCAGATGAAGTGGAAGGTATACGACGCCCAGATCAAGCAGAAGATCTTCGCCAAGATTGGCATTGAGGTGAAACCGGCAGGATAATTGGACTAGAACTAATGTTCGCGTTATGATTGAGCCATGAATACCCTAGATCTATCGAACAGAAAGGCAAGACGAAATGCAAAAAATCACTCCGTTCTTATGGTTCAACAATAATGCGGAAGAAGCCATTAATCTTTATACCTCTATTTTTAAAAACTCAAAAATTTTGAGCATGACGCGCTATGGAGAAGCAGGGCCTGGACAGCCGGGAATGGTCATGACCGCGACCTTCCAGCTCAATGGACAAGAATTCATGGCTCTAAACGGTGGCCCAGAATTCAAATTCACGGAAGCCATATCCTTCCTAGTGGACTGCGAGACGCAGGAAGAAGTAGACGATTTGTGGGAAAAGCTTACCGCAGGCGGAGAAGAAAGTCAGTGTGGCTGGCTTAAGGACAAATTTGGCCTGTCCTGGCAAATCGTCCCCAGGGCTTTAGGCGAGATGATGGGTGACAAGGACCCTGAGAAAGCGCAAAGAGTCATGGAAGCCATGCTCAAAATGCATAAAATTGATGTTAAAATATTAAAGCAGGCCTATGACGGTCGATGAATTTGTAGAAACCTGGTTTTCTGATCTACCAAAACACGGTTAACAAACTTCAAGTTGGGAAACGATGTGTGCTTTGCATGTAGCTATCGTCTGCCACGGCAATATCGCCCGCAGCCAGGTGTTCCACCGTTACCTGGAAAGCCTGGCGCGCGCCCAAGGTCTGGATGTAACATTCTTTTCCTGCGGCACAGCGCCGCACGAGGCGTATCCCCAAGCGGACCTGTTATTGCGCCAGGTCCAGGAAACCTTGCATGCCCGTGGGATTGCAGGTAAGATTGAGCGCACCCCCTGGAGCGATGCCGCCGCCGCTATGGTACGGCAGGCCGACGTGATCCTGGTAGCCGACCGGGAAAGGCGAGCCGAGCTGCTGGACCGCCTGGGCGAAGAGGTGCGGGATCGCATGTACCTCTTCTACGAATTCATCGCCGAGGGCAGTCAGGATTATGTCGATACCTATGATCCGACCAAGGGCGCCCAAGACCCGGCGCGGTTCGACCAGTTATTTACCGAAATGGAGCGGATGGCGCGGCAGGCTTTGCCGCGCCTGGCTGCTATATGTCCTGATAGGTAACACAATTAGGTAACACAATCAAAGTCCGAACTGATTATGTTGGACAATTTTCCAAATTTTCCCTATGAGGAGCAGATTATGGCAAGCGGCTTTGTCATCCACCAACAGACCGGCGCGGCGATGGCGGATATCAGTATCTCCAATGGCGAGACCTTTACTCTGACAGATGCCCAGGGCCATTTTTCCATCCCGGTTGATCTGCAGCAGTATCCCTTTGTCTTCGTGAACCCGCCGGCCGGATGGCGCCTGCAGCAGCCCTATTATCATCAATTTTCCTCTCCAGAAGATGAGGATCAGCCGGTGATCTTCCGCCTGGCCCCTGATCCCACCCAGACGCAAAAGCGGCCGCTCCGCATCGCCCATGTCACGGATACCCACCTGGGTGTGGCCCACCTGCCCCATTATGTCTCGCCCGATGATCTCGCCTATGACCTGGATCTGGTGATCTCGCAAAGCCAACCGGACTTGCTGATCGTGACCGGGGATCTGACCGACCTGGGACGTCTGGAAGACCTGCAAGCCTACAAACAGGTCATCGACCAGGTGCCGGTGCCAACGGTGTCCCTCTTCGCCGCGCACGATGCCACGGTGGAATGGCTGGCGGCCGGCGACCACCGCCAGACGGTCCACGCCTACTACCTGAATACGATGGGGCCGGACCAATACTGCTTCGATTGGGGTCCCTACCATTTTATCCTCTGTCCGGAACTTCATTTTGAAGGCCAGGGCAGCAGGGTGCGGCAGACCAGGTGGTTTGAGACCGCCCTCAGCAGGCAGCCTGCGGACAAGCAGATCATCATCATCACCCATGATCCGCCGCGCCTCTACCCCGAGGCGGCCAGGGAGACCTATGGTCCCTCCCTGGCGCAGGTCGCCCGCCACCCGGGCGTCTTCCTGCTGTTACACGGCCAATACCACTGCGCCCGCATCCTGCAAGCCCAGGGTGTCACCATCGTGGGTCTCCCCAGCTTAAGCATGGGCCCCAACGATACCTCTCCCCGCAGCTACGCCCTGCTGGAACTGGCAGACAACCGCGTTGAGATCGATCTACGGCCCCTGAAAACCCAGGGTCAGGAGCAGGTGGCGGCCACCACGCCCCCGGCCATCCACGCAAACCACCTGGGTAAGACCTGGGAGAGGCAGTTGCCCTGCAACCTGCACCGGGCGGAGGCGCAAGCCTGGCAGGGCCGCATCCTGCTGGCGGCCGGAGATTTCGGCAAGCCGGCACACTACGGAGTCTGGTGCCTGGACCAGCAGACCGGAGAGGTGCGCTGGCATCTCCCCACCGACTCCGTGATTAAATATGGTGTTGCCCTGGGGGATGCGGCGGGGGATAAACCGGGCGCCGTCGCTGTAGCTGCCAGCGTGGCCGGCCGCCTCTACGGATTCAACCCGGCAGATGGGGCTCTCCTCTGGCAAACCGATTTGCCCACCTTTCCTGACCGCTGGCTTTACTCCCGTCCGATAGTGATCGACGGCCGGGTCTGTATCGCCAATCGCACTGGCCATACCGCGTTGGACCTGCACACGGGTGAGATCTTATGGCACTACAACCGGCCCCGCCTGGCCGATAACGCAGACGCCGCTAACTACCTTTCGCCATTGGCCCATACCGGCAAGCTGATCTATCTGCAAACCTTCCCTCTATCCCTGGTAGCGGTGGACCTGGAATTCGGCGATATCCTTTGGAAAAAGCGCCTGGATTGGGTAGATGCCAGCCTGGCCGGCCATGCCGGGCGCTATCCCCGCTACTGGCTGACGGAAGTCACTTCCCCGGTACTGGCCGGCGATCTGATTGTGACCCCCGGTATCGCCGACCGCCTGGCGGTGGTCCACGCCGAGACCGCCCAGACGCTGTGGCAGGAACCGGCCTTATACGCCGATGGTCCTGCCAGTGGCGCCACCACCGGCCGGCATTACATGGCGTCCGAGCTGGCAGCCGGGCTGGTGGTCCATCGTGACCGCATCATCGCGTCTACTGCCAACGGGTATGTCTACGCTATCGATTTGCTGAGCGGGCGGCGCATCTGGCAAAGTAAGACCAGCGATGCCCCTTTGATGGATATGGTGCCTTACCATCGCGGCAAGGCCAATCTCTTATCCTGTCCTACCATCTACCAGAGTTCCGTTTTGCTGGGGGGCAGCGATGGTTATCTCTATCAGTTCGATATCGCGGATGGGAAGCTGTTGGAGAAAAACTTCTATGGAGCACCGATTACCGTACCGCCTTTAGTCACAGATCAGGGCGTCGGCGTATTCACGTTTGATGGCCGGGCCATCTGGTATCAATGAAATTCCACCTTACCCGAAGTAAAGAATATGGAACAGGAGAAAAATGCTAACCGATACGGAAATCAAGCAGTTTAAGGAAGAGGGATTTGTCATCACGCAAGGGCTGGACTTTGCGCTGCTGGACAGGTTACGCGCTGCCTCCCAGGGTGAGGCGGCCAAGGTCAAGGCAGCCAATGGGGGCAAGGGTGGAGGACGCTATATCGTCCAGCTCCAGCCCGGCGCTTTCGCCGATTACCTGGCCTCGCCTATCGTGATGCAGGCCATTCACGACATGCTCGGCCCCCAGGTACACTGGGGATATCTGCACTGCCTGTTAGGGGATTGGGAAGATAATCGCGCTATGGTCTGGCACCGCGATGGCATGGACAAACATGCCAACCGTGAAGCAGAGATGGAAATTATCAATAGGCGCCAGCAGCTTGTGCAGTGGAATTGCCCGCTGTATGACGGGGATAGCTGCTTTCGCTTTGTCCCCGGCAGCCACCGGCGGCCGATCTCGGACCAGGAGCTGGAGGCGCTGCGCACCGACCCGCGCGCCGACATGCCGGGCCAGGTGGTGGCTGAGCTGAAATTGGGGGAAACGGTCTATTACAATAACACCATGCTGCACCAGGGCGTCTACCACCAAGGGCTAAAACGGGAAACGCTGCACGGCGGTTGCTTGGCGACTGACTCCCGCTGGGGCTCCTATTCTAGCGGCATGGATAAGGACTATATGCTGGAGCCGGGTTATCTGGAGTCGATGCCGGCTTCCTTGCGCCCCTGGCTGGCAGGGACGATTGATTTCGTTCGCCAGGTGCAGGCTGGGCATATCCGTAAGGGAGATGAGCTAGGCAGCGTTGCCTACGTTGGGTCGCTGGTAGGCTGATTTCGAGACGCTGTGGCAGGCCCCGGCCTTATATGCCGATGGACCGGCCAGCGGCGCCACCAGCGGCCTGAATTACAGGGCCTCCGAGCTGGCAGCCGGGCTGGCAGTCCATAGAGACCGCATTATTGCCTCTACTGCCAACGGCTATGTCTACGCCATCGACTTGCTGAGCGGGCGGCGTATCTGGCAAAGTAAGACCAGCGATACGCCCCTGATGGATATGGTGCCTTACCATCGCGGCAAGGCCAATCTCTTATCCTGTCCTACCATCTTCCACGAATCCGTTTTGCTGGGGGGTAGTGATGGTTATCTCTATCAGTTCGATATCGCGGATGGGAAGC